>CALUPL010000059.1 GCA_944322635.1 uncultured Mailhella sp.
AAACGGTGGCGCGGCATTGCTACTAGATACGCGAAGATGCTCTCATCGTTTGAGGCTGCCGTACAAATCCGCTGTATAGCGATATGGCTCAAGGTGTTAACTTAACTCGTGTAGACACTATCTAGCATACATAAAACCTAAATTGCCCCGGCTGCAAAGGATATGCCTTCTCGGAACATGAACAAAAGGACTATGTTCCGACCGCCTTCCGTTTACCATCTCCCGACCGACGACGCTCTCTGCGACTCCGCTCCCTTACCGTATTGGGGTGCACGCCCAAAAGCTCCGCTGCCCCGCCCGCTCCGGCTACCTTACCGCCGGTATGGCGCAGCATCCATGCGACGTATCTGTCGCCGAGCTCTTCCAGCGTGGGCAGACGCCCCTCAGTCGGTTCCTGCTCCCGGGCTCGTTCTTCCGTCACGCCTGACCGACTTCCCTCCTTTTCTCTTTTTTCCGGCAGGTCAAAATGCAGCGGCAGGCAGGTCGTGCCATTGCGGCCCCGAATGACGGCCCTTTCCACGACATTGCGCAGTTCACGTACGTTTCCCGGCCAATTGTGTCTGTACAACCGCTCCATTTCTGCCGGAGGTACGGAAGGAGGGGAAAGCAGCCCAAGCTGGGACGACACCCTGTGCACAAACAGCCGGACCAGCACGGGGATGTCCACCCGGCGCTGTCGAAGCGAAGGAACGTGCAAAGGAAAGAGATTGATCCGGTACCAGAGGTCTTCCCGGAACTCTCCCCTTTCCACCATGGTCTGCAAATCCCTGTTGGTGGCGGCAATGACTCTGATATCCAGAGGAATGCAGCGCGTGCTGCCCACTCGCAGAATCTCCCTGTTGTCCAGCGTGCGGAGAAGCTCCGCCTGAGCCCGGGGAGAAAGCTCGCCAATCTCGTCAAGGAAAATCGTACCTCCATTGGCGGCCTCAAAATATCCTGAACGAGAGGAGGTCGCACCGGTAAAGGCACCTTTTTCATGTCCGAAAAGCTCGCTTTCCAGCAGAGATTCGGAAACGGCTCCGCAGTTGATTTTTATCAGCGGCCTGTTCCACCGTGCGGATGTCCGGTGAATGGCATCGGCCACCATGTCCTTGCCTACGCCTGTTTCTCCGTCAATCAGCACCGTATAGTCTGTTGCGGCCACGCGATCCATTTCTTCCTGCAGGTCAACCAGCCCTCTGCACATGCGCAGCAGGGCCCAGCTGTCCTCATACTGAACAGGGGAAGCTCCTTTGTCTAGCTGCCCATGCAGCGCCTCCTCCAACGCCCGGCTGAACGGCCTGGTCAGACGCTGAAAAAGATGCGCCTCTCTTTCCCCGAAGGCTTCCGAGGTGTCGGAGCAGAATCCCAGCTGAAAGGTGGCTTCTCCAAGTTTGAACAGCGGCACGCGCACATGGGAGATGAAATCTTCCTGTCGCATGACCCCATGCGGAGCGTCGGGAAAGGGGTCTTCGGAAAAAACATAAGGCCGGGAATCATCCACCAGTATCTTGCCTATCTGCTCCCGCGTAAGGGAACGCCCGGCCAGATACTGCGTGGTCGTCACGCCTTCCGGCAGCGTATCTGCCACGGGAATGAACGCGGCATCCCTGTATTGCCGAATGCCGCAGAATATGCGGGTTATCGGATAATACCGCCGTAAAAATGCCAGTAAATACGACAGCGCCGAAGACAGGCCCATTTCCCTGAATACCAGAACCAGAGAATCCCCGCAGAACTCCAGCGCCACCTCGGAAAGAGACTGGTCGTCTTGCCCCATCAGCTTCACACGTTCCTCCAAAAGGTACTGAATATTTAAGCACCTTTTAGTGTATTTTTAAACATTGGACAAGTATCTGATACGATATCCCGTTACTTTTCTTTAAGAAAATCTTTGGCATATCTTTTGCATTTCTATAGGTAACGATGCGCATCCTTCTTTCAGTATAACCCTACAGCAACGATAAGGAGACCGGACATGGCAGGCGTACACGGCATTCCCACAGGGGTACACAGATATTTTGAGGACCTCTGCTTCAACGGCTTCAACCTTGTCCCCCCCTATTTCTCCAAGGAGACGTTTCTGCTCAACATGAAGGGCGAAATCGTGCACTCCTGGAAAAGCGACTATCTTCCCGGCCTTTATGCCTTCCTACTGGAAGACGGGACGCTGCTGCGCGGAATAAGGCTGACGGATGCGGCCGTACGCTTTGCCGGAGTGTCGGGAGGCTTTGAAAGACTGGACTGGGAAGGCAATGTTCTGCAGCGTTACATTAAAAACGACCCCGACACCCACGAATGCCTTTCCCATGCCTTCTGCCCCATGCCCAACGGGCACACGCTGGTCATTTGTCTTGAAAACAAAAGCAATGAGGAAGTCTATGCCAGAGGACGCAAGCCCGGCACGCTTCCCGCCGAAGGAACCATGATTAATGGCCTTTTGCATCAGGGGCTCTATCTTGACTACATCATGGAAATCGACAGGGACAACAACGTCGTCTGGGAATGGCACCTCTGGGACCATGTGGGGCCCGGACCGGACCAGTTTGACCTGAATTTCCGACTTCCTGACACCTACGGCTATTACAGCACCCACGACTGGGTCCACTTCAACAATATCGACTACGATCCCGTCGGTGACCGCATCGTCGCATGCTGCCGAAACTTCAGCGAATTCGTCATCATTGACCGGAAAACGGGAAACATCACCTACCGCTGGGGCAACCCCTGCACCCACGGCGCGGGACGAGCTCCGTCCTACGGTGACGACGGCGATGAAATCCTGTTCGGTCCGCACAACGCCCATTTTCTTCCAAACGGCAACATCCAGGTCTTTGACAACGGCTGCCAGCGCCCGCAGGGAAACCGTTCCCGCATTCTGGAAGTGGATATCTCCACCGGAAACATCGTATGGGAATACAAGGCTCATTTTCCCTTCAATTTCTGCTCTCCCTACCAGAGCTCCAGTCAGCGTCTTCCCAACGGCAACATACTGGTCTGCGTATCCGGCCCCGGCCAAGTGTTCGAAGTCACCGGCGGAGCCGAACCCCGGGTATGTTGGGAATTCGTCAGCCCGTGGCTGTACGACGGCTCCGTGACAAACTACCTCGATGACCGCGACGCCTTCGTGGACAACGTTTCCCTCATTCAGAAGGGTTTTCTTAAGAACATGATTCATCGCGTCTATCGCTACGGCCCGGACTTTCCCGGTCTGCGCGGCAAAGACCTCTCCCACGCCCGCCCCATCGACCCCGGCATAGTCCACCTGTGGGAAATGGAGCCCTACAAGTCGGGACTGGCACGAGCCCGCAACCTGCCCTGGCCTGCCCCCTCGACGTTTTTCCCTGGCGGAAAAAAGGACTGAGGTCATCCGAACCGCCTATCTGACCACGAATGAAATTCCGATGAACAGTCCCCGGCTGTTCAGTCTATGATATACGGGAGGTTCCTTATGAAAAAGCTGATGCACATCATGTCTCACACCGCAAGCGCCCTCATGGCTCTGGCGCTCGTTCTCAGCCCCGCATACCTGTGCCATGCGGCGGAAAAAACAAAACTCCCCAAGAGAATCACCCTTGCCACGTTCCCCATCGGCTCGGGAAACTACGCCATCTCCAACGCTCTGGCCAAAGTGGCTTCCGAACATTCAGGCATCATGGTCGTCACGCGTCCCGGCAGCAGCGCAAGCGCATGGGTGGGCACGACCAATGCCAAGGGTTCCCCGGAAATGGGACTCGTCCATGTGCTCGACGCCTGGTGGGCGTTCAGCGGCAAGGTATCGCCCATGCCTCTGCCCGGCGACCCCTACGGCACCGAACCCTTCTATTCGCCCAACCCGAACCTCCGCATGCTTATAGCCGGCCCGAGTCAGTGGGTGGGACTGCTCACGGAACGCTCAAAGCCGTGGAAGACCATTGCCGACGCCAAAGGCGGCGTGCTGGCCGGAGGATTCTCCGCACATCCGGGCGGCTACGCCGGGCTCGTGGCCCTGCTCGCCACTGCCGACCTTCTGGAGCAGCGGGACTTCTCGCTCATTTCCGTAGCCACGTCCAACGCCTCGGTCAAAGCCTATGGAGAAGGCCGGGCTGAACTGGCCCTCGGGTCGGCAGGCAACGCCGCCGTTTCCGAAGCCAACGCCACACGCCCCCTTCGTTTTCTCTCCGCCTCCACCACTCCGGAAGGCGTAGCTCGGGCACAGGCGGCCTTCCCCGGCTCCCGCATCGCCGTCTTTCCCGATGAAGCTCCGGGAGTGGAACCGGGTACTACCATGCTCACCTATCCTATGCTTGTCGTCTCCTCTACGCACATGTCCGAAGACCTCGCCTACCATCTCACCAAAACATGGTGGGAGCACTATCGTGAAACATGGCCGATTTACAGCGGATGCAAGGGCTGGACGGACAAGGATTTCGTCATTCGAAACGCCACCATCCCCTATCATGAAGGCGCCATCCGCTTCTTCCGGGAAGTCGGTGCATGGAGCTCCGAGATGGACCGCATACAGGCCGAACTGCTGGACGGCAAGTATCCCTTCCTGAATATGAATTGACTTGCCACCGCTCCGTCCGCTTTTCCGGCGGACGGAGCCTTACTCCCACGAGGTAATTCATGAGTTCCAATGAAGATATGGAAAATACCCGCAGACTGTCGGGATTCATGGAAAAATTCATTAACGCCATTCTTGTTGCCATTCCTCTGGCAGGGGCCTTCTTCATTCTTGACATCCCTTCTCGCATCGGCATGCCCATACTGCGCGAGCAGTATTACGGCCTCTTCTTCGCACTGACGCTGCCCTGCATCTTCTGGATGCTGCCCGCCACGGAGCGCAGTCGCCGCGGCATCGCCTGGTACGACCACCTACTGGCGGCAGCCGCTTTCATCACCGGCATGTACGTCGCCTTTTTCTATGAGGACGTCCTGCGCACGCTCGGAGAATATACGCCCATGCGCATCGGCCTTTCCATCGTGGCCATTGTCACCGTTCTGGAAGCCGTACGCCGCACCGCGGGAAATATTCTTTTCATTCTCGGATTGCTGTTCATACTGTACGCCCACTACGCCGAATATGTCCCCGGAATCTTCGGCGGGGCCGGTACGGCATGGCCGGAGCTTTTCACGTATCTCTATCTCGACGGCAACTCTCTGTTCGGTATGTCGCTTGGCGTGTCGGCAGTCGTCGTACTGGCCTTCATCCTGTTCGGCAATCTCATGTTCGGCGTCGGCGGCGGAGAGTTTCTGAGTAACTTCGCCATGGCCATTTTCGGCGGATTCAGAGGCGGCCCGGCCAAAATGGCCATCGTGGCCTCAAGTCTGTTCGGCATGCTGACCGGCAGCGCCGCCGCCAATGTGGCAAGTACCGGCGTGTTCACCATTCCGCTCATGAAACGCATAGGCTATCCCGCGCACATCGCAGGCGCCGTTGAAGCCGTCGCGTCCACGGGCGGCAGCCTGACGCCCCCCGTCATGGGCGCCGCAGCCTTCATCATCGCCGAATTCACCGGCATTCCCTACGCCACTGTCGCCATCGCCTCCATCCTTCCGGCCGTGCTCTACTACGCCGGCGTCTTTATTCAGGTGGACCTAGAAGCCGGAAAGAAGGGAATGGTCGGCCTTCCCCGCAACGAACTGCCGTCCCTGCGCAAGACCCTGCATCAGGCATACCTGTTCGTCGTCCCGTTCACGGCTCTGCTCATCGCCCTGTTCGTTTTCGGTCAGTCGCCGGAAATGTCCGCCTTCTGGGGCATTCTCGCCGTTTTCGCCTGTGCTCTGGTACGAAAGGAAACCAGAAATCTGACATGGGTCATCACAGCGCTGAACCACACCGGCAAAGCCATGCTTTCCCTCACCGCCATCGTTGCCATGGCCGGTCTCGTCATCGGCGTCATCAACCTCTGCGGTCTCGGCTTCATTCTTCCCATGTTCCTTTCGCAGATAGCTGGCGACAATCTCTTCCTCGTTCTTGTCATCGTGGCCGTCACCAGCATCATTCTCGGCATGGGCATGCCCACCGTGGCCGTCTATATTCTACTCGGTGTGCTCATGGGCCCCACGATGGTGGAAGCCGGTGTCCCCGTTCTCGCCGCTCATCTGTTCATTCAGTACTTCGGCACGGTTTCCCAGTTCACGCCGCCCATCTGCATCGCCTCCTTCGCTGCAGCGTCCATTGCGGACGCTCCTCAGATGAAGACGGCCTTTGCCTCTATGCGCATGGGCGCTCTGGCCTATCCGGCCCCCTTCCTGTTCGTCTATTCCCAGGTCTTCCTCATGGAAGGACAACCGTGGGAAATCTGCTGGGCCATGCTGACGGCGCTGTTTGCCTGCTTCCTTCTCGGATGCACGCTGGTCGGTTACTTTAAAAGACCGATTCCCATGTGGAAGCGCATTCTCCTCATTCCCTTCTCGGGTCTGCTTCTAACGGCTACCTCGTCCGACCAGCTGCTCACCGGACTGCTGCAGGACTGCACCGGACTGCTTGCCGGCATCATCTTCGTCGCTCTTGAACTTCATGCAACACGGCATGCCCGCACAGTCTGACACTTTGATAAAACCAGGAACATCTCATGTTCAGCCGATACGCTTCACAAAAACCGGATGAAACCCTCCTCATGCACCATGTAACCGCACTCTGCGCCCATGGAGAGCGAGTCGCCGGCTCGGAAGAGGAAGGTCTGGCCTGCTCCCATATCCTGTCTCAACTGAAGTCCTGGGGCATTTGCTGCACCGTACACCGCTTCCGCGCTCTCATCAGCAATCCTCTGGAAGCCCATCTGGTTCTTCCGGCCGACGAATCTCATCCGGCCCGACAATTGTCCGGGGCAGGCACGGCTTTTTCCTCCTCGACTCCGCCGGAGGGCCTGTACGCCGACATCGTCTTTGTCGGCAAAGGCCGTGAGGAAGATTACCGGCAGTGCGACACTAAGGGAAAAATTGTGCTGCTGGACGGACTTGTCTCCGCCGCTCAGGGAAAGCTCGCAAAACAGTACGGAGCGGTGGGCATCATCGGCACAGCGCAGGGAACAGCCGTGCATAAGAACACCACCGGTACGGTCTGGGGCCGTCCCGGTTTCACAAATCTGAACGACATACCCCGCCTCCCCGTCCTCTGCCTGAGCCATGAGGACGGAACAGCCCTGGCAGACCGCATACGGCAGGGCCGGACACGGGGCGTCATGCATACAAAAACAGAGGAAGAAGTCCGCGTGCTTCGCCTTCCTGTGGCGGATATTCCTGGCAGAAAGCCGGAATTCGTTCTTGCAGGGGCCCACTACTGCTCCTGGTTCGACGGCGCCACGGACAACGCCACAGGCAACGCCGTTCTGCTGGAACTGGCAAGAATTCTTCACTCCGGGCCCCAGATGCGGTTCGGGGTGCGCCTTGCCTGGTGGCCGGGGCATTCCCAGGGCAGATTCAGCGGTTCGGCGTGGTATGCGGAAACGTTCAGGGATACTCTGCGAAAGCACTGCATCGGATACCTCAATATCGACTCTCCGGGCTCAAAAGGCGCCACGCTCTGCCTGCCGCGCTATACCATGGGCGAAGCCATGCCCTTTGTGGAACGCTGCCTGCAGGAAGCCGCTCCTGAGCGCACGGTGTCGGACCCGGCCGTGCTGAAGGCGCTGACGGGAAAGCGTCCCGACCCGTACATCCCGTCCACCCGTCCTGCCCGGCAGGCGGACCAGTCCTTCTGGGGCATCGGTCTGACCTCTTTCAGCATGTACGGCTCGCTTCCTCCCGACCATCCTGATTTCAGAAGCTCTGTGGGAGGCTCCGGCGGTGCATGGTGGTGGCACTCCGAAGCGGACACGGTGGATAAGGCGGATGCCGCCATTCTGGCAGACGATACCCGGGTCTACCTTCACATGCTCCACCGTATTGCGGACGCTCCGCTGCTGCCATGGGACTATACCCATACTATTCAAGACTTCTCTAAAGCCCTGCGCGGCTATGAAGAAGCCGCGGCAGGCGTTACGGACTGTCTTCCCGCAGAGCGCTGTTCCGCCCTTCGGAAAACACTCGAAGAAGGTTCGATTGCCGTGGAGGACCATGACGACACCCTGGACTTTGCCCCGCTTCATCAGTGTCTTGCCAGGCTGAGTCGGGCAGCATCGGCGCTTCGAGCCGACATGGATGCGGCAAAGCGCCGCATGGAGGATGCGCGGGCGACACCGGACGTGCACCTTGAACAGGAGGCCGACCAGCTCAATGCCCGCTGCCTGACCTTCGGCCTCATGCTGATTCCCCTGCTTTACCTGCCTCTGTCCTGTGCTCCGGACCGCGTTCCCGCCGTTGGCCTCCCCATGCTGCCGGACCTGACGCGAGTCCTACTGCTGAATCGCTTTCCTGCCGATTCACCGGAACGCCTCTCCCTGTGCTGGGAGGTGAACCGCACGCTGAGCAGACTGGAACAGGAACTGAAAAAGGCAGAGGAAATCATCAAAAAAGCACCCTCTCAGGACTTTTCTCCTGCGCGTTTTCTGAAATGACCTCAGGCCGGCGGACGGAACCACAGCCCCTGCTGTTCCCATACCGCCCGCTCTCCATAAGCTCTCCGGTCACCGGAGAGCTTCCCCCATACGCTTTCCCTACCATAAGGGCGTCTTTACCTGACGCCCTTATGTCATATCTGACCGTCCCCAGACTCTTCCCGTCACAGATACAAGGCCCGCAAGCGCTTCCTCAGAAAAACGCACCGTTCACCTCTCAGACCTTGTGCCGACAGGCTGCTTCCCGCATGGCAAAGGACTTTCAGGCACAAAAAAAGCACCTGCATCGCTGCAATTACTTGAAATTTCTGGTACGGAACCCACAAGGCATTGCTGCCGGCAGATTTTAAGTCCGCTGCGTTTACCAATTCCACCATTCCGGCACAAAGGCATCTATATAGATTTCGCGGCGCAAGGTCGACCATGCTCCTGCCTGCCCGGCCGGATTGACGGAAAAATTAGCCGGACTCCGCGCCGTATCTTGCCTTTTCAGCACGAACAGGCTATTTTTGACTCCAAAAATCTGGATTACACATGAACGACACCTGCCCAACGACCGCCCAGAGCAACGACAGCCCTCTTCCCGAGGATTCCGTCATTCAGCTTTCCTAAAAAATGGTACTCGAAGAAATGGATGAGGCGGGCATATCCATAGGAATAGCTCCGGGACGAAATGGGATTTCCGCTACAACGTCAGCAATGATGAAGTGGTTGATATGGTCAGCCATTTCAAAGGACGTTTCATAGGTATTGCCGGACTCAATGGCGCTGATACGAAACAGGCGCTGAAAGATATCGATACTTATGTCGTCAATGGTCCTAGTAAAGGCGTGAATTTGGAAACCGGGCCATGCCTAAACCATGGTACACCTACGACAGACGTCTGTATCCCATTTATAAGAAGTGTGAGGAATATCATATTCCCGTCATGCTGATGCTTGGCGGTCGCGCCGGTCCTGACGTCTCCTATAGTAATCCTGCCATAGTGACGACGCTGGCCAGAGATTTTCCGGGTATCAACTTCTATGTTTCTCATGGTGGATGGCCTTGGGTACAAGTTATTCTAGGTGCCTGCTTCTAGCAGCCGAACATCTTCTTGGGACCGGACCTCTACTTCTACAATTCTCCCGGTCAGGCCGACTACATCGCTGCGGCAAAAACTTTCATGCAAGATCGTTTTCTCTTCGGTCCAGGATATCCCTCATGCCGCTGAAAGAGTGCGTCCAGCAATTCGTCTCATGCTTTGACGACTGTCTGCTGGAAAAACTGCTCTGGAAAAAATACCGCACAGCTTTTCCATATCGACTGTCCTTCCTAAGAACGGTTTTCCGTAACAAAACAGAAACACGAAACTGAACAACCAGCTGCAGGGGTGAACAAAAAACAAAATCGTCCAAGCCGCATCTGTTCAGCTCACAGTCTTTCTTGCATGGCCGAGTTTTGATGGTCGTTTGTCTCATCATCGGCAAAAAGTATCCTCAAAAAGGCTAAAATTTTCAGTAGTAAAACTAGCCGGAGTCTGTCGCAACCTGTTCCTCCGGAAAGGTAAGCTCACGAGTCTCCGGCTGGTCTGCTGTTCAATATTTTGCAAAACGCTTGCTCCGCCCCTTTGCAGTTCTTTTTTCCGCAGCTCCATCATATCCTCTAAAGGCACTCGGCCGTATGCCCCGTCTCTCCCCGTTGTCCATAAAGAAAGGGAAGAGGAGCGTATTGCGTCGCTTACGCGCTGCGGAGTAAACCGCTGCCTTCCGTCACCCATGCGCTTCCTCTGGCCGAACGTCTGAGAGCAGGACTTATGAGCCGACATAAACAGATCTGCGGAAATGATCCTGCCAGAGTATCCCCGATGTTCAGCGGAAAAGACGAGCATGACAATCCGTTGAAAGGGTATAGGTACACATTTTTCTGGTCCCGCGATATTGATGGGGACGGAAAGATAGATCATGTCCATATATGGCTTCCTCGCCCTGTTTCCCAGGAAGAACGTAGGGCACTGGAAGGATTGAGACATGTATGGGCATCCGGGGTAGAAGGCTCTTCCTGCAACTCATACGGTTGTCAGCGCCACGTCTGTAGTTTTCGGACGCCACTACAACCACCGAAAAGGAAGTCATACAGACTGGCTGAATGAAGAAATACGTCGTACATGCCGATAGTAGGGGCTCCCGGAGCCCGACCGCATAAAAGCATTTCCTTTTCTCCCCATACGCGATGGAGCCCCTCTTGCATGGAACAGTTTCATCCGCCAGCGTAAAGACAAACCATCTATCCAAGGCTATGGCTTTCGGCTTCATTTTGATAGTCCCGTTCATGTTCCTTTTGCTCTTGGAAGCCTCGTTCATTTTGGAATGGGGCTTTTTGTCAACGACGAATAATATCAGATACAGCTTCGTATAATCTTCAGGGGCATCATTATGATGCCCTTTGTGTTTTCGTTCTTTCCTGAGTTGCACTTACAAATCAGATCATATAACTCAAGCTTGGGCAGATATTCGATTTTTTGTAGATTCAAGCTTCAATCGATACCTTGATGCCATCAAAAAAAACCTCTAAATAGGAAAGCATTACTATAGAGAGGTAGAAAAAGTCTAAGTATTGTGAGACAGTAATTCAAAAATTACACTTTACCTTCTAAGGAGAAATTTATGGCAAGCCTTATGGATGTTTTTAGCTCGTCTTACTCTTATGACTGCAATGAAATTTTTCAGGATTATGAACAGGGTGGCGAGCTTTACAGCGGCTGTACGCTCTATGACCTTCTGCTTGATGGCGACACACCAAGCTATCGTTATTTCGATGGTGATGAAGGCATCATGAGAGCCTATCCCACGGCTAGCTATAATCCTGAAAAAGATATTCCCTTTGAAGAACTCGGAATTGACGAAGAAGAAAAACAGCAGATTCTTGAAGAAGACACAGATAACTCCCAGCGTTTAGCTGAATTAGAAGAGCAATGCGGGATCTGGGATGACGAGGAAAAATTCTCTATCGAAACATCCATTCAGTATCTTGGCCCTGCTACAGATTTTCTTGTCGGTTTAGCTTCAGAATCTTTCTCTGAAGGCGATGAAATGACGAGAGAAGATATCGAGGATCTTATCCCCAGTGACGATAACCTGCGTATCGAGTTAGACGACGAGGATTACAAATATATCGCCATGGAAGTCACCGGTAACGCTCTTGTCGACGAAGATGATGGGGAGGAGGATGAATACTAGACTCAGGACTTATGAGGATTTTTTCCACTACGCATGATACCGTGTATAAAGTCGAGATCCTGCTGCTTCCTATCGTAAAAAGTGGGGGGCAAAAAGCTACTCCGCTTACCTGCAAAGAGCTTCAGCGTTCCAGACGTGCAAAATGAAAGGCATGAAGCTCTGGGGAAAAAGCTCTATAGTTCGTGACCAGAAATCGGAAATAGACTTCGGGAGTATCGAAGAATTGTAAAAATATTAATAAAATTAAATATATACATCATTGCGAGTAATGTGGTGACTCAAAATTTCGACGCGTCGAAATTTTTACGGACCATGTGAAGAGGATCGGCTGTGAAAAGTCGATCCTCTTTTCGCATCCAAATAATGTGTTTACTGCTTATGAACGCAATTGTGCTATATCGTAATCAACCTGTTTTTCCATCCAGTATTTTGTTGTGGTATTGAGTGCTTTGGAGAGTCTTATGGCAGTGTCGAGGGTGATACTTCTTTTTGTATGAACTATCTCATTGATGCGTGATGGAGAGACTTCAATCATTCGCGCAAATTCAGAGATATTCATATCCTTTTGTTTGATTATATTTCTCAGTTCTATGCCTGGATGTTCTGGAAATAAGTCCATACTACACTCCTTGTTATTCGAATATCATACTATAATTATAAAATTGATTTTATAACTAGATCCGCTTCTGCCCCTGTAAGTTCATCGATGTTCTTGTTGATAATCTTTTGGGAGGATTCGTTACCTGATAGTCCTTTCTTCTTGGACTTGGATTCGATGAAATTTTTTTGCTTTTCCGTGATGGGTTTGTTGCCACCACCTTTGAGTGCATTTTTATCGATGACCTGAGGGAGTATGCGGTGTTCAGATGATGCTAAATTATCGGATCCAATACTATCCATCTGAGAATATGTGGTGTCTATGGCATCAGGTCGGCAAGGTATAGCTGGAATATGACTGGCAGTGAACAGAACTCTTGATTTGGCACGATCAGCAGCCAGAGTGATGATTTGGTCGGTAGAACCAGCAGGCAGATGATGAGTAGATTCGCCGATATCCGTGAACTTTCTGCCATCACATGTTTCGAGTGTAGCAGAGCATATACAGGTGTGATTGTTGTCTTCATTGGGAAATAGGATGACTTGAGTATGGAGTGTTTTGATTTCAAGAGAAGAGATATTATTATTTGAAAATT
>CALUPL010000060.1 GCA_944322635.1 uncultured Mailhella sp.
GTTTACGGGCCGCCGGTAACAGAAATGCAGATGTCAGACCGTACATGCGCCTGCTAGGGCGCGGCTGGTAAGAAAGCCTTACAGGCGCATAAGAGGAACCACCGGCTATGCCGGTGGGGCCCCTTTACGGACAGAGATAATTAAAAACAAAAAGGCGCAACTTTCGTTGCGCCTTTTTGGGAACCGGACACCCGGCAACAACCGTTACCGTTGCTTCCTTTCGGACCTGGCGGGGTTGGCGGCGCGACCGCCGTCCGGTTCCCTGAACGTATGGAGCGAAAGGCAGTATATCCGGGGGGCGAGGCAATGTCAACCTGCTATCCCTTGTTGCGCGAGCGGCCTGCCGGAGAGCGCGCCGTTGCCGGGAAATGCTCGAAGGCGCGGCGATTCGGAATGAGCGGCATCGGGAAGAGCCTGTGCGCTGAAGGCAGAAAAAAGGGCGGATCCGCGCCGGCGCTCAGGGAAAACAGGGGCGTGACGGTCATTCTTACGGTGTCATGCCGTTAAAATTTTGCAGGAATGAAAAAAGTGCTTGCCAAGCAGGAGCCTTTGCTATACAAGAACAGCTGTGCCCAGGTGGTGGAATTGGTAGACACACTATCTTGAGGTGGTAGCGCCGAATGGCGTGGGAGTTCGAGTCTCCCCCTGGGCACCAGTAAGAGAATGAAAGCCGTAAGCCGAACAGGTTTGCGGCTTTTTTCGTATCGTGAACGGAGAGAAAACGGGCATGGGGAGCGTTTTGAAAAGCGTTGCCCCATGCCCGTATTTTCGTTTCCTGCCCCATATGTTTTGACTTGCAGAAGAAAAGGCAGGGAAGAGCGCCCGTGAAATGAGGACGGGCGTTGCCTTCGACCAGTGCCTGGACGGGGCGAAGGCTCCAGGTATTTTGTCTGCAACAACCGCGAAGCAGAGAACCTGTCTGCCGATTGCGGAGACGGAAATTCGGGCAGGGAGCAGATACCAGGAGTAAACGGCGCAACTTCTGCCGCTTTTGCCGGGCAAAGCGCCGGAGGCGGCTTGCTGGATGCCTCGGCGTTTTCGTGAGCTTCTTTTCTCCTCAGCCCGGAATTTTAAAGACAAAACTCCGCTTTCTTCCAGACATGGAAAGAAAGCGGAGCGAAGATGCCTTGCCTGCCGCTTTTCTGCCGCCCCTCAGCGTTGCACGGCGCCGAGAGGGGAAGCGCAAAAGAGGAAACGCAACGCGCGTTCCGCGTTTATCCGCCGAGGTAGGCGGCGCGGACTTTGGGGTCTTTCAGCAGGTCTTTGCCGGGGCCTTCGAGCACGACGGAGCCGACTTCGAGAATGTAGGCATAATCGGCAATGGACAGGGCGGCGTAGGCGTTCTGTTCCACGAGAAGGACGGTTTTGCCGTCTTCGTTGATGCGGCGGATGATGTCGAAGATTTCCCGCACGAGAATGGGGGCGAGGCCGAGGGAGGGCTCGTCGAGCATGATGAGGTCGGGGCGGCTCATGAGGGCCCGGCCCACGGCGAGCATCTGCTGTTCGCCGCCGGAGAGCGTACCGCCCTTCTGCCAGCTTCTTTCGCGCAGGCGGGGGAAGAGGTTGTAAACGAGTTCCATGTCGCGGGCAATGCCGTCTTGGTCCTTGCGGCACCAGGCGCCGAGGGTAAGGTTTTCGGCCACGGTAAGGTGCGGCAGAATGCGCCTGCCTTCGGGGCTGAGGGCAATGCCGTTGCGCACCATGTTTTCGGCGGGCAGACCTATGAGGTTCACGGGCTTGTCGCCTTCGTGTCTGGTGAGCAGAATTTCGCCGCTTGCGCCTTTGACGAGACCGGCCACGGAGCGGATGATGCTGCTTTTGCCTGCGCCGTTGGCGCCGATGAGCGTGACCACGCTGCCTCTGGGAATGGAGAGAGTCACGCCCTTGACGGCATGAATGCCGCCGTAATGCACATGAAGGTCTTTAATCTGCAACATTGTTTACATCCTCGCCGAGGTAGGCTTCGATAACGCGCGGGTTGGAGCGGATGGCGTCGGCGTCGCCTTCGGCTATGAGCTTGCCGTATTCCAGCACCCAGATATGTTCGCATACGCCCATGACCACCTTCATGTCGTGCTCAATGAGCAGAATGGTGAGATGGAACTCGTCGCGTATCTGGCGGATGAAGTTCATGAGCTCAAGGCTTTCCTGGGGGTTCATGCCCGCGGCCGGTTCGTCGAGCAGCAGGAATTTCGGTTCCGTGGCGAGGGCTCGGGCGATTTCCAGACGTCGCTGTGCGCCGTAGGGGAGGGCGGAAGCCGTTTCGTCGGCATGAGCGGCGAGGCCCACGCGGCGGAGCAGTTCCATGGCCTTTTCGCGTATGTCTCTTTCTTCGCGTCTTGTGCCCGGCAGGCCGAGCACGGCGCCCCACCAGTGACCGCTGCGGCGCACGTGGCGTCCTATCATGACGTTTTCAAGGGCGGTTTCGTTGTAGAAGAGCCGGATGTTCTGAAAGGTTCTGGCCATGCCGAGGGAGCATATGCGGTGCGGAGCCATGCCGGTGATTCTGCGGCCTGCGAAGACCACGTCGCCCTCGGTGGGACGGTAGAAGCCGGTAATGACGTTGAAGGCGGTGGTTTTGCCTGCGCCGTTGGGGCCGATCAGGCCCACTATGCTGCCTTCGGGAATGTCCATGGTAAGTTCGCTCACGGCGGTGACGCCGCCGAAGCGCATGGTGACGTTTCTTACTTCAATGATGTTCTTCCGGCTCATGCCTTACGCTCCTTCTTGCGGCCGAGGCGGGAAAAAAAGGCGGCCAGACTGTCCCAGGTGATTTCTCTCATGCCCATGATGCCTTCGCGGCGATACAGGATGATGAGCAGCAGGCATACGGAAAAGACGACCATGCGCATGCCGGGAATGCCGGGAATTTCCACGAAACCGAGATTGATGGGTTCTTCCACCACGCGGAGCCATTCGAGCAGCACGGTGATGATGACGCTGCCGATGATGCTGCCGGTAATGGAGCCGAGGCCGCCTGCCACCACGATCATGAGGATGTTGTAGGTAAGCAGGAAGGTGAACATTTTGGGGTCGATGGTGGTGAGCAGGTTGCCGAGCAGCGCGCCGCCCACGCCGGCGAGGAAGGCGCCGAGGCAGAAGGAAAAGAGCTTGGCGTGGAACACGTTGATGCCCATGACCTGAGCGGCTATTTCATCGTCGCGCACGGCCTTGAGCACGTTGCCGAAGTTGCTGGAAAGAAGGCGCACGGTGCAGAACACCACCACGAGCAGCCATATGAAGCTGGTGAACAGATCCGTATGGCCGGGAATGCCCTTGATGCCGAGCGAACCGTTGGTGATGGGTGTGGCGTTGACTATGAGCACGCGGATGATTTCCGAAAAGCCCAGGGTGGCTATGCCGAGGTAGTCGCCGCCGAGCCGGAGCACGGGAATGCCGATGACGAGGGCAAAGAGCGTGGCGACTATGCCGCCGAGAATGACGGAGAACCAGAAGGGGGTATGGAGAGCGGCGAGGGAAGGCAGGATTTCGTCGATAATCCACATCATTTCCTTCTGGTCTGGCGTGAGCACGCACAGGGCGGAAACGTAGGCGCCTATGGCCATGAAGCCGGCGTGTCCGAGGGAGAACATGCCGGTGAAGCCGTAGATGATGTTGAGGGAAATGGCGAGAATGCCGTACACGGCCACGAGGTTCAGAATCTGCACTTCATAGCCGTTGAGGGGGGAGGGCAGGAAGGAGAAGCCGGTATCTTCGGCCATGCTGCCGTCGGCCCACCAGAGGAAGAGAAAGAGCAGGGCTATGGCAAGAACGGTGAGGGTGTTGTTGCGGACTCTGGAGGAGGATTTTGCTGCGGTCATCAGATCTTCTCCTTCTGTTTTTCACCGAACAGGCCGGTGGGCTTCACCAGAAGGACAACGACCAGCAGAATGAAGGCGAAGGCGTCGCGGTAACCGGAAAGTTCCGGGAAGAAGGCGACGGCCATGATTTCGATGAAACCGAGCATGAGTCCGCCGATGACGGCGCCCTGAATGGAGCCTATGCCGCCGAACACGGCGGCGATGAAGGCCTTGAAGCCGGGGAATACGCCCATGTAGGGGTTGATCTGCGGATAGCGCAGCGCCCACATGATGCCCGAAGCCGCGGCGAGGGCGGAGCCTATGGCAAAGGTGAGGGCTATGATTTTGTCCACGGACACGCCGAGCATGCGCGTGGTTTCGATGTCTTTGGAAATGGCCTGCATGGCGAGGCCGGGCTTGGTGTGATAGACGACGTAGAGAAGGGCGGCCACAAGAATGGCCGTTACGCCGGGAACGAGCAGGGTGAGGGGCATGAGGCGGGCGCCGCCTATGGTGATGATGCTCACCAGCCACTCCGGCTGATGCACGGGACGGGGCAGTCCGGTGAAGACCACCACGGCGAGGCTTTCAAGAAAGAAGGACACGGCAATGGCGCTGATGAGCGCGGAAATGCGGGGAGCGTCGCGCAGGGGGCGGTAGGCGATTTTGTCCATGAGCACGCCGAGGCCGGCGGAACCCAAAATGGACACCACCACGGCCACGGGCCAGGGCAGACAGAACAGCGTGGTGCCGTAGAAGACGAAATACGCGCCGAGCATGAGGATGTCGCCGTGGGCGAAGTTGATGAGACGCAGAATGCCGTACACCATGGTGTAGCCTATGGCAATGAGCCCGTAGAGCGAACCCAGCGTCAGCGCGTTGAAAAAGTGTTGGAGGAATAATTCCAGACTCATGAGGGAACCCTTTCCGGCCGCGACGCCGCCACGGAAAAGATGATGCGGCGAAGCTCCATGGAAATGCTCCTGTCCGGCCATGGGCGGAACGGGGCGTTGTGAATGTGCGGGGGGAACGAAAAAAGGCGCGGAGCGCCGGGAAAGGCCGGAGGACAAGGCCTCCGGCCTTTTTTGATGGGAGAGCCTTAGTCGGCGATGGCCTCGCCGATGTAGGAGCGCTTGCCGTTCTTGTACTGAATGATGCCGACGGGCAGTTCGGCGTCATGGGTGGCGTTGATGGACAGAGTGCCGAGAGGCGTGGCGAAGTTCTTGGTTTCGGCAAGGGCCTTGGTGATGGCTTCGGGATCGTCGGAACCGGCGCGGGTGATGGCGTCGATGATGAGGTTGTAGCAGACGTAGCCGAGAGCGGAGTTCACGTTGGGGTCCTTGTCGGGGTAGGCGGCCTTCCAGGCATCGGTGAAGGCCTTGGCGGCGGGGCTCATGTTGGGCATGTTCACGTCATAGGGGAAGGGGGTGTGCAAAAAGCCTTCCCCGGCCTTGCCGCCGATTTTGACGGTGTCGGGGTTGTCCATGGCGTCGGCGCCCATCATGACGAAGGTGCCTCCGAGTTCGCGGGCCTGCTTCATGATGATGGCGCCTTCAGCGAAGTAGGCGGGCATGAACACGATGTCGGGCTTCTGATTGATGATTTCGGTGAGCTGGGCGGTGAAGTCCTGATCGCCGGAATTGTACTTCATGTCGGCCACGATTTCGCCGCCGAGCTTCTTGTAGGAACGCTTGAAGAAGCTGCACAGGCCCACGGAATAGTCGTTGGCCACGTCCATGAGAATGGCGGCCTTCTTCATGCCGAGGGTCTTGTAGGCGTAGGAGGCTGCGGCTGCGCCCTGATAGGGGTCGATGAAGCAGGCGCGGAAGTAGTACTTCTTGCCCTGGGTGACGAGGGGGCTGGTGCAGGAGGTGCCCACGCCGGGCACCTTGGCCTTTTCGCCCACTTCGCCGCCGGCCATGGCGAGGGAGGAGCCGTAGGTGCCTATGTAGGCGGAAACCTTGTCGCGTTCCACGAGACGCTTGACGGCGTTGGCTGCCTCGACCTTGTCGGACTTGTTATCTACAACCACGAGTTCCACGTCGCGGCCGAGAACCTTGGGAGTGGCCTGCTGGGCAAGCTTGATGCCGTCGAGCTCAAGCTGTCCGCCGAAGGCGTTCTGGCCGGTCAGAGGCAGATACACGCCGATTTTGACGGGCTCGGCGGCCTGAGCGGGGAAGGCGAGGCCGCAGGCCATGGCGGCCATGGCGACAGAGGCGAACACACGGGAAAGCTTCATAACGATCCTCCGATTGAGAAACACAGGTTCGTGTGAAATATATGGAGGAATAGTATAGAATCTTACGATTGTGTGCAATCGTGAAGCGGCATGAAAATATAGTCCCTTGTTGCTGCACAGTTGTATTGTGCCATGTTATTTTCAGTAAATACAAAATGTTGAAAATATTTCACCGGAAAGAATTTTTCTTGTTCTTCAAAAAGGAAAAAGCGCTTTTGCCAATTTTGTGTTTACAAAAGCGCAAAAATGTGGAAAATGATTGTTCCTTTTTTTCAGAACGGGAACAAAGGCGTTTTTTGTCCTGAAAAAGGGGACGCTGCGTTCATGCAGGAGTCGTTTTTCGAAGCGTGTCTGCACAGGGAGGAAAGGGGCGTTTTCGGAAGCGGGGTCTGCGAGGCCGGACGATGATGAAGGCACGGAAGGGGAGGTTTTGTTCGAATGTTCCTGCTTTTCTTCAATGTACGGCGAACTTGGCAGAACAAGCTGAAACGAGCCGATGGAAGCTCGTTGAAGGCGGCGTCGATTTCCGTCTGACGGAGCGCAAGATTCTTTGAAGTGCGTTCCGTCGTGCGGTTCTGTTTTTTTCGGCACGGCCAGACTTGCCGCGGCCTTTTTCCGACGAAAAAGCATGAAACGCGCCCTTTGCGATGAACAAGGGGCGCGTCTGCTTTTTTTGTGGGGAGGCTGCCGGAGCAGCGAGTCTGCGGGGAGAAGAAGGCAAGGAGTTTTTTAGCGGCGTCGAAAGGCTCATCCGCTTATTCCGTCAGTGGCGGTCAGAGTCTTTGCTTGTGCGGCCGGTCTTTTTATAAATGCTTCTTTCTTCTCGAAGAAGAGGGAATGCCCATTTCCTCGCGGTACTTGGCCACGGTGCGGCGGGCTATCTTGACGCCGAGGCCGTCGTTGAGCCGGGCGCTGATGTCTTCGTCGGAGAGGGGATGGGCGTGATCTTCGCCGTCGATGAGGGAGCGTATGCGGGCCTTCACGCTTTCGGAGCCCACCTGGCTGCCGTCGCTGGAGGAGAGGGCGCTGTTGAAGAAGTACTTGAGCTCGAATATGCCGTGCGGCGTGCCCACGTATTTGTTGGTGGTGATGCGGCTGATGCTGGATTCGCTGCGGCCGATGTCTTCGGCAATGTCCTTGAGCACGAGGGGTTTCAGCTTGTATACGCCGTACTCGAAGAAATCGTGCTGGTGCTTCACGATGCTTTCCATGACCTGATACAGGGTGCGCTGACGTTCTTCGAGGCTGCGGATGATCCACACGGCCGAGCGCAGGCGGTCGTTCATGTAATCCTTTTCGTCGCTGGAGCAGTTCTGGGCGGCGAGTTCCTCGGAGAGCGGGGAGAGCTGAAGATGAGGCAGGTTTTCGTCGTTCATGAGAATGACGAATTCGCCGTTTATCTTGCGCACGAAGATGTCGGGACTGACGTAGCAGGGCGTGCTGCTGCCGAGGCTTCCGCCGGGACGCGGTTCGAGTCCCTGAATGATGCCTATGTATTCCTTCAGCGTGTCGAGATCGATGTGAAAATGACGCATGAGCGGCTTATAGCGTTGCTTTTCGAGGTCTTCGAGGTGTTCGCTCACAAGGCTCACGAGTATGGGATCGCGGTCGTCGTGCCGGGCGCGCAGCTGAATGAGCAGGCATTCGGAAAGCGTGCGTGCGGCCACGCCCACGGGATCGAAATTCTGAATGACGGACAGAACCGGAGGCACTTCGGAAGCTTCCACTCCGGCAAGGGCGGCAATTTCGTCATCCGTGGCGGTGAGATAGCCCGTTTCGTCGAGATTGCCGATGATGCATTCGCCTATGGATTTCTGCCGTTCATTGAGCGGAGAGAGCAGAAGCTGCGCCATGAGATGGGCTTCCAGCGTAGGTTCTGCGGAGTGGCAGGCTTCCAGCGGGTTGCCGTTTTCTTCTGCGGCTTCGTATTCCTGCTGCGCTGCCCGGGACTGACTGGAGAATTCGCCCAGATACTCTTCCCATTCCGCGCTGCGGGCCACTTCTTCCTGCGGCCAGGGGGAGTCCTGTTCGTTTTCATTTTTGCGGGCGCCGTCGGCCTGGACGTCGGGGGCGGCGGGGCCGGGTTCCGCCTCGCGCTCTTCCAGAAAAGGATTTTCCAGCAGTTCCTTCTGCACCGCCTCCACCAGTTCCTGACGGGAGAACAGAAGCAGGGAAATGGCCTGCTTGAGCATGGGCGTCATGTGGAGCTGTTGGCTCAGTTTGAACTGCTGTCGTATTTCAAAAGCCATGATATCCCCTCGCGGCGGTTTCGAGTGAGTCGTACGAAAGACAAAAAACGGGCCGCGGCACGGCAGAAACATGACCGCGCCGCGGCACAGCAAAGGTCAGCGCAGTTCTTCGCCGGCCACGTCGGCCAGACGGCGGGCGGCACGGCGGACGAATTCTTCATCTTCGCCTTCCACCATGACTCGGCAGAGGTTTTCGGTTCCAGAATAGCGCAGCAGCACGCGGCCGTGGGAACCGAGCTTTTCTTCGATTTCCTTCTGAGCGGCCGTGAGCTTTTCGCACTGTTCAAAGGGTATCTTGCGGGAAATGCACACGTTGACGAGCTTCTGCGGATAGAGCTTCAGGCGGTCGGCCAGTTCGGAGAGCGGGCGTCCGGTTTCGCGCATGATGCGCAGAATCTGGAGAGCGGCGAGAAGGCCGTCGCCGGTGGTGCCGTATTCGCGGAAGATGAGGTGACCGGACTGTTCGCCGCCGAGCATGGCGTTGTGCTGGCGCATGGCTTCGATGACGTATCTGTCGCCGACCTTGGTGCGCAGGAGCTGTCCGCCGCGTTCCTTCATGAACACTTCGAGCGCCATGTTGCTCATGACGGTGCCCACGAGAAGGTTGTTGTTGAGCTTGCCCTTCTTCATGAGGTCGTCGGCGCATATGGCCATGATCTGATCGCCGTCGAGCAGGCGTCCCTTTTCATCGACCACGAGCAGGCGGTCGGCGTCGCCGTCGAGGGCGAGGCCCACGTCGGCGCGCACTTCGCGCACCTTGGCCTGAAGGTTTTCGGGATGCAGGGAACCGCACTGATAGTTGATGTTCAGGCCGTCGGGAGAGGTGCCGAGACGGAACACTTCCGCACCGAGTTCTTCAAGGGCGAGCGGGGCCACCTTGTAGTTGGCGCCGTTGGCGCAGTCGATGACCACGCGCAGGCCGTCGAGGGTGAGCTGCTGGGGGAAGCTGCTTTTAAGGTACACGATGTAGCGGCCCGAGGCGTCCACGATGCGGTAGGCGCGGCCCACCTTGTTGGAGGCGGGGTAGTCCCATTCGTAGTCCTTGTCCAGAATGAGCTCGGACATTTTGTCTTCCACCTCGTCGGGCAGCTTGAAGCCTTCGCGGTCGAAGAACTTGATGCCGTTGTCGTGATAGGGATTGTGCGAGGCGGAAATGACCACGCCGAAATCGGCGCGCATGTTGCGGGTGAGGAAGGCTATGGCGGGCGTGGGCAGCGGGCCTACCTGATACACGTCCATGCCGGAGGCGCACAGGCCCGCGGTGAGTGCGGATTCGAACATGTAGCCGGAAAGACGGGTATCCTTGCCGATGATGACCTTGCGGCGGCATTCGTCGGAGCGGAACACGGTGCCTGCGGCAAGGCCGAGGCGCAGGGCCATTTCGGCCGTGAGGGGATAGGTGTTGACCCGGCCGCGCAGGCCGTCGGTTCCAAAAAGACGTTCAGACATGGCTAATCCTGTGTTTTCTGAGGTGCTGTTGCGGCGGAAGCCGGGCTTTTTGTCTCGGCGGGAGCGGGGCTTGCGGCGTTGCCTGCCGGAGCGGCCGCGGCAGCTTGTGCCGTGCGCGTTGCGGCTGCCGGAGCCGTTCCGCCGGCGGAGGCGTTTTTCTTTTTTTCGTCGCCGGAGAGGGCCGGCTGAACCTTGAGATCGTTGGGCTGCGGCATGGCGGCGGAAGGCAGGTTGATGTCGCTCAGCGAGAAGTTGCCGGATACCCGCTGAGCGGGCAGTTTCATGCCGAAGTTGCTGGAAGGCAGGGAGAAAATGCTTTCGGCGGGGGCCCAGGCCCTGTTTTCCGGATCGATGTCGGTGCGGCTGTAGAGCATGACGGTGGGCGGATCGATGGAAATGAGACCGGAGCCGGAGGGCAGCATGACTATGGGCGTGACTTCCGCGCTGTCGCCGGGCATGAAGCCGGAGGGCTGGCGAACGATGACGCGCACGGCATCGAGATAGTCCCGGTCTTCCACCAGGGCTTCGGGCACGGAAATTTCCACTTCGGCGGAATCGGGACGCACGCTGTAGCCTTCGTCCTCGTTGTCGAGCTGCACCTCGCGTTTGAGCGTGACGTTTTTCGTTTTGAGGTCCAGGGAGTAGCGCAGCGTGGTGACGGGCGGCGTTATTTCCACCTGCGGGGGGGCCACGATGGCCACGTTGGCTTCATGCGGGCCTTCGCTGGCGTTCTTGGTGGGGTCGTACACCACGACGAGGCGGTCGAGGGAATTGACCTGGGTTTCCGGGCCCTTCACCGTGACGAAGGCCGGTTCGAGAATGGCGTGGGAAATGAGGTACGGCGAATCCTCCGGCAGAGGCAGCATTTTGTTTTCAAGAGGCACCACGCGTTCGGTGAGGGCGTCGGCCTCGAGCACGAGGCGGCTCGGCATGATTTCCAGAATTTCGAAGGCCTTGAAGTCGGGCATGGAATCCACGGCAAGGGGCAGGGCCGTGGCGCCTCTCTGCACGCCGGACAGATCCACGGTATAGACGAGGTCGCGCGAATGGAGATTGCGCAGAAGCTCCGCAGAGCCGCGCAGGCGCACGGAAATGTGATTGACCATGCCTTCTCGTATGATCAGCCCGTCCGGCAGTCCGCGGTATTCCACGCGCAGTTCCACCTGCGTTTCCACGTGGTCGCGGCCGACGACGAGGTACCACAGACCCGTCGCTATGACGAGGGAGAGCAGTACGGAAAGAACGGTCTGCAGCCGGCTGTTATTGATTGAGGACATTGGCCAGTATCCGTTCCAGGCGTTCTTGGTTCAGGGGATTGGACAGGTGACCGTCCTGGGCTAGGGTCACTTCTCCGCGTTCTTCCGACACCACGATGGAAATGGCGTCGCTCACCTCGGTGATGCCTATGGCCGCCCTGTGACGGGTGCCGAAGTGCTGTCGGGCCACGTTGGCGAGCGGCAGCACGCAGCCTGCCGCGGTAATGCGGTCGTTGTGGCCGATGATCACGGCGCCGTCGTGCAGGGCCGTGTTGGGAAAGAAGATGGTGGCCAGAAGATCCTGGGACACCACGGCGTCGATGGTCACGCCTTTTTCCGTCATGTCGCCGAGGGCCACGTTGCGTTCTATGACGATGATGGCTCCTATGCGGCGGGCGGCGAGCGCGCAGGCCGTACGGCTTACGGTGCTTATCATTTCCGTGCGCACGTTGGCCTTGCGTCGGAAAAGATGCCGGAAGTTCATGTTGGAAAGGGCCTGACGGATATCCTGATGGAACAGAATGACGACCACGAGGAACAGAGAACTGAAAACGTTCTGGAGCAGCCACACCAGCGTGAACAGGCCGAGGAACTGCGCGGCCGCGAACAGGGCGAGCAGCAGGAGCAGGCCGTTCAGGGCGGCCATGGCGCGCGTGCCCCGCACGAAGCGGATACCATAGTAGCACAGAATGGCCACTATGAGTATGTCCAGCAGGTCACGCCAGCCGAATGTCAACTGTCCCAGTGCAAACATGTCAGTCTTTCCAGGGGGTGAAGTGTTCTGCGAGCGTGAGCGCGCGTCTTGTGGAAGCCACGTCGTGCACGCGGTGATGGTGCACGCCGCGCGCGCCCAGAAGAGCGGTGCACACGCTGGTCGCTTCTATGCGTCTGGTCACGTCAAGTCCCAGAAGGTCGCCGAAGAGGCTCTTGTTGGACACGCCGAGCAGCACGGGACGGCCCAGGGAGAGCAGCCTTTCCATGGAGGCGAGCAGCGAAGAGTTGTGTTCCGCCGTTTTTCCGAATCCTATGCCCGGATCGAGAATGATGTTCTCTTCGGGCAGACCGGCCTTCACCAGAGCGGCCATGCGGGCCTCGAAAAAGGCGATGACCTCGTCCACCACGTTGCCGTAGTGCGGATCCTTCTGCATGGTGCCGGGGCGCATGCCCGGACGGCAGTGCATGAGCACGTAGCCGGGACGGTACTGCGCGAGCACGTCGGTCATGGAAGGTTCCCACAGGCAGGCCGAAATGTCGTTGATGATGTCTGCTCCGGCCTCAAGCACGGCCGAGGCCACGTCGGTTCGCCAGGTATCGACGGAAAGCAGCGTATCCGGAGGAATGCGTCGTCCGCGGCCTTCGGAAAGGGCGCGGACAAGAGGCAGAACCCGCCTCATTTCGTCGTCCGGGGGAACGTCCTGCGCTCCCGGACGCGAGGAAGCCCCGCCGAGATCAAGCACTCTGGCTCCGTCTGCGGCGAGGCGTCTCGCGTGGGAAAACGCGCTTTCAAACGAAGGGTGCCTGCCTCCGTCGAAAAAGGAGTCGGGCGTTACGTTCACCACGCCCCACAGGGTGAAGCGTGACGGCGTACCGCCCTGTTTTTCGGCGGAAACAGGGCTGAATGCCCCGTTGCGAAGCATCCAGACCGTCTTGTCCATTTACTTGTCTCCCCTGTCGGTTCCTTCTCCGGAGGAGGCGGAATCTCCGTTCACGGTTTTTTCCGCGTCCTTTGCGGCAGAGGTCTGCGCAGGGGGCGTCGCGTCGTCGGTGTTTCCGGCGTTGCCTGCCGCGGCCTTGTTCTCGCCGGTCTTGGCGTTATCGGCTTTGGCTTCGGAGGCGTCGGAATGGTCTTCCTCAAGGTGAAACTCGCCCGCGTTCTGCCCTTCGAGCTGAAAGGGGGGCAGCTTTTCGCCCTTCATGAGTATGTCTATGTCCTCGCCGGTAATGGTTTCCCGCTCCAGCAGGGCATGGGCAATGGCGTGCAGCATGTCGATGTGCTCGGTGAGCAGGGTGCGGCAGCGTTCGCGCGCCTCGTCGATGAGGGCCTTCACTTCGCTGTCCACCAGGCGTGCCATGTCGTCGCTCACGGAACGGGTGTGGCCCCATTCGCGGCCGAGGAACACTTCCTCTTCATGTTCGCCCACGGTCTGCGGGCCGATTTTGTCGCTCATGCCCCATTCGCACACCATCTTGCGGGCCATTTTGGAGGCACGCTCAATGTCGTTGCCCGCGCCGGTGGTAATGTCGCCCATGATGATCTCTTCGGCCACGCGGCCGCCGAGAAGCACCACGAGATTGTTGCGCAGGAAGTTGCGGGAGTAGCCGTGACGGTCTTCGTCGGGCAGCTGCATGGTCACGCCCATGGCGCGGCCGCGGGGAATGATGGACACCTTGTGCACGGGATCGGTGCCGGGCAGCAGCTTGGCGGCGAGAGCATGACCGCCTTCATGATAGGCGGTGATCTTCTTTTCTTCGTCGCTCAGAATGAGGCTGCGGCGTTCCTTGCCCATGAGCACCTTGTCCTTGGCGTATTCGAAATCCGACATGTTCAGGCGGTCCTTGTTGAGCTTGGCGGCCTGAAGAGCGGCTTCGTTGACGAGGTTTTCAAGGTCTGCGCCGGAAAATCCGGGGGTGCCCTTGGCTATCACGGTCAGATTCACGTCCCGGGCAAGGGGAGTGCGGCGGGTGTGCACTTCAAGAATCTGTTCTCTGCCGCGCACGTCGGGCGTGGAAACCACCACCTGGCGGTCGAAGCGGCCGGGGCGCAGCAGGGCGGGATCGAGCACGTCGGGACGGTTGGTGGCCGCGATGAGAATGACGCCTTCGTTGGATTCGAAGCCGTCCATTTCCACGAGCAGCTGGTTCAGGGTCTGTTCGCGTTCGTCATGACCGCCGCCGAGACCTGCGCCGCGCTGACGGCCCACGGCGTCGATTTCGTCGATGAAGATGAGGCAGGGCGCGTTCTTCTTGCCCTGGGCGAAAAGGTCGCGCACGCGGGAGGCGCCCACGCCCACGAACATTTCCACGAAGTCCGAGCCGGAAATGGAGAAGAAGGGCACGCCTGCTTCACCGGCCACGGCGCGGGCCAGCAGCGTCTTGCCGGTTCCGGGAGGGCCTACGAGCAGCACGCCCTTGGGAATGCGGCCGCCAAGACGCGTGAACTTGCGGGGATTGGAGAGAAATTCAACAACTTCGGCAAGTTCCTCCTTGGCTTCGTCCACGCCCGCCACATCGGCGAAAGTGACCTTGCCCACCTGATTCTGGTCCTGCATTCTTGCGCGGGAACGGCCGAACGACATGGCCTTTCCGCCGCCGCCCTGCATCTGACGCGCAAAGAATATCCACACGCCGATGAGCAGAAGCATGGGGAACCACGAAATGAACACCGACATGGCAAGCGGCGTCTCTTCGGGCTTTTTCACGTCGATGACGACGTTCTTGTCCTTGAGTTCCTGAACGAGGTTGGGATCGTTGGGAGCATAGGTGGAGTAGGTACGGCCGTCGGTGGTAACCACGTTGATGTTGCGGTCTTCAATGACAACCTGACTCACTTCCCCGTTTTCCACCTGGGAGAGGAAGGTACTGTAGGCGGCGGAGTTCTGCGGGCTTCCGCCGTTCTCGTTGAACAGGCTGAACAGGGAGACCATGGCAACGGCTATGATGCTCCACAGCAGAATATTGCGGGAAAACTGGTTCAAAGCTGCCTCCGTGGCTGCTTATGATGACTCACTCAAAGTGACGGAGAAGGCCCGGCTTGCCGGGCTGCCATAGGTGAAACGACAGGCTCCGCAGGAGGCGCAGTGCCACCCCTGTCGTTTTTTTATATTTGTAATGCCAGATGCCGACTTTGACAATGATGCGGGGGGCTCTTTTTCCGGGACGAGGCCTTTTTTCTGCAAGAATCGTGCCGAATTGAAATGAAATTTTTCTGTATTCCCGTTTTGCGCAGACTTGCCAGAGCGCGTGCCCTGAGCTAGCATGCGCTGCGACGCACAGGCTTTGCCTGTCTTTTCAGGCCTTCCGCCTTCCGGCGGGCCGCCGCGGCCTTTTTCCCGCGGCATGCGGCCCTGCCGCGTGCTTTGCTTCGCCTTTCCCCATAGAAGGTTCACGCTTCATGTTCGTTGATTGTCATACCCACGTGTTTCATCCGCGCATAGCCGAAAAGGCAAAAATGAAACTCGCGGAACACTACAAGCTGTTCTGCCGATGCAAGGGCACGCCCGACGACCTGCTTCTGCGCGCCGGCCGCGCCGGCATAGATCACTGCGTGGCCCTGTGTGCGGCCACAAGCGCCGTTCAGGTGCGCCCCTGCAACGCCTATGCGGGCTATCTTCAGCACAACTACCCCCGCATCACGGCCTTCGGATCCATACATCCCGACTGCACGGACTGGAAGGCTCAGCTCGACTGGCTCCGCTCCATGGGCGTCCACGGCATAAAACTGCACCCGGATTTCCAGCACTTCTGGCTCAACGACCCGCGCCTTCTGCCCATTTTCGAGGAGGCGCAGAAGGATTTTATTTTTCTCATACACATAGGCGACAGCCTTCCTCCGGACAAGAATCCCTCCTGCCCCTATAAAATGGCCGCCATACTCGACGCCTTTCCCCACCTCAACGTCGTGGCCGCGCACCTCGGCGGCTTCCGCCAGTGGTCCTATGCCCTCGATGCCCTCGCCGGACGCGACGTGTGGATGGATACTTCTTCCTGCATGAAGGAAATTTCCGACGACGTGCTCAAGGCCATCCTGAAAAAACACCCCCGCGACCGACTCGTCTTCGGCACCGATTACCCCATCATGGACCCCCAGGACGAAATAGACGCCCTCCAGCGCCGTACTCGCTTCTCCGATAACGAAATCGACGAAATCCTCGCCAACGGCACCCGCCTGCTTTTCGGATAGAAGAGAAGAGGAAGAGACGGGTCGGAGCCTCGGGGCGCCGCCCCGGACCCCGGCGGGGGAAATAATTCCCCCCGCTCCCCCCTGATTCCGCCTTGCGGCGTTGCCGCGGCGGCGGGGCTCAGGCGAGAAGGCCGGGCGAGTTTCTGAAAATGGGCGGGAGTTCGAAAAGGCAGCGGCTGCAAGCCCTGGGGGGCCCGGCTGACGTGGTTCGGTCGGCGGACGCAGTGCAGGCGTGTCCTGTCGGACCCGCCTGCGGTGGCCGACATCGATTCCGGCCTGCGCCGGAACCGATGTGAACAAGGAAGGATGGCAGAAGATTTAAGGCGGTGGCCTTCATGAAAAGAAGTCACGCGAATGCTGCGGTTTCCTTGTTATTTTTTGTCTATTCATGGCTGGTTATAACGTTTTTCCGCGCATGACGGCCTTTCTCCTCATAGAACAAATTACGCGCGGCAGGTGCCGGGCGTGATTCTTCCGTGCGCATCGTCTGTCGGCAGGCGCAGCCTGACGACAGTAACGAGGGGGTGCGGGGGAAATCATTTCCCCCGCATGCCTTTTCTGTCTTTTCTGCCTTTACCTGCGTACGGCCTGGGCAATGTTGTCGGCCAGGTCCTGGACGAGAAGGGATTCGGCTTCGACCATGGACTGGAGGGAGTCGCCTGCGGGGCGGGACTTGACGAAGTGGCCGGATTTGAGCACGTCGCCGTCGTGCTGCAGTCTCCACACGACGTCGATGGTGACGTTTCCTTCGAGGGCGCCGTCGAGTCTGCGCACGTCGAGCATGAGTTTTTCGGAGACCTTGGCTCCGGTGCGCAGCGGCAGGGCGGGAATGCCGCGCACGGCGAGGGAGTCGCAGAGCACGCGGGATATGCCCTGACCGAGGCTTTCGCCCCAGCGGTCGAATTCGTTGATCGTGATGTTGACGCCGTCGGCGTCGCGCAGGACTATCTGCTGTCTGCTGAGGTATCCGGGCAGGGTGACGGGCAGGACTCCTATGCCTGCGTTTTCCGAGGTTGATCCTGCGGGCAGGGGGGAGGAGAGCACGTAGTAGCGCACGGAAGGAGAGGACTTGAGCTGAGCCGGCAGGGAGCAGCCGGTGAGGGCGAGGGCCATGGCGAGTGCGGAAACGAGGGCTTTCATCAGTTGTTCCTTCCGAATATGAGGGCATTGGGCTTGATTTCCAGGAGCGTGGCGAGTTCCGAGAGAGCCTGGGCGGCTCTGCGCAGGGAAAGCATGGTCTGGCTGAATTCCAGCACGGGGGCGGAGTCTTCGCTGAACAGGCTGTTTGCGGTGTCGGCGGTGCGGCGCAGGCCCTTCATGGCCCCTTCGGCTTCGGCGACCACGCCTTCGGAGGAAGCGGCGAGGGCGGCAATGCTTTTGAGGGTGTTGTTCACGCTTGCGAGCGTGGCGTGCACGTCCTTCTGCATGGAGGAGGCAAGGGCGGTGTAGGCTCCGAGGGTATGGCCCGCATCGGTGCGCAGGGAGCCGAAGGCCCGCACTTCCTCTCGTATGGCGTCGCTCGTGTCGCGCAGGCTGGCCACAAGACCCGAGGCGTCTATGTCGCGCATCTGTTCGCTGAGGTTTTTCAGACTGCCCATGACGTCGAGCAGGATTTCCTGTACGGGCATGTCTTCAAGCGTGTTGAGGGCGGCATCGAGAGAAGAGAGCTGCGTGGGAATCTGCGGCGAACCCTTGTAGGGAGGCAGAGACTTGGGATCGACGGGATCGGCGTTGCGCACGATGTCGAGTTCCACGCAGAGCTGGCCCGTGAGAATGCTGGTGATGCCGAGCTTGCCGCGCAGACCGGCTTCAATGAGCCTGTCCATGATGGCGGGATTGTCGAAAAGATCCTTTTCGCTGCCGTCTTCGAGCAGTGCCATGGCCTTGTCGCGTTCTATCTCAATGATGACGGGCGTATAGAATTTGGCCGTGCCTATTTCCGGGCGGATCTGAATGGAAGACACCTTGCCTATGCGTATGCCCTTGAAGTACACGGGCGAACCCTGAATGAGTCCCTTGAGCGAGGTGTTGAAATACAGAACGAAGGTGGGATTTCTGTTGCCGAAGGAGCCTGAGCCCAAAAGGAGAATGAGCCCGACAAGCAGGGCTATGGCGCCGAGAACGAAGGCGCCTATGAAAGTTTTTGTGCTGCGTTCCGTCATTGGTTTTCTCCGCGGTCGCGGCCCTTGCCGCGCGTAAGAAATTCCACCACCTCGTCGGGGCCGTGCCGGAGCAGTTCATGCGGATCGCCGCTTGCGGTCATGGTTTTTGTTTTCGCGTCCAGAAACACGGAGTTGCTGGCTATGGCGAAAATGCTGGCAAGTTCGTGGGTGACCACAACCACGGTCATGCCCAGAGTGTCCCGGAGCTGGAGGATGAGTTCATCGAGTCTTGCGGCGCTCACGGGATCGAGGCCGGCGGAAGGTTCGTCGAAATAGACCACCTCGGGATCGAGGGCGAGGGCGCGGGCGAGTCCTGCGCGTTTTTTCATGCCGCCGCTTATTTCCGAGGGATAGAAGTCTTCAAAGCCCGCGAGACCTACGAGGGAGAGCTTGAACGAGGCGAGGGCGCGGATGTCGCGGGGGGAGAGGTCGGTATAATATTCGAGGGGCAGGGCCACGTTTTCGGCGAGGGTACGCGAGGTCCAGAGCGCGCCGCTCTGAAACATGACTCCTGTTCTGCGCATGATTTCTTCCCGTTTTTTTTCGGGGGCGCCCCAGAAGTCGGTATTGCCGTAGAACACGGAGCCTTTTGCCGGGGGCGTGAGTCCCATGAGCACGCGCAGAAGCGAACTTTTGCCGCATCCGGAGCCGCCCATGATGATGAAGATGTCGCCCTTTCGAATGGTGAAGGTGAGATCGCTCTGAATGACGCGTGAGCCGTAGGCCACGGTGACGTTTCTGGCGGAGACGGCGCTGTTTTCAGGAATCATAGGTCAAGCACCGTGAGTATGATGGTGATGACGGACGTGGCCACAATGATGCCCACGATGGAATTGACCACGGCGGCCGTGGTGGCCCGGCCCACGGCGGAGGCGTTGCGGCCGCAGCGCATGCCCTGATAGCAGCCGCACAGCGAGATGATGAAGCCGAACACGAGCGCGTGCAGAAGGCCGGTCCACACGTAGCCGAGGGTCATGAACTGGATGGTATTGTTTATGTAGGCGGCGGGGGAGATGTCGAGCATGATCACGCCCACGAGAAAGCCGCCCGCAATGCCCGCCACGTCGGCATAAAGGGTGAGCAGCGGGGTCATGACGGCAAGGCCCAGCACGCGGGGCAGCACGAGAAAGTCGGTGGGGGAAATGCCGAAGCCGGTGAGCGCATCCACCTCTTCGTTGACCTGCATGCTGCCTATGACGGCGGCGAACGATGCGCCCGTGCGGCCGGAGAGCACTATGCCGGTGAGCACCGGGCCCATGACGCGCACCATGGACACGCCCACGAGGGAGGCCACATAGATTTCCGCGCCGAAGAGCTTGAGCTGCATGGAGCTGACGAAGGCGAGAATGAGACCGAGCAGAAGGCTCGTAAGCGTAACGATGGGAAGGGCATCCACGCCGCATTCCCGCAGCACGTTCCACATGTCGCGCGGAGAGCACGAGGCGCGGCCGGAAAAAAATCGTGCCAGGCTTATGGACACCTCGCCCACGAAGTCCACCACGTTTTTCGTTATGCCGGGCCAGGCGAGGGTTTTGGCGCCCACGGTTTCGAGAAAACCGGGTTCCTCTTTTTTTCCGCCGCCGTCTCTCGGAGGCACGGCAAGGGCCATGTCCAGCATGGGGCCCATGCCGCCGGGCAGGGCGGAGGTGTCCGCAGGAATGCCTGCGGCGCGCGCCTTCTGCGCTACGGCGTTGAAGGCGGCGAGAAGCACGCTGTCCCAGTCGGTGACGTCGTCTGCGAGAAAGCGGACGGCCTTTGCGTTCGGCAGGGCGTCGAAAGCCTGTTTTGTCATGGCGTCCGGCACGAGCGGCGCGGACGAGAGAGCCTGCCTCGACCAGGGGCCGGAGGCGCGGACGATGAGCGTTTCTTGCTCCAGATGTATGTCGAAGGCAGGCTGCATGGTTCCTCACCGGCGGGGCGTTCCCGGCACGGGGAGCCGCGCCCTGCGGGCGCAGTCCGGAGGGCCGGGCGGCCCCGCCTTCCTGATTTTCTGCCGGAAGCGGGCCGTGGCGGCATGGCTTCCGGGTTTGAACGCATTGTATGCCGCGCTAGTCCATGTGCATGGCGGCGCGCACGAGTTCCATGGTGGCGTTGATGGACATTCTGGCCTTTTTGCCGCCTTCCGCAAGTATTTCTTCCACAAGGCCGGGCTTGGCCAGAATGGCTTCGCGGCGTTCGTGCAGAGGTTCGAGGAAGTTCTGCAGGTTCTTCATGAATATTTTCTTGCAGGCCACGCAGCCCATGGTGGCGTGGGTGCAGGCTTCGCGCACTTCGTCCTGCGTGGCCTTGTCGGCGAGCAGCACGTGGTAGGGGAAGAGGTTGCACACGTCGGGGTTGCCGGGATCGCTCTTGCGCAGACGGGCGGGGTCGGTGAACATGCCCTTGATTTTGGGTTCGAGGTCTTCGAGCGTGTCCTTGAGGAAGATGCCGTTGCCGTAGCTTTTGGACATCTTGCGGCCGTCGAGACCGGGGCATTTTGCGGCCGGGGTGAGCTTGGCTTCGGGTTCGGGGAAGACTTCCGTGTTGTACATGGTGTTGAAGCGGCGCACGATTTCGCGGGCGAGTTCAAGGTGCGGCTGCTGATCCTGTCCCACGGGAACCCAGCGGGGACGATGCTGAATGATGTCTGCGGTCATGAGCACGGGATAGCCGAGGAAGCCGTAGTTGCCGAGGTCCTTGTCGGTGATCTGCTGCTGCTGTTCCTTGTAGGTGGGGCAGCGTTCCAGCCAGCCGAGCGGGGTGATCATGGAAAGAAGCAGATGCAGTTCCGCGGTTTCCTTGATGTCGGACTGACGATAGATGGCGCAGTGTTCGGGGTCGAGGCCGGCGGAAAGCCAGTCCACGACCATGTCGTGCACGAACTGCGGGAGCTTTGAGGTGTCGGCGAAGTTGCTGGTCAGGGCGTGCCAGTCGGCCACGAAGAAGAAGGCCTCGTGGGTCTTCTGCATTTCGACCCAGTTCTTGAGGGCGCCGAAATAATGACCGATGTGAAGAGGCCCGGTGGGCCGCATGCCTGAAACTGTACGATCGTTCGCCGTCATGGCGTGTCTCCTGATGGTGTAGGGAAAATGGGAAAGATATCAGAGTCCGACGGCCGTGAGCGCGAGGTTCCACGACCAGCGAACCAGAGTCATGAGAAGGGAGCTCAGAGCGCCGCTTGCGAGCAGAAGAACGAGAATGAGGAAGCCGTAGCGTTCCACTCTCTGGAACTGCAGGGCGATCTGCCCCGGAAGCAGCGTTTCGAGAATGTGCCCGCCGTCGAGCGGGGGAATGGGCAGCAGGTTTATCCAGGCCAGGGCGAAGTTGGCGGCAATGCCCGTTTGGAACATTTCCAGCAGAAACTTGCCCGTGGAGGTGCCCACGAGAAATTCGGCGGGGGCGAAAAGCAGCAGACGCAGGCACACGGCGAACACCATGGCGAGAATCATGTTGGAGAGCGGCCCGGCTGCGGAAACGAGCAGCATGCCCTTGCGGTAGTCGCGGAAGTAGCGCGGATTGACGGGCACGGGTTTGGCCCAGCCGAACACGAAGGGCGAGAACATGGCCGTGAACACGAACACGGCCGTGCCCATGGGATCGATGTGGGGCACGGGATTCAGGGTAAGGCGGCCGAGCATGCGGGCGGTGGGATCGCCGCAGCGCAGGGCGGCCCAGCCGTGGGCCACTTCGTGCAGAATGATGCCCAGAAGAACGGGCACGAAGGCCACCGCCAGATGCGATATCTTTGCTGCTATGCTTGCGTCGAACATGGGGGCTTCGATACCATATTTATTCAACTTTCGCAAGAACGGGGAAATAAGGATAATACCTAACAAGGTCGTTTAGTTGAAAAAATGAAGATTGACTATAGGGATATTAGTCTAGTATAAAAACAAAAGATCTTTCAATTTTTAATATGGAGGATGTGATGCTTTATAAACAATTAATAGAAAAATTAATTAAGGAATATCCATTAAATATTGATACAGAGGCTCGAATTGAATGTCATATTCCAACTTCTGTTTCCTCAGAATTTATTACAAATAAAGAACAAGGAGACTGGGCAGAAAAATTGATATTTAGCGTAATTAATGATAATTTAGAAAAATTCTGCGCAGTAAAATATGGGAAAAATGATAATATATCTGCAGGTGATAAAGGATTTAAAAAATTTTATTTAGATTATATCTATGAATTAAATACAATAGGCAAGCGTCCAGATATATTAATATTCAAAAAGAAAGATTATAAAGATGGTATTGAACTTAACGATGAATTAATTGGAAAAGCAATATGTGCAATAGAAATACGGTCAAGTAGTTTTTTAGTTAATAAATATGAAGATTATATGAATAAAAGATCAAAAGATGCTCTAGATAAAATCAAAATATTAAGAAATAAAATATTTAATAGTGATATTTTAAGCGACTTATTGTGTAAAAAAAATAAAATTATATATGACTACTTATCTGATGCAACAGATGAAAGTTACGGTTCGATGTCATTTTGATGCCCTTCATGGAGCTCGTCTCCTGAATTAAGAGAGTTAACAAAAATTTTAAAAGAAATAAAAGATTATACAAAGATTCTTCAAAAAAGAGATTATTTAAGTATAACGCCTAAGCTTGAAGATATTTCATTGGTTAACAGATGGATACAACATTATAATGTACCACATTTTTATTTACAAGTATTCTTTGATAAAGCATATATTATTTCTTTTGAAGATATATTACGGATAAGTTCAGATAGTAATAAAGAAGATATTGAATTTTCAATTGAACAAGATGTTAAAAATCAAGGTAAAACTACTATAAAAATTAATATTAATTTTGCAAAAAAAATAATTAATAAAATAGAAATGCCAGATCATTGTTCTCAAGTAAAAGAATTGGATCGTGGAAGACTGTTATTTTATGTGAAATTTTTTGGTAAAAAAAGCTACTTTAAACAATAATATATTGGAAGAGGTTTTTGATGGAAGCGCTAGAAAAAAGATATACTAACTATGTAACTAATGATCATAGGAAAAAATATGGTCAGTTTTATACTATAGATAAGATTGCTGATTTTATGGTAGCATGGATTATAGAAAATAATCCATTAACTATATATGATCCTGCATTTGGAATGGGAGCTTTTTATAGAAGTGTAGAGAAGAAAAATTTTAAGTGTGATTTTATTGCTTCTGAAATAGATAAGGTATCTTATGATTTTTATTGTAAAAATAGCAATAATATTAATTTACAATTAACATGTGAGGATTATTTTTCAAAATGGGATATAGAAAAGTATGACGCTATTGTGTGTAATCCACCATATCTAAAATTTCAAAATTTTGTTAATCGTAAAATTGTAATAGATAAACTTTCTTTTTTTATATCAAAAAAAATTTCAGGTTATATAAACATGGCATCAGCATTTTTGTTAAAATCGATTATTGAATTAAAAAAGAATGGAAGATTAGCATATATAATGCCAGTAGAATTTTTGAACACAGGATATGGTAACACTGTTAAAGAGATTTTATTAAAATATGGAAGTGTATTTAATATTATAAAAATTGAGGATGAAAAAAAGACATTTGAAGATGCAGTAACAACAGTTTGTATTATATTTTTTGAAAAATCGACAAATATTGATTTTATTACATTTTCTAAAATATCATCCATAGAAAATATGAATATAAAAAGATACTATTGTATAAATAGAGATGCAATTGATTTTAGACAAAAATGGATAAACTTTTTTGAAAAAAATGAAACTGTAGTAAATAAAGATAAACTTGATAATAAATTTGTTCCATTATCACAGTATGGTAAGTTTAAAAGAGGTATTGCAACTGGTGCCAATGAGTTTTTTACATTAAGAAAATCGGATATTAAAAAAATAGGACTTTCTGACAATGAGGTTTCCTATTGTATTACAAAAAGTAACCAAGTTAAAACTTCAATATTTAACAATAAATTATTAAAAGAAATGTCTGATAATGACGAATATATATATTAAACTTAAAAAATACAATTTCTGATTGTGCAAAGATGTATATTAAATATGGAGAAGATATGAATTACAATAATAGATATTTAACTAAAAAAAGAACTCCATGGTTTTCAATTGAAAAAAGAGATCCAGCACCAATTTGGTTTGGTGTATTTTCACGTGGTAAATTCAAAATTATAAGAAATACAAGTAAGGCATTATGTCTTACTTGTTATCATGGATTTGTTCCATATTCTATTTTTAAAAACTATATTGATAAGTTATTTATATACTTTAAATCAGATATAGCTTTTAACTGTATAAATACACATAGACGTATATATGGCAATGATTTAACAAAGTTTGAACCAAATGATTTAAGCAATGTACTTGTGCCTTCTTTAAAACAATTTGATAATATTTCAGACTATTTTGTTAAGATACAATTGGATAATATCTCTAAAACTGGAAAACTTACTAGAGACGGAGAAGCAGAACTTGCTCATTTTTTATTTGAATAGGTTATAATTATAAAAAACAGGTGGGTGGATTAGAGTTATTCTCGACAAAGGCCCTGCCTTTGGGCATGATGACGGGAAAAGCGCCGATGCGCCGAGGCGTACGGCGGAACGAATGCGCCGCATAATCGAGGAGCCTTCATGCTTGGAGCCTTAGTCCGTTTTCTTCTCAGAATCATCTACCGCGTGGAGCTGCGCGGCCGCGAACATTACGACGCCGCCGGCCCGCGCACGCTCATTCTCTACAATCCCGGTTCCATACTCGATCCGCTTCTCATTGCGGCCATGCTGCCGGACCGCATCACGCTTCTGGCCGACAGGGCGCTGGAGCACAAGTGGTGGATGCGGCCGGTATGCGCGCTCACCGACACGCAGTTTTTTGATTTTTCCAGTCCTGCGGCCACGGTGTCGCTTGTGCACGCGCTGGCCAGAAACGGCCGCTGCATGGTGTTTCACAGCGGGCGTCTCGGCAACGATCCCCGCTATACCCGCGTTCTGGAGGCGGCGGGCGTCATTGCCGAAAAGGCCGATGCCACGCTTCTGCCCGTGCGCATCGACGGTGCGTCGAGCACTGTTTTTTCCTATCTGCGGCACAGGGGCCGCCGCCGCTGGCTTCCGCGCATCACCGTGAGCGTGCTTGAGGTGCAGAAGTTCCGGCCTTCGGGGCATCTTCCCGCGAGGGAGAGGCGCAGACGCATGGGAGAACGCCTCTACGACATCATGACCGGTCTTGAGTACCGTTCGAGCATGGAGCACTGCAATCTCATGCAGGCGCTCATGGAGGCGGCGGCCCGTTCCGGACGGCGTTTTCCCATTGCCGAGGATCAGGACAGGCACGTGCTCACCTACGGTGCTCTGCTGCTCAAGCTTTCCGTGCTCGGCCGTGCCTTCCGGCGCGAGTTCCGGGGTGAGGAAAAGGTGGGATTCCTTCTGCCTACGTCCCTGCCCGGACTTGTGGCCTTTTTCGGGCTTCATGCCGCATCCATGGTTCCCGCCATGCTCAATTTCACCTCGGGCATTTCTTCCGTGGTGTCCTGCTGCCGCACGGTGAAGCTCACCTCCGTGCTCACCTCGCGCCGTTTTATCGCCCTGGCCGACCTTGCGGCCATGGAGCAGGCTCTCCGGGAAGCCGGGCTGCGCCTCGTGTATCTTGAAGATGTGGCCAGGAATCTCACTGTTTTCGACAAGGCGCTCGGGGCGCTGGCGGCGTTTTTCCGCACTGCGCCTTCCACTCCGGCCGATTCTCCTGCCGCGGTCATGTTCACTTCGGGCACCGAAGGCGTGCCCAAGGCCGTGCTGCTCAGTCACGTCAACATCATTGCCAACCGTTATCAGGCGCTCAGCATGCTCACCATAGGTTCCGGCGACAAGCTGTTCAACTGCCTGCCCATGTTTCATGCCTTCGGTCTCGGCATATGCACGCTTCTGCCCGTGATTGCCGGGGTGAGGGTGTTTCTCTACCCGTCGCCTCTGCATTACCGCATTGTTCCCCGGCTTTTTTATGAGAGCCAGTCCACCATCATATGCGGTACGGACACCTTCTGTGCAGGCTACGCCCGCTACGGACAGCCCTATGATTTCTGTCACGCAAGGCTCGTCATCATAGGCGCGGAAAAAATGCGTGAGAGCACCCGCCGGGTGTGGCTTGAAAAATTCGGCGTGGATCTTTTTGAGGGATACGGTTCCACGGAAACCGCGCCGCTCATTTCCGTGAACACGCCTGCCTACCGAAGGGAAGGCAGCGTGGGACGCGCCGTTCCGGGTCTGGCCTGCCGTCTTGTGCCCGTGCCGGGCATAGACGAGGAGAATACCGGCGTCTTGTGGGTGAATGGCGACAACGTCATGCTCGGCTACATGCGTTCCGCCGCTCCGGGCGTTCTGGAACCTCCCGTGGATGAAACGCTTGCCGAGGCCTATGCCGTTACGGGCCGTGGCGACGACGGCACCGGCTGGTACGAAACCGGCGACATCGTGCACATGGACGAGGAGGGTTTCATTTTCATTCGCGGCCGTGCCAAGCGCTTTGCCAAAATAGGCGGAGAAATGGTGTCTCTGGCCGCCGTGGAGGATGCGCTCAAGGAAATCTGGCCCGATGCGGTGCTCGGCGTGGTGTCCATTCCCGATCCGCGCAAGGGCGAGCAGCTTGCGCTCGTCATCGATACGGAAAACGTGACCACGAGCCGCATTGCCGCGCATTTTGCCAGTCGCGGACTCTCGCCTTTGTGGACGCCGAAGCGCATCGTGACCGTGAAGCAGGCTCCTCTTCTCGGCTCTGGCAAGTTCGACTATCGAAAGGCCCGGGAGCTTGCGGAACAAGGGTAGGGCGATTTTGCTCGAAACCGGAGGTCCGAGCCTGCGGAATACCTTTGGGGCTTCTGCCCATGCGCCTTGCGTGGAAAGAAGCGGAAGGCGCGCAGATTCTGCCGGAGGGCCGACGGGAACAAACGCTTTTTTCCGCTTTGCCTGCGTGCGGCATTCGCGCCGTGCCTGTAGGAGAAGTCGCCGCCTTTTCCGTCCATGACAACTTTTTTCGAACTCCTTCACATTTTTTCTTGAAAAAAGCATCCGCATTTCGTAGTCTTTCAAAAAAGACGCCGTAAAGGCGAAGGAAATCACGATGAACGTCCGCAATGCCGCCGCTGCCCTTTCGAGAAACGAAGACCTCTTCGTTTCTTCTCTGCTGTGCGCTCTGCTTTGCGAACGACTGTCCGGTCTGCTGCTGTGCCCGGACATACCGTGATTTCTGACGAATGACAGGCAAAAGGCTGTTCCGTCGGAAGTCGGAGCAGCCTTTTTTATAGTCTCCGTCCGCTGCACGGCGGCGGAGAACGCAGGATGAAACGCCGCAGGCCGCGCAAGGAAAACGGCCTGAAAACGCAAGGAGAAAACCATGTCCGACCGCGTCATTATTTTCGATACCACGCTTCGCGACGGGGAACAGTCCCCCGGCGCCACCATGGACCTCAGTGAAAAGATACGCATTGCCCGTCAGCTGGAAATGCTGGGCGTCGATGTCATTGAAGCCGGCTTCCCCGCGGCCAGCGAAGGCGACTTCGAAGCCGTGAAGGCCATTGCTCAGAACGTGGAAAACGCACAGGTTGCAGGACTTGCCCGCGCCAACGCCAAGGACATCGACCGCGCCTGGGAAGCCGTGAAGTTTGCCCGCAATCCGCGCATTCATACCTTCATTGCCACCTCGCCCATCCACATGGAATACAAGCTGCGCAAGACGCCCGACGAAGTCGTGGAACTTGCCGTGGCTGCCGTGAAGCGCGCCGCTTCCTACACTCCCAACGTGGAATTCTCCGCTGAGGACGCCTCCCGTTCCGACCGCGACTTCCTCGTGCGCATCGTGACCGCCGCCATCGACGCCGGCGCCACCACCATCAATATCCCCGATACCGTGGGCTTCGCCCAGCCCGACGAGTTCGGTGCGCTCATCCGTTACCTTACCGAGAACGTGCCCAACGCCGACAAGGCCATCTTCAGCGTGCACTGTCACGACGACCTCGGCCTGGCCGTGGCCAACAGCCTTGCCGCCGTCAAGAACGGTGCGCGTCAGGCCGAGCTGTGCCTGAGCGGCATAGGCGAAAGAGCGGGCAACGCCTCTCTTGAGGAATTCGTCATGGCCCTGAAGCTCCGTCCCGAATATTACGGCGTGGAATGCTCCATCGTCACCGAGCAGCTTTATCCTTCCTGCCATCTGCTTTCGCTCATCATCGGCCGTCCCATTCCCGCCAACAAGGCCATCATCGGCAGCAACGCCTTTGCCCATGAGTCCGGCATCCATCAGGACGGCATGCTGAAGAACCGCAACACCTACGAAATCATGACCCCGCAGGCCGTGGGCCGCAAGTCCACCGACATCGTCATAGGCAAGCACTCCGGCCGCAACGCCGTGCGCACCCGCCTTGAGGAGCTCGGCTACACGCTGGACAACGATCAGGTCAACGCCGTGTTCGCCGCCATGAAGGAACTGGCCGACAAGAAGGCCCGCATTCACGACGAGGACCTCGAAGCTCTCGTGTTCTCCGAAGTGTACCGCATGCGCATTCCGGATCGCTTCCGCCTGAGCAACATCTGCGTGCAGACCACCATGGGTTCCACCATGCCCACCACCGCCGCCGTGGTCATGCAGGATCGGGAAGAGGAAGTGCGCCTTGCCGGATTCGGCGTAGGCCCCATCGACGCGGCCTTCAACGTCATTTCCCAGATCTGCGGCACCAAGGCCGAGCTTGAGAAGTTCTCCGTGAACGCCATCACCGGCGGCACCGACGCTCAGGGCGAGGTTTCTGTGCATCTGCGCGACGGCAAGTATTCCGCCACGGGCCGCGGCTCCGACCTCGACATCATCGTGGCCAGCGCCAAGGCCTACGTTGACGCCCTGAACCGCCTTGAACACAAGGAAAAGGACGTCATCAGCTACAAGCAGAATCCTGTTGATTAGTCTTTCATGAAGGCCGGGCCTGTGCCCGGCCTTTTCTCTCCCTGCGCAGCGGAGCAGAGACCCGCCCGGCGCGGTTTTCGACGCAATGCAGGGAGCGCGCCTCTGCCCCGGGCAGAAGGCCTTCCCCGTCCGTTTTTTCCGCAAGGGAAGGGCGGATTCGAACCGCTCAAGTTTTTCCTGGAGATGAACCATGGCAATGACGCTTGCCCAGAAAATACTTCAGATGCACACCGACGAAGAGGTCCGCGAACCGGGACAGATCGTGGAATGTTCCCTTTCCGGCGTGCTCGCCAACGACATCACCGGCCCTCTCGCCATCAAGTCCTTCCACGCCATGGGCGCAAAAAAGGTGTTCGACAGGGACCGCGTGTTTCTGGTGATGGATCACTACACCCCGCAGAAGGACATAGCCTCGGCCAATCAGGTCATTGTGTCGCGGCGCTTTGCCAGGGAAATGGGCATTACCCATTATTACGAAGGCGGCTGCGCGGGCGTGGAGCACGCTCTTCTGCCTGAAAAGGGGCTTGTGAAGCCCGGCGATCTCGTCATCGGCGCCGACAGCCACACCTGCACCTACGGCGGCATAGGCGCGTTCTCCACCGGTCTCGGCTCCACCGACATTGCCTGCGGCATGGTGCTCGGCAAGCTGTGGTTCAAGGTGCCCGCCACCATCCGCGTGAACATCGAAGGAACCATGCCCCGCTGGATTCGCGGCAAGGATCTCATCCTGCGCCTCATCGGTGAAATAGGCGTGGACGGCGCCCTGTACCGCGCTCTGGAATTCGGCGGCTCCGCCTTGAAGGACGTGGACATAGAAGGACGCCTCTGCATGGCCAACATGGCCATCGAGGCGGGCGGCAAGTGCGGACTCTTCCCCTCCGACGACCTTACCGCCGAATACTGCCGCGCTCACGGCACGCCCGACCCCATGCGTCTTGCCGCCGACGAGGGCGCGGAATATGAACGCACGGTCACCATGGACGTGACCGGCATGGAACCCGTTGTGGCCTGCCCGCACCTGCCGGAAAATACCCGTCCCGTTTCCGAACTTTCCGACGTGACCGTGGATCAGGTGGTCATCGGCTCCTGCACCAACGGCCGCATTTCCGACATGCGCGACGCCGCCGAAATCCTGCGCGGACGCAAGGTGGCAAAGGGCGTGCGCTGCATCGTCATTCCCGCCACGCCTGCCGTGTGGCGTCAGGCCATGGACGAAGGGCTTTTCGAGGTGTTTTCCGACGCGGGCTGCGTCATCAGCACGCCTACCTGCGGTCCCTGCCTCGGCGGCTACATGGGCGTGCTCGGTGACGGCGAACGCTGCATTTCCACTTCGAACCGCAACTTCCGCGGCCGCATGGGCAGCCTGGATTCGGAACTTTACCTTGCAAGCCCCGTCGTGGCGGCCGCTTCCGCCGTCACCGGCGTCATTACCGGCCCCGAAGCCCTCTAGGCCCGGAACTTTCGAAGGACGGAGCCGTTTTTCCGCCTTCGGAATCACGCCTGAAAAACGAATCTCTGCGGGATGCCCCTTCCCGCCTCCCTTGCGCCCGGCGCAGGGAAATACAGGAGTCATTCATGTCCTTTACCGGAAAAGTTCATAAGGTCGGCGCGCACATCGACACCGACGCCATCATCCCGGCCCGTTTTCTCGTTACCACCGATACCCGCAAGCTCGGCGAGGCCTGCATGGAAGGCCTGGAACCCGGCTGGGTGAAACGCGTGCATGAGGGCGACATCATCGTGGCCGGCCGCAACTTCGGCTGCGGCTCCTCCCGTGAACACGCGCCGCTTGCCATCATCGGCGCGGGCATACGCGCCGTGGTGGGTCACAGCTTTGCCCGCATCTTCTACCGCAACGCCTTCAACATGGGCCTCATGCTCCTCGAAGTGGGCGACGAGGTCGATAAGATAAACGACGGCGATACCCTCGAAATCAGCCCCGAAAACGGCACCATCCGCGACCTCGACAACGGCGCGGAAATCCGTATCCCCCCCCTGTCCCCCATGATGCAGACCCTCATCGACAAGGGCGGCATGGTCAACTACGTCAAGGAACAGCTCAAGCTCCGCGGCGAAGCAGAGTAAAGGCAGGAAAGGCAGAAAAGACAGAAAAGGCAGAAAAGGCAGAGCGGGGGAAATGATTTCCCCCGCGCCCCCTCGGTTCGTCTCCCGGCTTCGCCGGTTCGGCGTCGCGAGGGCGAGGAAAGAACCGTGCCCCGTGGCAGAACGGGCGCGGTTCTTCGGAAGAAACAGGGGACTTTTTCTTCCCAGGCTCCCGTTTCGCAGTCGTCTGCTCCTGTCGGGCGATTTCCACTTTCGGACTGCGGCAGATGTTTTCATTCGGAGGGCCGGTTCATCCGGCTTCCGAGCACGGCATTGTCGTTTTTTGTGTCTCGAACGGTGCATCGGGCCGTCATGCCGCTGTTCCGCGCCTTTTTTCGGGTTAGGCCCCGTTTTCGCGTCTGTTTTCTTCGTTTTGCCGATGGCCTTCCGGCGTTCGTTTTTTGTCGGGTAACCCGGACTGTTTCTCCCTCTGTTCCATGCGCCCGGCTCAGTTTTTGTTTTCGGTTTGCTGATTGTTCCGTCCGTCGTTTTTCTTTTGTTTTCAGGCGCTGCTCTTGACGCTGCGTTCCGGCTCGACTATGGTTAAAAGAGTGTAAATTCGAGGGTTCTGCCGGGTTGTTGCCGCTTTTCTTCTTCAAAAAAGGGAAAAGCGGATGTTTCGGATTCGCAGAACCGGAAAAAACTTCAACTGCGGTTCCTTTTTCTGCCATGTCATGGAACTTGCGCCGGGGGAAAACATGAAGCTGAACTATATGTATGAAATGAATACCAGGCAGATTCAGGAGGTGGCCCGGAAAACGGATGTCGCCTTTCTTCCCGTAGGCCCCACGGAAGTTCATTCTCAGCATCTTCCCGTGGGAACCGACATTGAAAGCGCCATCGACGTATGCGAACGTGCGGCCGTAAAACTTGCGGACCTCGGCGTGGAAACGCTTATTGCTCCGCCCGTGAACTATGCTCTTGCCGAGGCGGTGAACTGCTTTTTCGGCAACATTACGGTGCGCTATGAAACCGTGGTCGCCATGGTGGAGGATGTGTGCGTGGGACTCGCCAAGTGGGGCTTCAAGCACGTGTTCGTCATGTGCGGTCACGCGGAACCGCGCAACGCCCAGGCGCTGAAGGAGGCGGCGGAAAACGCCATGAAGCGCGACCCGAGCCTCCGAGTGATCGTTTCCGACTGGCTGCTCGGTTCCGGCATTCAGGAGCTTTTGCAGTGCGAGCATCCGGAATGGGACTTTCATGCCGGGGAAAGCGAAACCGCGCTCATGCTCAACCGGCGTCCCGATCTCGTGGACACCGAAATTCTGAAGACGCTGGAGCCTAACTGGGAAGGAGAGTTCTTTTTCGACCGCCTCGCCGCAGGCAACGACTTCATAGGCTGTCGCGCGTATCTGGCCTATCTCGGCGATCCGCGCATGGCCACGGCCGAAACCGGGGAGAAGGTGTACGACCGTTATGCCGATCATGTGGTGGAAGAGGTGCTGAACTGCCGCAGAACGGGAGCGGAGCGGTCGTAAAACGCGGAATGGGCCGTCTTCGGACTGTTCAGGGCGTCACGCTTCTGCCGCAGCCTGTGCGGAAGAAGTCTGCATGAAGACAAAAAAGAGGGGAAGGAAACGGCAAAGTTTTCAGCCGTTCTCCTTCCCCTCTGACTTTTGAAAAACTTCTTCATGAAAAGCCCGATTCGTCCGTAAAAAACGTTGAAGAGCGGCGTATAATCTGCTAGTCTCGTCAGAATGTGAAGAGTCTCTTGCGGGGGTGCAAGTGAAGTGTCTTTCATTTTCGCCCCTTACGCGGTCCCGACCATGGAGCGTGGCGGGAGCGTGCATTGTTTTCCGCGTTTCTTTGGGGAAACGCCTACCTCTCTGGGGGATGTATGGAACCTTATTATGCTGGATGGATGTCGCTTCTGCCTCCCGTGACGGCCATCGTTCTTGCGCTCATTACCAAGGAAGTGATTTCCTCCCTGCTCATCGGCATTCTGACCGGCACGTTCATCTATTCCGTAGGAACGGGGGCGGATTTCGTGATCATGAACACCATTGAGTCGGCCTTTGCCATCATGGGCAAGCGTCTCAATTTCGACATCGTCATGTTCTGTTCCGCGCTCGGGGCTCTGGTGTATGTCATTTCCATGGCCGGCGGCTCCCGGGCCTACGGCCGCTGGGCCACCTCGCGCATTAAAAGCCGCCGCACGGCCATGCTTTCCACCTGCGGTCTCGGCGGACTCATCTTCATCGATGACTATTTCAACTGCCTCACCGTGGGCACCGTCATGAAGCCCGTCACCGACACCTACAAGATTTCCCGCGCCAAGCTGGCCTACATCATTGACGCCACGGCCGCGCCCGTGTGCATCATTGCGCCCATTTCCAGCTGGGCCGCCGCCGTGGGCAGCAACCTGAAGTCCACCGGTGCGTTCGAGAGTGAAATTGCGGCCTTCATTGCGGCCATTCCCTACAATTTCTATTCGCTGCTTTCCCTCACGCTCGTGGTGCTGCTGTGCCTGTTCAAGTGGGATTTCGGCCCCATGCGCGCGGCGGAAAAGCGTGCGGAACAGGGCGATCTCGGCGTGATGGCCCAGAAGTCGGAAATCGGCCTTGAAACCAAGAACGGCCACGTGTTCGACATGCTCATTCCCATAGGCAGCCTCATCGTGTTTGCCGTGCTTGCCATGATGTACAGCGGCGGCTACTGGGGATCCGATCCGGCCTATCACGAGTTCCGTGCCGCTCTCGGCAACTGCAATGCTTCTCCCGCGCTGGTGTGGGCCTCTTTCGGCGGACTTGTCGTGGCGCTGCTTCTTTATGTCCCCCGTCGCCTCATGAGCCTTACCGAATTCATGCACGGGGCCGTGGAAGGCATGAAGGCCATGCTTACCGCCAACCTTATTCTCGTGCTTGCCTGGGGCATCAGCGGCGTGTGTCAGGATATGCTCCAGACCAACAAGTTCGTGGAATCTCTGGTCACGAGCGGCAACATGGTGGGCGGAATGCTTCCCTTCCTCATCTTCGTCATCGCCGGTTTTCTCAGCTTCTCCACCGGCACGGCCTGGGGTTCCTTCGGCATTCTCATTCCTCTGGTGGTTCCCGTGGCTCAGGCTCTCTGCCCCGAGCTTCTTGTGGTGTCTCTTTCCGCCACGCTGGCGGGCAGCGTGTTCGGCGATCATTGTTCGCCCATTTCCGATACCACCATTCTTTCCAGCGCCGGCGCCGGATGCAGTCACATTGAGCACGTGTCCACGCAGCTGCCCTACGCGCTGCTTGCCGCAGGATGCAGCGCCGTGGGCTATCTTGTGGCGGGCTTCGTCAGCTCCAGCCCCTGGATCTGTCTGCTTGTGAGCGGCGCGCTTCTCGTGGTGTTCCTGCTCATTCTGAACGCCCTGCACAACAGAAGGGATGCCGCAGCCGCCTGATGCGTTCCCGAAGCGACTTTTCCCGCACAAGGCGTCCGAATGGCGTCGGCAGCCGGGAATGACGTGATGAAATCCCCGCCGGAGAGATCCGTGCGGGGATTTTTTTGCGGTCGTGCATTCGGGAAGAAGGCGCATGTTCAGAAAAAGGGCGTGACGGTTTTCCTGACGAGTCGGGAGGAGGCGGTGCCGGAATGCTCCGTGAGCGGCAGGCGTCGGAAGGAAGAGGGGAGAAGCTGCGCCATGGATGCCTTCGTCGGATGCGCGTTTCCGCAGGGGATGCCGCAGGGGCGTTTTTGAAGGAAAGGCGGCGTGTTCTGTCCGGTGCGGCGGGAGGTTCGAATTGCGGCGGGATCGGACTGCGCAAGGGATATTGTTGCCCGCATGGCCGGGCGTCGAGCGGGCAGAGAGGAAGTTTCGAGTCGTTCGTGCGGTTTCGGAGCCGTTCCGCAGCGTGATGAAGGATGGAGGCGAGGCCGGACTTTTTCCGGCAGGGCCTGTTTCGGAACCTGTGATCGCCCGGAACGTTTTGTCCTGTCGTCAGGCATAAAAAAAGTCCTTCGGCAGGAAGGGCTTGTTGGGCCCGCTCCCGGTCTGTGTCTCCGGGGCGGGCTTTCGGGGAGCTCCCGCTTTCCCGTGGGGAAAGCGGGAAGAGGAGAAGCTCAGTGCATCATGGAGGGCAGCCACAGGCTGAGCTGCGGGAAGGCCACAATGAGTCCGACGCATATGAACAGGCCCACGACGTAGGGGAGCGAGGCCTTGTACATGAGGCCGATGGGCACGTCGGCAATGCCCTTCATGACGAAGAGGTTGATGCCGAAGGGCGGAGTGATGCAGGCCATGTTCTTGACCAGCGTGGAAATGACGCCGAACCACACGAGGTTCCAGCCGAACACCTTGGCTATGGGCACGAAGATGGGCACGCAGATGAGCACGAGGGGAATGGCGGGAATGAAGCAGCCGAGGAAGCAGAGCACTATGATGATGGCCACCATGACCAGCATGGGGGCGATGTCGAGGGCGGCAATGGCGTTGGCGAGAACCATGGGAATGCGGCTCAGGGTCATGAAGTTGCCGAGCAGGTTTGCACCGGCGAGCAGGGCGAAGCACATGGCGGTGAACTTGCCGGCGTCGTTGAGGGCGGAGGAGAGCTTCTTTCTGGTCATGCGGCGAAGGGCATAGGCGAGAGCCAGCATGCCGAACACGCCCACGCCGCCGCCTTCCGTGGCGGTGAATATGCCGCCGTAGATGCCGCCGATGACCAGAATGAATATGGCCATGATGGGCAGTGCGGAGCGCAGGGAGGAGAAGGCTTCCAGACGGGACACGCGGGGCGAGGCGGGAGCGGCGGCGGGATTGATGCGGGCCCACACCACGATGACGCCGATGAAGCAGAACATGCACAGAAGGCCGGGAATGACGCCGGCAATGAACAGTTCGCCAATGGACTGTTCAGCGAGCACGCCGTAGAGAATGAAGGTGGTGGAGGGCGGAATGAGGCTTCCTATGGTGCCGGAGCAGGCGAGGCAGCCAATGGCGAGGGCGTCGTCGTAGTGGCTTTTGCGCATTTCGGGCAGGGCAATGGCCGACATGGCCACGCTGCCTGCGAGAGAGTCGCCCACCACGGCGCCGAAGGCCGTGCAGGCGCAAACGCTTCCGGTGGCGAGACCGCCGCGCCAGTGGCCCATCCAGGAGCGGGCGGCGCGGTAGAGGTCCTGTCCGAACTGACCTTCAAAGCACACGTAGCCCATGAGCAGGAAGAACATGAGCGGCGACCAGTCGTAGCTGGCCACGGTGTTGTACCAGAACTGTCCGAGCATGTTCCAGGCGGCCATGGTGCCGCGCATGTTGGCGATGAACACGGCGGCCGAGGCCATGAGCGCGTAGGCGACGGGCATTCCCGAGAAGAACAGGAAGAACATGAAGACGCAGCCCCACACGCCGAGGGCCACGCTGGAAACGCCGCGCATTCTGTTCATGGCGAACCATACGAAGGCGGCCGTGGTGGCGAAGGCGGCAAGCAGGGCAAGGAGCATGGCTCCGGAGCCGTAGTTGTCGTGCGCCTTCAAAATGGCGGCGAAAAAGTCGTGTACGAGGGTGAGCAGCAGAAGCAGACAGCCTGCCGAGGCGAACCACACGAAGGGGGCCACGGGCAGGTTGAGCGTGGGGGAATAAAGTTCGCAGGTGGAGGCGTAGCGAACCATGGCGGCAAGGCACACGCCCACGGTGGCCACGGACCAGAACGTGGTGACCACGGAAAGAAGCGTTTGAGCCTTTTCACTGAGCTTTGCGGTCACCACGTCCATGACGATGTGGCCGCCCGTCCACTGGGCGTAGGCCACGGAGGTGAAGAACACGATGACCATGAAGAATTCGGTAAGTTCCAGAGTGCCGCTGAGCGGGCGGGAGAAGAAGTAGCGCAGGCCGACATCCAGCGTGGTGATGAGCACCATGAGCAGGAAGAAGAGCATGCCGAGGGCGCTGACTTTCTGACATACGGTTTCCAGATGCTTCAGAATGCCGACGCACGCGCGCAGGGGCGCCAGGCCGGAGGGCTGAGGGGAAAGAGAGGTTGCATGTGATGTGGCCATGACTGACTCCTGGGCGTTGAACAGGGAGCGTGTGCCGTTGCGGCCCGCTCCGGCAGAGGCGGACAAAGCCTCGTGCAGGTTCAGGGGGTTCCGCGCATTCCGGCGGGAACGGTTCCTACGTCTCATCCCCCCGGCACGGGATGAGAGGGAAGAGGCCGGGGAAAGTGGGTTCTCCGGCCGGGTTCGACGTTATTTTTCCACGTACTTGGCGGCGCGGGACTGGGCCCACGGGGTCATGTCGCGCTTTTCGAGTTCGCGGAACTTGGCAAGAATGGCTTCGGCGGGAAGTCCCTTGTCATTGGTGAAATCCACCCATTCCTTGTAGGTGGGTTCGGCAAGGGCGTCGGCCTTGGCGTAGTCGGCATCGGAGAGCATGTAGAGCTTGCCGCCCTGTTCCTTCTGCCAGCGTTCAAGGCTGTTGTACTGCATGTCGTTCCAGAAATCGCTGAACAGCTTGGGCGCGTATTCGCGCGACACGTCGTCGATGATCTTCTGAAGGTCGGGCGGCATGCTGTCGTAGGTATCCTTGTTCATGACGCAGTAGAACACCGAGCCGCCGAGGTTCACGAGTGTGAGATTCTTGATGATGTCGCCGAGCTTGCGGGAAACGAGCACTTCGCAGTCCACCACGGCGCCGTCGATGACGCCCTTTTCCAGCGACATGTACATGTCGGGCAGGGAAACGCCGACCAGGGTGGCGCCGAGGGCGCGGGCGCGTTCCAGACGAATGCCGCCGCCGGACACGCCGATCTTCAGACCCTTGAGGTCATCAAGGCTTTTCACGGCCTTGTCGCGGGTGCCGATGAGCATGCCCATGGTATGGCCTTCCACGAAGAGCAGGTGCGTGCCTTCCACGTCCTGCATGGCTTCCTTGGGGAAGCTTTCGTGCAGGGAGCGAACGAGATTGGCCGCGTCAACGGTGCACAGGCTGGGCCGCACGAGGTTGAGGAGCTGTTCATGGAAGGGATAGCGGCCGAGACCGCCCACGGTGAAGGTGGCTTCGCCTATGTCCGCCACGCCCGTACGCACGGATTCCACCACTTCGGCCTGCTTGCTGAGAGCCTGGGCGAAGTAGGGTTCTATGACTATGCGACCTTCGCTGCGTTTCGTTATTTCGTCGGCCCAGGGCTTCAGAGCCATGGTCCAGCGGTTGTGCACCGGCGGAATGGCCAAATTGAGGGAAAGCACATAGTCCGCGGCGTTCGCGGGCAGGGCGGCGGCAAGAGCCATGACCGCTCCGAGCAGAAGGGTAGAGAGTCTGTTCATGCGTTTTCCTCCGGTGTCATACGAGAGTGTAGAGCGGGAACTCGAAGGTAATGGCGTCCTTGGCGCAGCTTATGCGGCAGTTGCCGCAGTGCCAGCATTCGTGTTTGTATTCCTCAATGACGTGAGGGGTCTTGTCGTGTTCCTTGTCGAGGGCCAGGATGTAGGCGGGGCAGTCTCTGACGCACATTCCGCAGCGGACGCATTTATCTTCATGAAATACGGGAGGCATGAGTAACTCCAGTGTTTAGCGTGTTGGTGGGCTTTTGCCCGTCCCGGACGTAGGCCGTCCGGGACGTTTGCTTCGGGCCAGGCCCCCAGAAGGGTGCGGGGCTGGCGTGGTTATTTCGCGGCAGGCTCGAGCCAGGAGAAAACGGGACCTTCCTCGCCCTTGGCGACCACGAGGCCCTTGGCCAGAGCGGGATCCTTTTCGGGATAGTCGGTGAGCACGTACATGCCGCGTCCGCTTTCCTTGCGCTGCATGCAGGCATCGAGGTGAATGCTGCACAGTTCGAGAATTTCGAAGGCTTCGTGAATGCGCATGAGGTCGTGCAGGTTCTTGGCGTGCACGCGGTCTCTGTAGCCGTTGATGAAGTTCAGGCGGTCGAGGGCCACGGCCATGCCGGGCATGTTGCGGCGGAACTTGGCGTAGTAGTCCATGACCTGACGGATGGGATCTTCAAAGTCGCTGTGAGTCATGCTGCCGGACACGTTGTTCAGCGGGGCGAGAATGCGGTCGCGTTCGGCGAGTATTTCTTCTTCCGAAGGCCCGGCCATTTCCAGCGAGGGGGCGTTTTCGGCCGCGTGACCGCCGGCCACAAAGCCGCCGCACATGGCGCCGGAGAAGCTCGTGAAGTTGCAGCCCGCGTACAGGCCGCGAACCGGGGTTTCCATGTTGTCGTCGGCAAGCAGCATGCCGGAGAGGCTGAGTTCGCCCACTTCCACTTCCAGCGGATACTTGCTGAATTCAATGCCGCGCGCCTTGCAGTAGTCGAGGTAGGTGGCCTTGTCGGCAGGCATGAGCACGTACTGCAGGTGATGCACGTCGTGTTCGTTGAGATGGCGCATGTCCATGTAGAAGGGCGGGCCGTAGCCTTCCACCTGCTGCTGGTTGGTGCCCATCATCTGGTTGCGGCGTATGCCGTTTTCGCCCATGGGATCGTACTTGAACATGAAGCGTTCGCCGAGGGCGTTGAGTTCGTGACCGCCCATGTTGTTGATGCCGTTCATGCCCGGAGCGCCCCAGCCCTTGGGAAGAATGGTGCCGCGGCAGGAAATGTCGGCGTTGATGATGGGTACGCCTATGTCGTAGGCGAGGGTGAAGTAGCTGCCCGTGGTGAAGGGCGTGAACCAGCAGTTGTAGGGATTGTGCGAGGAATTGTTGGTGCAGCGCTGAGCGTGCCAGCCGAGGCTGTTCACTGCGGCGCGGCAGCGTATGGCCGACACTTCGCCGGTAAGAACGTCGAAGCCCATGCAGCCGGCTATTTTGCCGTCCTTTTTGAAGAGCTTCGTAATCTGGAAGTTGTCGAGCACCTTCACGCCCAGGGAGCGGACGCGCTTGGCCAGGCCGCGCTTGATCTTTCTGCCGTTGGGAATGTGCAGCCACCACGCGCCGGGCTGACCGAAGCCCACGGAACGGAAGTAGAAGCCGTCTTCCCTGCGCAGAAATTCCACGCCGCATTCCTCAAGAATCTTCACGCAGGGCTTGAGAGCATCGTGCCACTGCCGTATCTGCCGTTCGCGATATCCGAAGGCGGACTTCATGTAGAACTTGACGAAGCTTTCCTCGTTGTCGAAGGGTTCGTCGGTGTCGAGCACGGCCATGAAGTGGTCGTTGCCGCCGCCGAGGGAGCCGGAACTTTCCAGCGTGCCCTTGCCCCCCATGAGAACGTCGAGTCCCTTGCCGGCCGAGTTCAGGGCCGCGCCTATGCCGGAAGCTCCGGTGCCGAGAATAAGCACATCGGTCTCGTAAAGAGTACCCCAATCGTGTTTGACGGATTTCATATATGCTCCTTGGTGACAGATGCGTGATTGCATGTCCAAAAAGGAGCAAGAACCGTGCCAGATTGCCCATAAATAAATGATAATGAAAACGTCATGTTGCAAAATGTGCTCAGGGAATAATGCCTGCTTATCAGATAATTGTTTGATTATCAGATAATATTCTGAGTATTGCTTCTTTATGAAAATATGTGAAAAATAGCCCTAGAGGAAAATGCAGCCGCATTTGTGGAGACTTTGACAAGCGGCCGGGGGGCGTTGTCCCAAAGTTTCCGTTTGTGGTATGAAAGGCTTCGCGCGTCCGCACCGGGGAGCGGGCGCAGCATTCAGCAACAGAATCGTGCCGGTCTGGAGGGAGCATGAAAAAGAACGTGGTGTTCAGCACCATATCCATAGACCACGACATAGCCGAGGCCGATTCGCGCTGGAAGCTGTGGAGGCCGCTGGTGGAACTTGTGCAGGTGCGCAGATTTTTCATTCACCGGCTGTACTACTTCATTCCGCCTTCGCTCAAGGACAGGCTGAACGCCCTGCAGCAGGATCTGGAACAGCTTGCCCCGCACACGCAAGTAGTGCCTGTGGTCATAGATACGAAGAGCAATTTTTCCCCGCAGTCCTTTGCGGAAAACTATCTGTTCTTTGATTCCTTTTTCAGCAGCTTCAGCTTCAATGAGGAAGAGGAGGACTACTTTCTGCATTTCGGACCGGGCAACATGTTCGCGCACTCGTTCATGATCATGATGCTCGTGAACATCAAGCGCATACGCTGCCGCATCATACAGCTGCGCAGTTCCAAGGATCGGTTCGGGCGCATCCATTCCACAATTCAGATATACGACAACGCCATCAACAACTGGATTTCCAAGATAGGCGACATTGAACAGCGCAAGCAGACGCAGCAGGATATTCTGCGCGGAGGCATACGCACGAAGAATCCCGAGTTCAATCAGCTTGTGAAGGACATCGAGCGCGTGGCGGCTCATTCCACGGCCCCCATACTGCTTTCCGGAGCCACGGGCACGGGCAAGACGCAGATGGCGCGCCGCATTTACGAACTGCGACTTCAGACCGGAGCCGTAACCGGGCCTCTGGTGGAGGTGAACTGTGCCTCCTTCCGCGGCGATTCGGCCATGTCTGCCCTGTTCGGGCACGTTCGGGGTGCCTTCACGGGAGCCACGTACGAGCGCAAGGGCATGCTGGCCATGGCGCATTCGGGCATACTTTTTCTCGACGAGGTGGGCGAGCTTTCCATGGACATACAGGCGCTTCTTCTCAAGGCCGTAGAGGAGAAGCGCTTTTTCCCCTTCGGCTCGGACAAGCCGGTGTTCAGCAACTTTCAGCTCATCACGGCCACAAACCGCGATCTTTTTTCCGAAGCACGCAACGGCAGATTCCGCACGGATCTTTTGGCCCGCATCAATTTGTGGCATTTCAGACTGCCGAGTCTGAGGGAGAGGCCGGAAGACATTGAGGCCAACATCGACTATGAACTCAAGCGTCTTTCCGAGCAGCGCGGCATATTTGCCGATTTTCTGCCCGAGGCCCGGAAAGCCTATCTCGACTTCGCCTGTTCTCCCGAAGCCGCGTGGCCCGGCAACTTCCGCACTCTGGCAAGCAGCATGGAAAGAATGCACACCTACGCCTTCCAGGGCATCATCACCAGGGAAACCGTGGATAAGGAAATAGCCTATCTGAGGGGCCTATGGCGCAGAAGAAGCGAGAAGCTGGAAGGCATAGAGTTTCCTCTCATCTCCCGGGCCTCTCATCTCATAGACCGCGATCTTGATCTTTTTGAAAAGGTGCAGCTTGAAAAGGTGCTTGAAGTCTGCCTTTCCTGCAAGCGTCGTTCCGAGGCGGGACGCCTGCTTTTTGCCAGTTCCCGCCTCAGGAAAAGCAGCACCGACGACACCGCGCGGCTCAACAAGTATCTGCGTTCCTTCAATCTTTCCTGGGAAAGCGTGAAAAGCCTCGAAGAGTGACGGCTTCGGTACTGAGGCAGGCCGACCAAACGCTCAGGAGAACGCCTGCTGAAAGGGAAAACGGAGAACGGCGCGTTCTCAGAGCGGAAGTTCCTGCCTGAGGTATATCATGTCCCGGAGTTCTTTGCCGTTTTCCAATATGGGGTGGTCGTAGTTCTTCACGAAGAAGTCCTTTTCCACATGGGAGAAGGTGAAGCCGCAGGCTTTGTAGAAGTTCAGCGTCGCGGGGCTGTCGCCCGTGCCCACCAGCATGACGCCGCCTTTTCTGAAGCGTTCGAGCAGAAAGCGAACCATGAGTTTGCCGAGCCCCTGCCTGCGGCAGTGGGGGGCAACGGCAAGATTCTTGAGTTCATGCACGCCTTCGTCCTCCTTCGTGACCACGGCCACGGCCTGGGGATTCTCCTTTTCGTCGAACAGCACGAAAAGTTCGCCGCGGGAAAGGTAGCGGTCAATCATGCTTTCCTGCTCGTCGGCTTCGAGCAGCAGGGGAAGAAATCGCTTCTTGTCGCGGGTAATGAGGCGTATGTCCATGGAGAATCCTCATGCGCCTGCGGGAAGGCAGGCGTACGGACAGGTGCGCGTGCCCGGCCCGGAAAGGGCGTCTGCCCGGAAATGCATGGCGAAGCGGTGCGCCGCTCGAAAATCGGTCGGGCGGGAGCGCTCGGAAAAGGGCGTTTTGGGGCGGGTGTGCCGCGCGTTAAAAAAGGCCGGGGGAAGAGCCCCGGCCGTTTTTCTTAGTTTTCGTAGCTCTTCCAGTAGGAAGCCATGCGTTCCTTCGCCTTCTTCATGCGTTCGCGCAGCATGAGGCGGTAGGCCTCCACGCTTCCTCCGATGTCTTCCATGCTGCCGCGGGCCACGCCGCTGTCCACGGCGGCCTTGGCCACGGCCGGAGCCACCCATTCGATGATGCGCGGATCAAGCGGCATGGGAATGATGTACTCCGGACCGAAGGTGAAGTTGCGGCCGTGATAGGCGGCGCGCACGTCTTCGGGCACGGGTTCGAGGGCAAGGTCGGCAAGAGCGCGGGCGGCGGCTATCTTCATTTCCTCGTTGATCTTGCTGGCGCGCACATCGAGAGCGCCGCGGAAGATGAACGGGAAGCCCGACACGTTGTTCACCTGATTGGGGAAGTCGGAACGGCCCGTGCCCATGATGGCGTCGGGGCGCACGGCCTTGGCTTCTTCGTAGCCGATTTCCGGAACGGGATTGGCGCAGGCGAAGATGACGGGATGATCGGCCATGCCCTTGAGCATGTCGGGCTTGAGGGTGCCGGGGCCGGACAGGCCGAGGAAGAGGTTGGCGCCGTTCATGGCGGCATAGAGCGTGTCGTCAATGCTTGCGCCCGGAGCGGGTTCGGCCTGGGCAAAGGTCATCTGCACGTCGGACAGGTCGGTACGGCCCTTGTGGATGAGGCCCCGAATGTCGAACATGGAGATGTTTTCCTTCTTCACGCCCATGGCGGCGTAGAAGCGTGCGCAGGCCATGCCCGCGGCGCCCGCGCCCATGACCACAATCTTCATGTCCTCAATCTTGCGGCCCGTCACGCGCGAGGCATTCATGAGCGCCGCGCCGGTAATCACGGCAGTGCCGTGCTGATCGTCGTGGAACACGGGAATGTTCATGGCCTTCTTGAGTTCTTCTTCAATGTAGAAGCACTCGGGGCCGCGGATGTCCTCAAGGTTGATGCCGCCGAAGGTGGGTTCGAGAGCCTTCACGATGTCGATGAGACGGTCGGGATCGGAGCAGTCAAGCTCAATGTCGAAGGCATCCACGTCGGCAAAGAGCTTGAAGAGCATGCTTTTGCCTTCCATGACGGGCTTGCCCGCAAGAGGTCCTATGTTGCCGAGACCGAGCACGGCGGTACCGTTGGTCACCACGGCCACAAGATTGCTGCGGCCCGTGAGCCTTGCGGCCATGGCTTCGTCGGCCACGATGTCGCGGCAGGCTTCGGCCACGCCGGGGCTGTAGGCGAGGGTGAGGTCGTCCTGATCCACGGCCTTCTTGCTGGGCATGACTTCTATCTTGCCGGGGCGGGGCAGCCCGTGATAGCGGCGCACATCTTCCTTGGTGTAGCTCATGAATATGATCCTTTGGTTATTTTGAGAGAACGTCTTTCATGACGGCAAGCGCCGAACTCATGGCTTCGGCGTTCGCCTGCGTGCCCATGTGACCCATGCGGAACACCTTGCCCGCAAGCGGGCCGAGGCTTCCGCCCACATACAGGCCGCGTTCGGCAAGAGCCTTGCGCCAGTCGTTCCACTGCCATCCTTCGGGAACGCGAATAGCCGTAACGGTGGGAGAGTTCACGGCGTCTTGTGCAGGCCACAGCGAAAGGCCCAGAGCCTTCACGCCTTCGCGGCACTGGCGGGCCACGGCTTCATGACGGGCGAACACGTTTTCCATGCCTTCCTTTTCCAGAGCCGAAAGAGAGGCATCGAGCGCGGCAACGCCCCACCAGTTGGGAGTATAGGGGAATCTCATGGCGTCTTCAATGGCATTGTCGAAGGGGCGCACGGCGTCGTAGCCTGTGTAGTTCACTTCGCGCACGCGTTCCCACGCCGCAGCGCTCACGCTCATGAAGCTCATGTCCGGCGGGCAGGCAAGGCACTTTTGCGAACCGCCGAGCACGCAGTCGGCATTCCAGGCATCGGCATGAACGGGCGCGCCGCCCGCGCTGGCCACAGTGTCCACCACCAGGAAGGGAACGCCCAGGTCCTTCTTCAGACGACCGAGTTCTTCCAGCGGGTTCAGCGTGCCGGAAGGCGTTTCGCAGTGCACCGCCGTCATGAGCACGGGATGATGCTCCTTGACGGCGTCCTTCACCTTTTCCAGCGTGGAGGCGGAAATGGTTTTGTCGTAAGGTTCGGAAACAAGCACGGCCTTGCAGCCTATGACTTTTGCCATGTCGGCAAAGCCGTCGCCGAATACGCCCGTACCCACGCAAAGCACCGTGTCGCCGGGCTTGAGCAGACTTTTCAGCGCTCCCCAGAGCACAAGCATGCCTTCGCCGGTGCCCATGAGCACGTCTTCCTTCGTGCCCAGAATCTTCTGAAGACGAGTCCGCACGGACTTGTAAAGCTCAAGATACTCCGTGCCCATGCGCGGCGGCGCATAGTCGCGCGAAAGCGCGCGGGCAACGTCGGGATGAACGGAAACAGGACCGGGATAAAAAGGCATGGCCGCATAAGGCTTGAAGCTGTTCATAACATGGGGCGGAAAGCGATGTTGGCGGCGAAGAAGGCGCTTTTCCGCTGGTGGTTGCCTTCCACGCCCCCTCCCTCGCGGGAGAAGAAAACACGAACAATCTTGTTCGTCCGTAAAACATAACAAGCTATTTCGTGGAAAACCCCCTTTCATGTCAAGGCTCTTTATAGAGGATGGATGACAGGAGCACGCGGGGCGCCGCCCCGCACCCCGCCGGGGGAAATAATTCCCCCCGGCCCCCCTGATTCCGCCGACGGCTTCGCCCCCGGCGGGCGTCGGTGGGAAGGCAGGGCGCGTTGCCGGGAGGACGGGAAGTTGGAAAGGCGATACGGCGGGGCTTGAAAGTACCTGGCAGGCGCTGTTCGGGCTGCGGACTCAGTGCAGGTGTGCGCTGCTGCGCCCACCTGCGGTGGCCGACCTTGTTTCCGGCAGAGGCCGGAAACAAGGTGAGCAAGGATGGGATTATCGGATATCGGGAGAAAAACGGCGGAAGGTTACGGCCATACTACGGACAGAACTCCGATGGGACTGCTTGGTAAAAAAGAGGGACGAAAAAAGCACGACCTGAGAGAGCAGGCCGTGCTTCTTTCTGAAACCCTTCGTACCGCAGGCGGGCGGGTGCGGAAGCACACGCCCGCCTGCGGAAACGAGGGGGTTCGGGGGGAATCATTCCCCCCGATGCCTTTTCTGTCTTTCTGTCTTTCTGTTTTTCTGCCTTTACAGCGGGGCGTGCTGGTTATGGGTGCCGAGGGCGCGGGTGAGCTTGTCGCCGGCGAGGAAGAGGCGGCCTTCGTCGAAGGCGCGGCCCATGAGCTGGATGCCGACGGGCAGGCCCTGGGAGGCGCCCACGGGGATGGAGAGTCCGGGCAGGCCGGCGAGGTTCAGGGACAGGGTGAATATGTCCATGAAGTACATCTGAAGCGGGTCGTCGGACATGTGGCCCATCTGCCATGCGGGCACGGGGGACACGGGGGCGAGAAGTATGTCGCAGGTTTTGAGGGCGTCGAGGTAGTCCTGCCGGATGAGGCGTCTTACCTGGGCGGCCTTGCGGTAATAGGCGTCGTAGTAGCCGGCGGAGAGCACGTAGGAGCCGAGCAGAATACGGCGCTGCACTTCGGGGCCGAAGCCTTCGGTGCGGGAGCTTGTGTACATGTCTTCGAGATTTTTGGGATTGGCGGTACGGTGACCGTAGCGCACGCCGTCGTAGCGGGCGAGGTTGGAGCTGGCTTCGGCCGCGGCCAGAATGTAGTAGCTGGCAATGGAGTATTCCGTATGGGGCAGGGAAATTTCCACTACTTCGGCGCCGAGGCTCTTTGCGGTTTCAACGGCGTTTTTGCAGGCTTCGGCCACGCCCTTGTCGAGTCCTTCGTGGTCGAAGAATTCACGGGGCATGCCGAGGGTGAGTCCGGAAAGGTCGGCCTGGGCGTTCATGGCGGCGGCGTAGTTCGGCACGTCCACGGGGGAAGAGGTGCTGTCTCTTTCGTCGTGTCCGGCAATCACCTGAAGCACGGCGGCGGCGTCTTCCACGGTGCGGGTAAGCGGGCCTACCTGATCAAAGGAAGAGGCGTAGGCAAGCAGGCCGTAGCGGGACACGCGCCCGTAGGTAGGCTTTATGCCCACGCAGCCGCACAGGGAGGCGGGCTGACGAATGGAGCCGCCCGTGTCCGATCCAAGCGAAGCGAAGCACTGGCAGGCGGCCACGCTGGCGGCGGAACCGCCGCTGGAGCCTCCGGGCACGCGGGTCACGTCCCAGGGGTTGGCGGTTGTCTTGTAGGCGGAGTGTTCCGTGGTGGAACCCATGGCGAACTCGTCCATGTTGTTCTTGCCCAGAATGATGGCTCCGGCCTTTTTCAGGCGTTCCACCACAAGAGCGTCGTAGGGAGAAAGAAAGCCTTCCAGAATTTTCGAGGCCGCCGTGGTGGGCATGCCCTTGGTGGCAAGAACGTCCTTCACGGTAACGGGCACGCCCCACAGGGGCTTGTCCGAAAGGTCGGCCGGGCGTTCCCTGTCCATGGCGCGCGCCTGTTCCAGAGCTTCTTCATCACGCCGGGCGAGAAGGGCGTTCACTTTGGGTTCGGTTTCGTTGAGGCGCTTTATGCAGGCGGCGGCGGCTTCTTCTGCGCTCATGTCGCCGCTGCGTATGGCGTCGCGCACTTCGCAGAGGGAGAGTTCAAAAATTTCGGCCATTTATTTTCCCTCCACAATGCGGGGAACAATGAAGAACGCGCCGTCTGTGGCAGGAGCGCCGGCCAGAATGTCGGCGCGGTCGCACCGGCGCACGGCCATGTCGTCGCGGAAGGCGCATTCATGAATGACGGGAGAATACAGGGGTTCCACGCCTGTGGTATCCACTTCGGCGAGTTTGTCCATGTAGGCAAGTATGCTGGAGCACTGCTGAGCCATTTCCTCCTGCACGGCAGGGTCGGGAGCCAGCCGGGAAAGGCGGCACAGATGCAGAAAGTCGTTTTTGTCGAGTGACATGCCGGTTTTTCTCTTTTTAATAACGTTGTTCGTTCACGGTGTCCCGTTTGGGCAGGACACGCTTTACTTATGCGAGGCCTGTACGCTTCGGGGTCTTTTGTATGCCGCAACGAAGACGGCCGCAAGTCCCCGCAAAGCATCCGCGGGGATGGCGGATGTTCTGCGGGGACGGCAGCGTTTACTTGCTCAGGGAATCGACGAGGGCGTCGAAGCTCACGGGGCGCTGGGGCGCGGCGGGAGCGGGGTCGGGTTCGGAAACGGTGAGGTCGCCCGACGCAAGGCGGTCTCTCAGCTTCTGCATGTCGGCCGGAATGTGTCCGGTGGCGGCAGGCTGGAAGATGAAGAGCTGACGGCTGGCCTTGCCGGATCCGTCCCAGTGCATGGGAGCGCCGGCCCAGTCCACGCGGGGATCGGAGGAGAGGGCGCGGTTGAGCTGCGAGCTCGTCCACCCCGGCTGGAGATTGAGGGCCGCGGCAAGGCGCACGAAGTCGAAGCCCAGGGCGGACCAGTCGTCGGTGCGTTCGTTTTTGGCGGCCATGGCGTTGCGGAAGGCCGTTACGCCGGGACCGGAAAGCCGGTCGTTCCACACGCCGGGGAAGATGGTGAGGGCGAAGGTGGCGGCGTTGTTGCGGCTGGTGGGGCCGAGGCTCTGTTCCCAGATGGACGTGCCCATCATGAGCCTGTTCTGTGCGCCGCTGTAGTGCAGGCTGGAAACGAGCATGTCCATGTTCTTCCAGCTGTCGGGCAGGAATATGGCCTGGAAGTCGGCCGTGGCCACGGGAATGCTGCCGCGCTGTGCGCCGACCTGCGTTTTTACGAAGGCTCCGGCTTCCTTGGGCCAGGCGTTCATTTTGCCTGCGGTGTAGGAGCCGGAAGTGACGGAGTAGCCGCGTGCCGAGGCTTCCTGCATGAACAGGCCGCTCATGCGCTTGCTGTAGGAGTCGCCGGGGCTGAACACGCCGAAGGAGTTGATGCCGAGAGAGGAGGCGGCGTCGAGCAGGGCCTTTATCTGATCTTCGGGGCTGGCAAAGAAGCGCCAGGCGCTTACGCCTTCGTCGCCGGAAGGCAGAGATGCGGTAAAGGAGAAGAGCGCGCGGTCGGAAGCGGCGCTTTTTACCGCCTTGTAGCGGCCGGGAATGAGCGGGCCGCCCACCATGACGAATTGCGGGGGCAGGCTCTGCACGGCCTGCTGCCAGCCGGTGAGGCCGGTGTCGATGATGCGCAGATCAACGGTTTTTCCGGAAAGTCGCAGATCGTCCACGGCGGCCTGCGCGCCTGCCGCCACCTGGCGGCCGAGGGCCGAGGCGGAACCGGTCTGCGGAATGATGAGAGCCACACTTATGGTGCTGCTCGGCGTGACGGCCGGAGCTTCGCCGAGACCCAGCATGGCGGGCGCGGCATAGAGCAGCGGACTGGAAAGACGGGAGAGCACGGCGGAGGAGTCGGCCACAAGACCGCGGCGCGCGGCCTTGAGCATGACGAGATTCCAGGGGAAGCTTTTTTCCTGTTCGGCCGACACGGAGGCGGCCAGCTTTTTCAGGGTGTCGCTGTCCATGCCGTCGAGGTCGGTCCAGTACATGGTTTCCCAGGCGGCGCGCTGTTCGGGAGCGGCCTTGGCGTAAAGCATGGAGAGTTCCTTGCGGGCGGCATAGCCCTGCCTGCCGGGACGGCTGGCGGCTATGGAAAGCGCGCGCAGTTTCAGCGCCTGCGAAGAGGAGGGATTCTTCCACACTATTTCGGCCCTGCGCCCCTGTTCCACGCCGGGAAGCCCGGCTATGCTGTTGGCCCAGATGGTGACCTCATCCTGCCGCTGAAAAGGCAGTTTCTGCTTTTCCAGAAGCGCGCAGCCGGAGGAAAGCAGGGCGAGACACAGAGTGAGAAGAAGAACGATGCGAAAACGGGGTCTCATGGCGGTATCCTTTGTGCGTCTGGGCGAAGAGGCCCACCGGCTTGCCGAAACGGCGCGCCGTGAGGCAAACGCAAAGGCGGCCCGTAAGACGCCTGCATTCTCCCCGTGCGAACCGCTCCGAAAAAAAGGCTCCGAACGTCGTAACGCCCGGAACCTTGAGCATAAGCCAGCTTGCACGTGAGAGCAAGAGCGCTCTCAGCTCTTTTGCCCGCTCTCTTTTTCGTCTTTTTCCTTTTTTTCCGCCTTTTCGATCTTTTCGCGGATGTCACGCATCCGCATGGGATCCACCCGGAATCAGCACGAAGTCGTGCCTCCGCCCTTGCGCAGCAGCGCACCCGCCGCAACCGCGAGAGCCAGTATGAAAATGGTCCCGAAACTGTCCATCCAGTCCATGTTTCAACTCCTTGCTGAATGTCCTGCCCTTTCCCCGATTCTATCCTGATACTTTCCCAAGGGGAAGAGTCACGGCCCATGCCCGAAGAGAGAAGGGGAACAGGCAGGATCTGCGGGGCGCTGCCCCGGACGGAGAGGACGGGAGCCGCAGGAGCGGCGGAAGGGGCGGAGACTTGCCGGCAGAGGGAAGAAAGCCCGAAAGACGGAGCGAAAAACAGAGGGAAAGAGGGAAAAAACATCGCCGGTGCCCCAAAAAGCTGCGGGACGGACCCGCAAGGGTTCGTCCCGCAAATTATGGGGGGTCGGGGGAGATTATCTCCCCCGATGCCTTTTCCGTCTTTTCTCTTACAGAGCGGTGCTCTGGAAGCCGTTATCGACGTAGAGGATTTCGCCGGTGACGCCGGAGGCGAGGTCGGAGGCGAGGAAGGCGGCGGCGTTGCCCACTTCGTCGATGGTGACGAGGCGGTGCAGGGGGGCGCGCTTTTCGAACATGGCTCCGATCTGATGGAAGTCGGATATGCCGGAAGAAGCCAGCGTGCGGATGGGACCGGCGCTGATGGCGTTCACGCGGACGTTCACGGGGCCGAAGTCGGTGGCGAGGTAGCGCACGGAGGCTTCGAGAGCGGCCTTGGCCACGCCCATGACGTTGTAGTTGGGAATCATTTTTTCGGAGCCGTAGTAGGTCATGCAGATGACGGAGGCTCCGGGATTGAGCAGGGGTTCGAAGGCCTTGCAAAGGGCCACGAGGGAATAGGCGGACACGTCGAGGGCGAGCTTGAAGCCGTCGCGGGAGGTGTCGAGGTAGCGGCCCTTGAGGTCGTCTTTGGAGGCGAAGGCCACGGAATGGACGAGCACGTCCACCTTGCCCCATTTTTCCTTCACGAGTTCGGCGGAACGGGCGATGTCTTCGTCGCTGGACACGTCGCAGGGGAAGGTGAAGTCGCCGGACAGTTCTTCGGAAATGGGTTCGACGCGCTTTTTAAGGGCGTCGTTCAGGTAGCTGAAGGCAAGGCTGGCGCCTTCGCGGTGGAAGGCGGAAGAAATGCCGTAGGCAATGCTGTGCTTGTTGGCCACGCCGAAGATGACGGCCTTTTTTCCTTCAAGAAGCATATATCCTCTCCTTAGGTGATGGTTGACAGGGGGAGGTTACAGGGAGCGGCCCGTGAGCAGACGGAAGGCTTCCTGGTATTTTTCGGCGGTGGTGTCGCGCACCACGGGGGTGAGGGCGGGAGCCGGAGGCGTTTTGTCCCACACCTGGGTTTCCAGCCAGTCGCGCAGGTACTGCTTGTCGAAGCTGGGCTGGCTGTGGCCGGGTTCGTAGGTGGCGGCGGGCCAGAAGCGCGAGGAGTCGGGGGTGAGCACTTCGTCGATGAGGGTCAGCCTGCCCTCAACGATGCCGAATTCGAACTTGGTGTCGGCAATGATGATGCCGCGGCTCGCGGCGTATTCGGAAGCTTCGCGGTAGATGGCGAGGGAGGTTTCGGCGGCCTTGTCGGCGAGGTCTTTGCCTACGATTTCGCGCATCTTTTCGAGGCTGATGTTTTCGTCGTGGGTACCCACTTCACCCTTGGTGGAGGGGGTGAACATGATTTCGGGGAGCTTGTCGGATTCCTTCAGGCCTTCGGGCAGACGCACGCCGCAAAGGGTGCCGTCCTTCTTGTAGGACTTCCAGCCGGAACCGGCAATGTAGCCGCGCACGATGCACTCGGCCTTGAGGGGCTGGGCGCGCTTTGCGAGCACGGAACGACCCACGAGCTGATCGCGGTAGGGCTGAAGAGCGGCGGGGTACTTGTCCACGTCGGACTCGATGATGTGGTTGGGAATGAGGTGGGCGAACTTGTTCATCCAGAAAAGGGTGAGCTGGTTCAGAATGACGCCCTTCCACGGAATGGGCTCACCGAGAATGACGTCGAAGGCGGACATTCTGTCGGTGGTGACGAGCAGCAGGGTGTTTTCGTCCACTTCATAGATGTCGCGGACCTTGCCCTGGGAATGGAGCTTGAAACCGGGAAGGTTGGTGCTGGTAATAACGGGATAGGGCAGCTGTTTCATGGGAAGACCTCGGGGGATGAAGGGCTTGGGGAATGCGGCTGATCAGCCGCGCAGTTCTACGGAACGGGCATGGGCCTCCAGACCTTCGAGCCTGGCGAGCAGGGCGATGGAGGAAGCGTGGGTGCTGGTGAAGTTTGCCGAGGCCGCCACAATGCTGGTGCGCTTGCTGAAGGTCTGCACGCTGAGCGCGGAAGAGTAGCGCGCGGTGCCGAGCGTAGGCAGCACGTGGTTGGGGCCTGCGTAGTAGTCGCCCACGGGTTCGGGGGAATACTGCCCCATGAACACGGCTCCGGCATGACGAATGGAGGGCAGCACTTCCCACGGGGAGGAGGTGCACAGTTCCATGTGTTCGGGGGCGATGCGGTTGGCCATTTCCACGCCCACGGAAAGGTCGGGCACGAGAATGATGGCGCCCCAGTCGTCGAGGGAGGCGCGGGCGATGTCGGCGCGGGGCAGTTCGGCCACGCGTCTTTCCAGGGCGGAGGCCACGCGGTCGGCAAGCAGCGAGCTTGTGGTGATGAGCGTGGCGGAGGCAAGCTTGTCGTGTTCGGCCTGGGAGAGCATGTCGGCGGCCACCCATTCGGCGTTGGCGCTTTCATCGGCCAGAACGAGAATTTCGCTGGGACCGGCGATCATGTCGATGCCCACCTTGCCCTGCACGAGCTTTTTGGCGGTGGTCACGAAAATGTTGCCCGGGCCGGCTATCACGTCCACGGGACGGATTTCCTGGGTGCCGTAGGCGAGTGCGGCAATGGACCAGGGACCGCCCACGCGGTACACTTCGTTGATGTCAAGCAGGTAGGCGGCGGCCAGCATGTAGGGGTTCAGGGTGCCGTCGGCGCGCGGGGGCGTGACCACGGCTATTTCCTTTACTCCGGCCACCTGGGCGGGAATGGCGCCCATGAGCATGGAGGAAATGAGCGGGGTGTTGCCGCCCTTGCCGCCGGGCACGTAAAGACCGGCGCGATCCACAGGCTCGATTTTCTGGCCGAGAATGGATCCGTCTTCGCGGGTGATGAACCAGGACTTGTCCTTCTGCGCTTCGTGGAAGGCGCGTATGTGCGAGGCAGCTTCCACAATCACGCTGCGTTCTTCGCCGGAAATGGAGGCTGCGGCGCGGGCCAGTTCTTCCTGGGGCACGGCGAGGGGAAGTTCCATGTTGGGGGCGTCGAACTGGCGGGTGCGTTCGATGAGGGCCTGATCGCCTCTTTTGCGCACGTCGTCGAGAATGGCGCGCACCTGATTTTCCACGTCCTGCCCGTTGCCGTCGGCAGGGTTGCCGCGTTCGGCCAGACGCCGGAACAGCTCGACGGCTTCCGCGTCGGAGGGCGATTTGATGTTCAATATACGACAAGACATATTGTGTTCTCCTTGAAGTTGGAGGCTGCGGCAGACACGGGCTCCGTCGCGTTGCAAGAATGGATATTCCGGGGGCAATAGTCAAGTTTTGCGCCGCGTCTTGCGCGTCGCGTCACTTTCTGCGGTCCTTGATGACCTGTCTGCCTCTGCCGAGGGCGAGCTTTCCGGCGGGAACGTCTTCCACAATCACGGAACCGGCTCCCACGAGCGCGCCGTCGCCCACGCTCACCGGGGCCACGAGCGCCGTGTTGCTGCCGATGAAGCAGCCTTCGCCTATGACGGTGCGGAATTTGTTTTTGCCGTCGTAGTTGCAGGTGATGGTGCCTGCGCCGAAGTTGACTCCGGGGCCGACTTCGGCGTCGCCGAGATAGGTGAGATGGTTGGCCTTGGAGCCCTTGCCGAGATGCGTTTTCTTGAGTTCCACGAAGTTGCCCACGTGGGCGTTTTCGTCCACGAGAGCCTGCGGGCGGAGTCTGGCGTAGGGACCGATGAGGGCGCCGCTTCTGACTTCCGCCTTTTCGATGTGGCAGAATTCGCGGATTTCCGTGCCGCCGTCGATGACCGCGTCGCGGATGACGCAGTGCGAAAGAATGCGTGCGCCGCTTTTTATCACGCTGTCGCCGTAGATTTCGCAGGGGCCGAAGATTTCCGAACCTCTTTCCACCGTGGAAAGAGGGCTTACGCGAACGCTCTCCGCCGCGTGCACGATGACGCCGGATTCGAGAAGTTCCCGGTTTCTGCGGCATTTCAAAATGTCTTCGGCGGCGGCAAGTTCGGCGGGAGTGTTCACGCCGAGAAGGGCGGTTTTTTCGCATCCCGCGCCCTCGGCCCGAATGCCGCGCACGTCCATGCCTGCGGCAAGGCCCAGGGAAACGAGGTCGGTAATGTAGTATTCGCCGCCTCTGTTGTCGCAGGAGAGAAGCGGCAGAAGACGGCGCGCGGCGGGCAGGGAGAAGAGATAGATGCCCGTGTTCACCTCGTGCGCTTCTTCAAGAGGTCCGTAGAGCGCGGGGTCGAAGTCTTTTGCTTCCACAATGGCGCGCACCGCGCCTTCTTTGCGCACCACGCGGCCGTAGGAGGCGGCGTCGTCCAGCACAAGGCTCAGGAAGGCCACGTCCGCGCCTTCTGCGGCATCGAGAAAGTGATTCAGCACGTCGGCGGTGAGAAGGGGGGCGTCGCCGTTCACCACGAGAACGTGGCCGTCTCCCTCAAAATGAGGCATGGCCGTCATGAGCGCGTGACCGGTGCCGAGCTGCTTTTCCTGAAGAATGCAGCAGGCCTTCCTGTTCAGCCTTTCGGCGGCGCGCTTTGCCTCGGCCGAAACCATGTCGGCCTCGTTGCCCACCAGGGTGAACACGTTTTTCACGCGGGGCATGGCGGCAAGCGTGGCCGTTACCAGGGTGAGCATGGTTTCGCCAAGGAGCGTCTGCAGTACCTTGGGACGGGGGGAGGGCATGCGCGTGCCCTTGCCCGCGGCGAGAATGAGGGCTTCTATACCATTCATGTCAGTCTCCACGCAGAAAGCGTCCTGCGGCGCAAATGGCCACGCCGAGGATCATGAGAACAATGCCTCCCCTGCGCAGCGTCTCTTCGGGAAGAGAAAGCAGTTCAAGAAGCGTTTCCCGAGTCTTGCGGGGCGAAATGAGCCAGGGAAGGGCCTCCAGAACGCAGGCCAGCCCGAGCGCGGCGAGAAAGAGGGAAAAATTGAAATTCATCGGGGCAGTATCCTAGGTATCGGCCGGATTGTAAAGAGGGTTTTTGCGCATTGCGCCGTGCAATGCGCCGCCGTGCGGCCCGGTGGAAACGAAAATGCTTGCGAAGAATGAAAAATGCGTTCAAAACGTAGGGAAAGATTCTTTGAGACGCCCGCGGGGCGGAGGTCTGAGACTTATGATAACGTTCATGTCCGTGCTGAAATACGAGCAGATAAAGGTAAACGCCGCCCTGGAAAAGGAACTTTCCGCCATGCCTGCGCCTCTGCGCGACATTGTCGGACACGTTCTGCTTGCCGGGGGCAAGCGTCTGCGCCCCCTCATGACGCTTTCATCCGCGCGTATTTTCGGCGCGGAAGGTCCCGATCTCTATGAGCTTGCCGTGATTCCCGAAATGATTCACGTGGCCACCCTTCTGCATGACGACGTGCTCGACGGCGCGGCTTCGCGGCGGGGCAGGGTGTCGGCCCACGTGCTCTACGACGTGCCCCGCGCTATTCTTGCGGGCGACGCGCTGCTGGCCGCGGCCAGCCACAAAACGGCGTCGTTCGGCATTCCCGAGCTGCTTGCCTGCGTGTCGGAATCCGTGCTCATGACGGCTGCGGGCGAAACCCACGAAATTGCGCTTCAGCATTCCATGACGCACAGCTCTGCCGAATATGTGGACGTCATTGCGGGCAAAACGGGCTGGCTCATCCGCGGTTCGTGCCGCCTGGGCGCGCTTTATGCCAAGGCCTCGCCCGAGCAGGTGGAGGCCATTTCCGACTACGGCCTGAATCTCGGCATAGCCTTTCAGATGGTGGACGACGCCCTTGACTTCTCCGACGAGGCGGTGACCGGCAAGCCCACGGCCGGCGATCTTGAGGAAGGCAAGTTCACGCCGCCCATCATGAAATATGTGGAGTTTCTCAGTCATGCCGACAGAGAGACGTTCTGCGAAAAATTCCGCAACGGCTCCTTCACGCAGGAGGACCGTGCGCGCATGGCCTCGGATATTCGCCGCCTCGGCTTCGACGCGGAATCGCGCGCCATGGCCGACGAGTATCTCGCCAGGGCGGAACGCAGTCTCGACGCCCTGCCGCAGCGTTTTGAACAGAAGCTTTTTCGGGAGGCGCTTGAATTCGTGCGCAACCGAAAATCGTAGGAGCAGAAGATTATGGCATATTTCCGCGTACTTTCCGCGCAGCTTGCGCAGCTTCAGGCTCTGCTTGTCAGGGAAGAGTCGTGGGCCATACTCATCACCGCCGACCCCGACGCCCTTGCGAGCGCCATGGCCCTTCAGCGCATCATACGCTCGAAAGTGAAGAGCGTGACCATAGCCCGCACCAACGAGATCACCCGGCCGGACAATCTGGCCATGATACGGTATCTCAACATTCCCGTGGTGAAGTGGCGTCCTTCCATGAAGAAGAAGATTCAGCGCTTCGCTCTGGTGGACTCGCAGGCGCATCACAATCCGGCCTTTGCCGGACTGGAATTTTCTGTGGTCATCGACCACCATCCCAAAACCGACGATCCGTGTTCCGCTCCGTTTCAGGACATACGTCCCGACTACGGCTCCGTGAGCACCATGATGACCGAATACCTCTATTCCGCGGGCATACGACCGGCGCGCCTTCTGGCTACGGCCCTTCAGTACGGCATACGCACCGATACGGCCACCTTCGGCCGCGGCTGCACCGACGTGGATCTGCGCGCCTACCACTATTTGAGCCGCTTCGGCGACGCCACTCTCATGAACCGCATTCTGCGCAGCGAGTACATGCCCGAGTGGCTTCCCTATTTTTCGCGCGCGTTCGAAACCCTGCGCCCCTGCGGCCGGGGCAGCTACGTGTGGCTCGGCAAGGTGGACAGCTCCGACATCCTGGTGGTTGTGGCGGATTTCTTTCTCAAGGTGCACGGTCTGCGCTGGGTGGCCGTGTGCGGCGTGAGCGCGGGCCGCGTGGTCGTGGTGTTCCGCGGCGGCTACGGCAAAATGGACCTCGGCGCCGTGGCGTCCTGCGTGTTTCCGGGCATAGGAGGCGGCGGCGGACACAAGACCATGGCCCGGGCCGAGGCCGCGCTTGTGGATGTGCCCGTGGAGAATCGCAGCGGCCTTGAGGAATACGTGTTCCAGCTCATATACGCCGCTGCGGAAAAAAGACGCAGAGCCATGTTTTCTTCCCGCGGGGAAAAGGCGGATGCTCCGGCCGCTTCCGCCTCCGAAGGCGCAAAGCGCAAGACCGCAACAAAAGCAGGAGCGGACAAAAAAGCCGCTCCGGCGGATGACGTTCCGCCCATGGAATCTCCCTCTCCGCAGGCGGAGGAGGAAGGATAGTGCGTTTGGAGCACGTTTGGGGGAAGAAGGGGGAACTTTTGAAAAAGTTCCCCCTTCTTCCCCCAACCCCCATCTTCCCTTTCAAAACTTTTTAATGTTTGGGGAATTCTCGGCTTCTTCGCCCATGGCGCAAGGCGGGTTCCGTTTTGTTTGAGCGGGGAGGAAAAGTCGTTTTGAGGCGGAAGAGGGCGTTTTTTCGTTTTTCCGGAAAGGTGGGGCCCCTTGTCTTTCGCAAGGCAGGGCGCAGCTGAGCCGAGGCGCAGAAAAACGCGCTGCGTGCGGCTTTACCGGGGCCGGTCCGCTGCGGCTCATTGCCTGCGGCCGCATCGAGGCGGGAAAATGTTTTTCCGCGCGGGGCGAAGCCTCATGTCATCCCGTTTTCTTACTTCCCGCTTTCGAGGCACAGTTCGATGAATCCGAGCATGGGCGCGGTAAGGTATTTGCGCTTATGGCAGATGATGTTGAAGTCCCTCTCCAGCATGGGGCGCAGATCAAAGGAAGCCACGCTGCCTTCCCCCAGGTCCTTTTCCACGAGCAGGCAGGGCAGCACGGAAACGCCGAGTCCTGCGGCCACGCCGCGTATGATGGCCTGATTGCTCACGCTTTCCCACAAGGGACGTACGGAAAGCTGTTCGAGGGAAAAGCAGGCGTCCAGCATTTCGCGGCCGCCGCTGCCCTTTTCCCGCAGAAGCAGAGGGTATCGGGAAAGCTCGGCAACGGTGACGTCGTTTCTTCCGGCAAGGGGATGACCGGGCGGCGCTATGCCGCACAAGCGGTCTTTTCGGAACGGACGACAGCGTATGTCCGGGCTTTGCGGCTTGTTCTCAATGAGGCCGATGTCGATGCTGTTGTTCGTGGCAAAGCGTTCTATGGTGGCGGAATTGTGAATGACCACCTCGGCGTGAATGCCGGGAAAGCGTTCGCGGCAGGCGCGGAGCAGGGCGGGAAGCACGTGCGTGCCTATGGTGATGCTGGTGCCTATGCGCAGCGTGCCCGTTTCGTCCCAGCTCGACATTTTCTTTTCCATGTCGTTGAACAGGGAAACGATGTGCAGCGCATAGCCGTAAAAGGCCCTGCCGCATTCCGTGGGCACGATGCTGCGGCCCGTGCGCTCAAACAGACGCACGCCGTAATGCGCCTCAAGCTCGCGCACGGCCAGACTTACGGAAGGCTGAGCCACGTGGAGCATTTCGGCCGCCCTGGTGATGCCGCCCGCCTGAAAAACCGTGACGAAAATGTGCAGATGTCGGAGCGTCATGGAAACATATAGGTAAATGGTTATGGATTCCATAAAATAATACTATTTTACTTCTCATTGAACAAGGGCCATGCTGTCGGGCAAAGGAGCAGGCGGCATGGCACGACAATGGAAACTTCTGGGGAAACTTTTTCTTTCCACGCTGGAGCTGAGCGCGTTCACCTTCGGGGGCGGATACGTCATAGTTTCCCTCATGAAAAAAACGTTCGTGGACAAGTTCCACTGGATAGAAAACGATGAAATGCTCGACCTTGTGGCCATAGCGGAAACGGCTCCCGGTTCCATTGCCATAAGCGGGGCCATAGTGGTGGGCTGCAAGCTGGCCGGACTGGTCGGCATGATAGTGACGGTGGTGGCCACGACCATTCCGCCTCTCGTCATCATTTCCCTCATTGCGCTGGGCTATCAGGCCGTGGGCGACAACGAACTGGTAAAGCGGCTTCTGCTCGGAATGCAGGCGGGCGTGGGGGCCGTCATTTTTTCCGTGGTGTGGGAAATGGCGCGAAAGTACGTGAAAAAGCGTGATGTCGCGGCCATTCTCATCATGCTTTCGGCGTTCGTGGCGGCGGGCGTTCTGCGTTTCAACGTCATTTACGTGGTCATGGCGTGCATAGGCGTGGGGCTTGTTCACGCGCTTCGCCTCATGAGGAGCGGAAAAAAATGATGTACTGGGACATATTCTTCTGCTTTCTCAAAATAGGCGCGTTCAGCTTCGGCGGCGGGTACGCGGCGCTTCCGCTCATTCAGGGCGAAGTGGTGGGAAACTACGGCTGGCTTTCCATGCGCGAATTCACCGATCTTGTGACCATATCGCAAATGACCCCGGGCTCCATTGCCGTGAATGCGGCCACATTCGTGGGAACAAGGCTGGCCGGTCTGCCCGGAGCCGTCATTGCCACGGTCGGCTGCGTGCTTCCGGCCTGCTTCATTGTTACGCTCGTGGCAAAAATGTATTTGAAATACAGAGACATGACGCTTCTTTCCGGCGTGTTCGAGGTGCTGCGTCCGGCCGTGGTGGCCCTCATTGCCGCATCAGGCGTCGATATTCTCATGTCGGCGTTCTGGAATCATGAAACGTTCATTGTGTTCAAGGACATCAACCTTCGCATGGTCGGGCTTTTTCTTCTCAGTCTTTTTCTTCTGCTCAAATGCCGGATGAATCCCATCCGAGTCATGCTGCTGGCGGGCGTTCTGGAAGTCGGCGTGTATCTTCTGGAATAGGCTGTGCTTTCGCCGCAGAACGGGCGGTACTGACAGAAACTTTCAACTTCTTCCCTCGTGCACTGCGTCAAGGCGGCTTTTGGGGGAGAGCGCGCTGAAAATGGGCTGAACGCCCGGAAAACCGCCTTCCGCTTTTGGCCGGGCCGTCGAGTCCTTTCCTCTTTCCGCAGAAGTTTCGACTTCTCTCTTTACACGGATGTACGGATAATATATTTTGATATCGAACAATATGACGAATGCCTTCCGTTATCGGAATTTTCGGCCGACGAAGGCGTGAGCCGGGCGTTCGAAGGAGCGGAACAGTGACCATAAGAGAAATGTATGAACACTTCGACCGGATAGGCAGTTGCGTTTTTGCCGCGGTGAACGGTAATGCGTGCGGCGACTGCCGGGCACGCCGCATCGTTCATGCCGCAGGCCACAAGGGCCTGCCGGAAGCCTTTGGAGAACGGGCATGACACAGAGTGAACGCAGATTATGGCTCATTGAGGCTCTTTTGAAGGAGCGGGGCGACAAGTCCGCACTGCCTTCGGGCGAGAAGGAACAGAAAAGGCTGCTTCGGGCGCTTTTCAACGTGCGGCCGCCCATGCCCGTTTCAAAGGAGTTTCTGGAGGTGCAGAACGCGTACCTGCAGGAAGCGATTCGGGAAAAGGGCGTGACCGACGAAAAGGACATTCCCTTCCTGCGCGGGCGTCTTTCGCTCTGGCAGGGCGACATTGTCACGCTTGCCTGCGATGCCGTGGTCAACGCGGCCAACAGCGCCATGCTCGGCTGCTTCCGCCCGAATCACGCCTGCATAGACAACGCCATACACACCTTTGCGGGCGTTCAGCTGCGCCTTGCCTGCGCGCGCATCATGAAGGCGCAGGGGCATGAGGAAAAGCCCGGCGGGGCAAAAATCACGCCGGCCTTCAATCTGCCGAGTCGTTTCGTCATTCATACGGTGGGGCCGCTGGTGCGCGGGGCCGTCACGTCGGGGGATGCCGACACCCTGGCCTCCTGCTATGCCTCCTGCCTCGACCTTGCGGCAGAAAACGGCGCAGAAAGCGTTGCCTTCTGCTGCATATCCACGGGAGTGTTCTGCTTTCCGCCTCAGCAGGCCGCAGAAACGGCCGTGGCGGCCGTAACGGCGCGCCTTGCGGAGCATACGACTATAAAAAAGGTGATATTCAATGTGTTCAAGGATTCCGACGCGCAAATATACCGAAGCCTGCTCCGGTGATGCCGCTCGTCTCAGAAATGCGCTTGACGAAGCCGACGCTCTGCTCATAGGAGCCGGAGCTGGACTTTCCTCTTCGGCCGGACTTACCTATTCCGGCGAACGATTCGAGCGTCTTTTCGGAGATTTTGCCGTCGCCTACGGCATAACGGACATGTATTCCGGCGGTTTTTACCGCTTTCCCACGCCCGAGGAGCACTGGGCGTGGTGGAGTCGCCATATCTGGTACAACCGCTACGAACCCGGCCCCATGCCGCTGTACCGGCGCCTCTTCGAACTTGTGCGCGGCCGGGATTACTTTGTGCTCACCTCCAACGTGGACCATCAGTTCCAGCTCTCTGGCTTCGACAAGAAGCGGCTCTTCTACATGCAGGGTGATTACGGCCTCTGGCAGTGCCCCACGCCCTGCCATGAAAGCACCTACAACAACGAAGAAACCGTGCGGCTCATGATGGAACGGCAGAAGAACATGCGCGTCCCCTCCGACCTCGTGCCGCGCTGTCCCCGATGCGGCCGACTCATGACCATGAACCTGCGCTGCGATGACTCCTTCGTGCAGGATGAAGGCTGGTTTGCCGCCAACGAACGTTACCGGAACTTCTTGAAGGAACACGAAAACTGCCGCCTCGTCTGCCTTGAACTAGGCGTGGGCTACAATACCCCCGGCATCATCAAGTACCCCTTCTGGCAGATGACCCGAAAAAGCAGCCGCGTGACCTACGCCGTCCTGAACGCCGCCACACCCTGCGTGCCCTCGGAAATAAGCGACCGCTCCGTCTGGCTCAAAGGCGACATGGCAGAAAGCCTTTCTCTCCTCGGCTGGTGAGAAGAAAGGAAAGGCAGAAAAGGCAGGAAAGGCAGCGCGGGGGAAATAATTCCCCCCGCGCCCCCCTGATTCTGCCTCCCGGCTTCGCCGGTTCGGCAGGACAGGGTGAACGGGAAGATTATGTCCGAAGCTATGGGCGAAGGGGGGAGTTCGGAAGGCCGACTCTCAACGCTCTGGGGAACGCGGACGACATCAGGAGTCCGCGCCGACGGAA
>CALUPL010000061.1 GCA_944322635.1 uncultured Mailhella sp.
GGCCGCGCGGCACGCCGCCGATGCCCAGCGCCAGATCGAGGCCGAGGGAACCGGTGGGAATGACCGGCACATGCACGTGCGCCCCGTCGGACAGCTTCATGACCGCGCCCTGACCATACTTTCTTTCAATGGTGCTGAGGGCTGTCTTGAGCGCTTCGCGGCGGGCATCTTCCGCGGAAACAAGAGGCTTCTTCGCCATGGATGACATCTCCTGAATTAGAGAATATTGCCGCACGGTTCGTGGGACTCCCAAAGCTTTGCGCAAAAAGGCGCGCGCCGTGCGGATGCGGCCTTTGACCGAAAGGACAAGGCCTCAGACAGGGAACATTAGCAAAAGCCCGTCCGGGGAGCAAGAGAAACACTTGCCAGCGCGCCCCATACCATCTATCTAAAGAGTCATGAAAAATTATGACGGCATAGCACTCTTTTCCGGGGGCCTGGACAGCATTCTGGCCGCCCGTCTGCTTATGGAACAGGGCAGGACCATCAAGTGCCTGCACTTCTACTCTCCCTTTTTCGGCCATCCCGGCCGCGTGGCGCACTGGGAGGAAATCTACGGCCTCGACATCACGGCTCTGGACGCCTCCGCTCCCTTCGTGGAAATGCTGAAGAAGGGACCGGCTCACGGCTTCGGCAGCGCCATGAACCCCTGTGTGGACTGCAAGATTCTCATGATGAGCCTCGCCAGAGCGCACATGGAGGAATACGGCGCGAAATTTCTCGTATCCGGCGAAGTGCTCGGACAGCGTCCCATGTCGCAGAGGCGCGACACGCTCAACGTCATCCGCCGCGATGCCGATGTGCGCGACATTCTGGTGCGTCCCCTCTGTGCGCAGCTTCTCGATCCCACGAAGCCCGAAGAGGAAGGACTCATCGACCGCTCTCGCCTGCTGGCTCTGAACGGCCGGGGCCGCAAGGAACAGCTCGCCCTTGCCGAACGCTTCGGCATACGCGAGATTCCCACGCCCGGCGGCGGCTGCAAGCTCACCGAAAAGGAAAACACCCGCCGCTTCTGGCCCGTGCTCTCCCGCATTGATTCCCCCGACGTGAACGACTTTCAGCTTGCCGACGTGGGACGCCAGTTCTGGCACGACGACTGCTGGCTCACCATAGGACGCCACAAGTTCGACAACGAAGCCTACGCGTCCCTTCAGCGCCCCGGCGACATTCACTTCAAGGTTGCCGGATTCCCCGGCCCCATTGCCCTCGGCAGAAGCTCCCGTCCGTGGAACGAAGAAACGGTGCGCGAAGCCGCCTCGCTTGTGGCCTCCTACTCGCCCAAGGCCTGCCGCGCCGCAGAGGAAGGGCAGAGAGTGAGCGTGCGCGTGACCTCAAACGGCCGGACGAGCCTTGTGGAAACAACCCCCTGCCGGGAAACCGTATTTCATGAACCCACCTGGGAAAGTGCGCGCGACGAGTTGCACGCCCTGCGCAAGCCCGGAAAATCCTGCGAAGAATAAAACGCCGGAAGAAGGCACGCCGCAAGACGTGCACAGGAGTATGCCCCGATGTCCACAGAACATCCCACCCCCGCAGAATATCTGCGCAAAATACTTCTTTCCCCCGTGTACGACGTGGCCCGTGTGACCCCGCTTGAGTACATGGAAAAACTTTCCGAACGCGTAGGCTGCCGCGTCAGCCTCAAGCGCGAAGATCTCCAGCCCGTGCACTCCTTCAAGCTGCGCGGCGCGTACAACAAGATTGCCAAGCTCCCCGAAGAAGCAAAGAAACGCGGCGTCATTGCCGCCTCCGCGGGCAACCATGCCCAGGGCTGCGCTCTTTCCGGAGCGAAACTCGGCGTAAAGGCCACCATCGTCATGCCCAAGACCACCCCCGACATCAAGGTGGACGCGGTGCGCCGTTTCGGCGGCAACGTGGTGCTCTTCGGCAACAGCTTCGACGAAGCCTACGCAGAATCCATGCGTCTTGCGAAGGAAGAGGGCCTCACCCTCATTCCCCCCTACGACGATCCCGACGTCATTGCCGGACAGGGGACCATGGCCCGCGAGCTTCTGGAACAGGACAGCCGCCTTACCCACGTGTTCGTGCAGGTCGGCGGCGGCGGACTTGCCGCAGGCATTGCCGTATATATCAAACAGATTCTGCCGAGCGTGAAGGTCATAGGCGTGGAAGCCAAGGGTTCCGCCTGCCTCAAGGCGGCGTGGGAAGCCGGGGCCCCGGTCACTCTCGACCGCGTTTCCCTGTTTGCCGACGGCGTGGCCGTGAAGCGCATTGGCGACGAAACCTTCCGCGTGCTGCGCGAAAACCTCGATGACATCATCACCTGTTCCAACGACGAAATCTGCGCCGCGCTCAAGGACATCTTCGACGATACCCGCGCCATTGCCGAACCTTCCGGTGCTCTTTCCCTCGCCGGACTCAAGAAATATGCCGCCGAGCACGACATTTCCGGCGCACGCATGGCCGCCGTTCTTTCCGGCGCCAACATGAACTTCCACACCCTTCGTTTCGTTTCCGAACGCTGCGAAGTGGGCGAACAGCGTGAAGGCATCATTTCCGTCACCATTCCCGAAAAGAAAGGCGCCTTCCTCGATTTGTGCCGCAAGCTCGGCAACCGCATGGTGACGGAATTCAACTACCGCTTCTCCGATCCTTCGCAGGCCGAAATATTCACCTCTCTGCGCCTCACCGAAGGCATGGACGAACTTGAACGCATCATCAACGGTCTGCGCGAGGCGGGCTACAACGTGACCAACATGACGCGCAACACCTTTGCCAAGAGCCATGTGCGCTACATGATAGGCGGTCGCGCCCCGAGCGTGGTGAAAAACGAGCACATTCTGAGCTTCCAGTTCCCGGAACGCACGGGCGCCCTGCTCCACTTCCTGGAAACTCTGGGCACGAACTTCAACGTAACCATGTTCCACTACCGCAACCACGGCGCGGAATACGGCCGCGTGGCCTGCGGTTTCGAAGTCGCTCCCGAACAGTGCAAAGAATTCTACGCCAACCTCGACAAGCTCGGCTTCGCCTGGTGGGATGAAACCGACAACGAGGCATGCAGGAAGTTCCTTGCGCCGCTCGACTGATCCGCATGACGACAGGAAAAAGACCGCCTCCGGGCGGTCTTTTTTCATGCCCGCAGCCGCATATTCCCCTCCCCGTACGCCGTGCGACAACGAATGATGCACCTTTGTTCCCGCGCGTTTTGACATCTCTTGCGATGTCGGTATAAGTTAGAACATATATGGTCCAAGGGACCAGCTCGTTCTTCTTATCTTTTCAAGGAGGGAAAGAAAGGTGAAACGTTTTCTCGCAGCCATGTGTCTGGGCATGATGGCCTTCGCCACACAGGCTTCCGCCGCGGAGCCTGCCAAAATTCACATCGGCATCTGCACCGGCACGGTGTCCCAGTCCGAGGACGACCTGCGCGGCGCCGAAGCCCTTATCAAGAAGTACGGTGATGTCGCCAACGGCGGCATGATCAAGCACATCACCTATCCCGACAACTTCATGACGGAAATGGAAACCACCATTTCCCAGATCGTCTCCTTCGCCGACGATCCCGACATGAAGGCCGTCATCGTGAACCAGGGCATTCCCGGCACCACCGCCGCCTTCCAGCGCATCCGCGAAAAGCGTCCCGACATCATGCTTCTCGTGGGCGAAGCCCATGAAGACCCCAACGTCATTGAAAGCGCCGCCGACCTCGCCATCAATGCCGACAACATTTCCCGCGGCTACCTCATCATCGCCGCCGCCAAGAAGCTCGGCGTGACCGACTTCGTGCACATTTCCTTCCCCCGTCACATGAGCTACGAGCTGCTCTCCCGCCGTCGCAACATCATGGAAGTCGCCTGCAAGGACCTCGGCGTGAACTTCCACTTCATGAGCGCTCCCGATCCCACTTCCGACGTCGGCGTGGCCGGCGCCCAGCAGTACATTCTGGAACAGGTTCCCCAGTGGCTCGACAAGCTCGGCCCCAAGACCGCGTTCTTCTGCACCAACGACGCCCACACCGAACCTCTGCTCAAGCGTCTCACCGAAGACAAGGGCGGCTACTTCATCGAAGCCGACCTGCCTTCTCCCCTCATGGGCTATCCCGGCGCTCTGGGCATTGATCTTGCCGACGTGTCCGGCAACTTCCCCGCCATTCTGAAGCGCGTGGAAGATACCGTCATCGCCAAGGGCGCAAGCGGCCGCATGGGCACCTGGACCTACTCCTACGGCTTCACCAACTCCCTCGGCCTCGGCGAACTCGCCATTCAGTACGCCAAGGAAGGCGTGACCGGCGGCCGCAGCTTCCGCCGTCACTTCAAGAAGGAAGACGTGTTCAAGGCCTACAACGCCGCAACCCCCGGCTCCACCTGGAGCGGCGGCTACTACATGGACGTAGCCACCGGCAAGGAAAAGAAGAACCATGTGCTGGTCTTTGAAGACCTGTACATCTTCGGCAAGGGCTACATGCACATGACCGAAGTGCCCGTGCCCGACAAGTACAAGAAGATCAAGTAAATGTTTTGAGAGGGAAGGCTCCGGCCTTCCCTCCTTTTTTATGGAACGCCGGGCACGATCTTCTGCGCCCGGCAGGCTTTTTCATAAAAAGCAAGCCATTCTGACAAGTTACCATGTGCGCCGCAGCAAGCACCCGGACTCGAAAACGGCTTTTGCCGTTTTTATTTTTTTGTGCTAAGCTGTCAGCTGCGTTTTTACAAAAACGCCTCAACCAACAAGTCTCCGCATAAATTTTCCCTTTATTTTCATGATCATGCGCGCGGAGGCACATTCCCTATGAAAAGAGGTCCTATGGGCGCAGAAGATCCATTGCTTCGCGTAGAAGGTGTCGGCAAGGCGTATTTTTCCAACCGGGTGCTGAAGAACGTGAACTTCACCCTGGGAAGAGGCCGCATTCTCGGCCTTGTCGGCGAAAACGGGGCGGGCAAATCCACCCTCATGAACATTCTTTTCGGCATGCGCGTCATTCAGGAAACGGGCGGGTATGAAGGAAAAATTCTGATAGACGGAAAGGAAGTGCACTTCCGCAGTCCCATGGACGCCCTCAATGCGGGCATAGGCATGGTGCATCAGGAATTTTCCCTCATTCCCGGCTTCACCGTGGCGGAAAACATCGTGCTCAACCGCGAAACGCTGGTGTACAACCCGCTGGTGGAAGCCTTCGGGGACCGCCTGACCACGCTCGACAGGGCATCCATGACGCGCCGGGCCGACGAGGCCATTTCCCGCCTCAACATCGAACTCGACAGTTCCACTCCCATTTCCGAGCTGCCCGTGGGCTACAAGCAGTTCACGGAAATCGCCCGTGAAATCGACAAGAAGGGCACGCGTCTTCTGGTGCTCGACGAACCCACGGCCGTGCTCACCGAAAGCGAAGCCGACATTCTGCTCGACTCCATGCGCCGCCTGGCCGCCCAGGGCATATCCATCATCTTCATTTCCCACCGTCTGCAGGAAGTCATGAGCGTGTGCGACGACATCGTCATTCTGCGCGACGGCGAAGTGGTTTTGCAGACCACGCCCGCGGAAACCAGCGTGCGGCAAATTGCGAGCGCCATGGTGGGCCGCAAGATAGACCGCACGGAAGGCCCGGCGGAAGAACGCCGCAGCTCGGACAAGGTGGCCATGCAGATCGAGCATCTCTGGGTGGACATGCCCGGCGAAACGGTACGCAACGTGAATCTCACCGTGTTCGAAGGCGAAATTCTCGGCATAGGCGGCATGGCCGGACAGGGCAAGCTCGGCATTGCCAACGGCATCATGGGACTGCATCCCGCCGGAGGCAAGGTGACCTTCCACGGAGAAAACGTGGAGCTCAACAACCCCGGCTCTCCCCTTTCTCTCGGCATTTCCGCCGTGTCCGAAGACCGGCGCGGCGTAGGTCTGCTGCTTGAGGAATCCATTGCCTGGAACATCATATTCACCTCTCTCCAGACGCAGGGCCGCTTTCTCAAGAGCTTCGGCCCGCTGAAGATACGCGACGAAGAGGCCATTGCCGAGTGCGCCCGCAAATACATTCACGACCTGGAAATCAAGTGCACGAGCGAAAAGCAGCACGTGCAGGAACTTTCCGGCGGCAATCAGCAGAAAGTCTGCCTTGCCAAGGCCTTTGAAACCAGACCCCGCCTGCTCTTCGTGGCCGAACCCACGCGAGGCATAGACGTGGGCGCAAAGAAGGTCGTGCTCGACACCCTGAAGCGCTACAACCGCGAACACGGCATGACCATTGTGGTCATTTCCTCCGAACTTGAGGAGCTGCGCTCCGTGTGCGACCGCATCGCCATCATCGACAAGGGTTCCGTGGCCGGTATTCTGCCCGCAAGCACGCCTTCCGAAGCCTTCGGCTATCTGCTCATGGGCGCGGGCGCCGCCGAGGCCGAAAAGGCCGCGAACGACAATTCCAACGGTACGGAGGCGGCAAGCGCATGAACCGCATCAAAAAATTCATAGAAGAAGCCGGATGGCCCCGCATTCTCATTGCGGTGTTTCTGGTCATCCTGTTCATAGTGGCGCCCTTCGTGGGCGTTCCCGTGGACGCCGCCTTCAGCGACACGCTCGTGCGCTTCGGCATGAACGGCGTTCTCGTACTCGCCATGGTGCCCATGGTGCAGTCGGGCTGCGGACTCAACTTCGGACTTCCGCTCGGCATCATTGCCGGACTGCTCGGCGCAGTGACGAGCGTGGAACTTGAGGCAAAGGGCATTCCCGGCGTGTTCACGGCCATGGCCATTGCCACGCCCATAGCCGTCGTTCTCGGCTGGGGCTACGGCCTTCTGCTCAACAAGGTCAAAGGCGAAGAAATGATGATCGCCACCTATGTGGGCTTCTCCTCCGTGGCTTTCATGTGCATCATGTGGCTCGTTCTGCCCTATTCCAGCTCCAACATGGTGTGGGGCTACGCCGGCGTGGGCCTGCGCACCACGGTTTCGGTGGAAGAGTTCTGGCAGCGCGCCATCAGCGACATAGCCGCCTTCAACATTGGCGACGCCTTCTACTTCCCCACCGGCATGTTCCTCTTCTTCCTGCTTCTGTGCGGACTCATGTGGGTGTTCATGCGCACCCGCACCGGAACGGCCATGACCACCGTAGGTTCCAACCCCGACTATGCACGGGCAAGCGGCGTGAACATCAACCGCATGCGCACTCTTTCGGTCATTCTTTCCACCTGGCTCGGAGCTCTCGGCATCATCGTCTATGAACAGAGCTTCGGCTTCATTCAGCTGTACATGGGCCCGTTCATGATGGCCTTCCCCGCCGTGGCGGCTCTGCTCATCGGCGGCGCCTCGGTGAAAAAGGCCTCCATCATCAACGTCATCGTCGGCACCTTCCTCTTCCAGGGCATTCTCACCATGACTCCCTCGGTCATCAACAGCATGCTGCAGACCGACATGTCCGAAGTCATCCGCATCATCGTGTCCAACGGCATGATTCTCTACGCCCTGACCCGTGTGACAAAGGTAAGATCATGAAAAGCACGTCCGGCGGCAATGCCGTCACCCTCTTCTGCATGCGCAATGCGGTGCCCATCGTCTTTCTTCTAGTGAGCTCCATCGGCATTTACTACTCCCAGTTCACGGCCGAGTATCTGATTCAGGAAATGCTCACCAGACTTGCCAGAAACTCCTTCCTCGTGCTCTCGCTGCTCATTCCCATCATGGCGGGCATGGGACTCAACTTCGGCATGGTGCTCGGAGCCATGGCCGGTCAGATAGGTCTCATCTTCATCAGCGACTGGAACGTCTCCGGCCTGTACGGCATGACTCTTGCCGCGCTCATTGCCACGCCGCTTGCCATTCTCTTCGGCTGGATGTGCGGCGTGGTGCTCAACAAGGCCCGCGGCCGCGAAATGGTCACATCCTACATTCTCGGCTTCTTCATGAACGGTGTGTATCAGCTTGCCGTGCTCTACGGATTCGGCAGCCTCGTGCCCATTCTGAACCCCGAACTCGTGCTCTCCCGCGGCTACGGCATACGCAACGTGACCAACCTCGACAACATCCGCGGCTCGCTCGACAACGCCATAGAACTCAACATCATGGGCATACACGTGCCGCTTGCCACCTTCCTGCTCATAGGCGTGTTCTGCCTGTTCATCGTATGGTTCCGCCGCACCAAGCTCGGACAGGACATGAGAGCCACGGGACAGGACCTTTCCGTGGCGCATTCTGCGGGCATTCCCGTCATGCGCACCCGCATCATCTCCATTGTCATTTCCACCGTGCTCGCCGCCTACGGCCAGATCATCTTCCTGCAGAACGTGGGCACGCTGAACACCTACAACAGTCACGAGCAGGCCGGCGTGTTCGCCATTGCCTCCCTGCTCGTGGGCGGCGCCACCGTGGCCCGAGCCTCCATTCTCAACGTGTTCACGGGCGTTTTGCTCTTCCATCTCATGTTCGTGGTCTCGCCCATGGCGGGCAAGTACCTGGTGGGCGATGCGCAGATAGGCGAATACTTCCGCGTGTTCGTATGCTACGCCATCATTTCCCTTGCCCTGGTGCTCCACGCCTGGCGGCGCCATGCCGACAAGGAACGCGCCCGCGCCGCCCTGCGCGGTGAAGCAGGAGGTGCCGCATGAAAGAGCTCCCCAGCCGCAGACGCGTCATTCTCAAGCACATTCTCGTGAACTTCGTCATCGTGCTTCTGCTCATAGGACTCGGCGTGTGGTGCTACGTGCAGGGCAAGACCTACAAGCTCTCGCTCGGCAACTACGCCTACACCGATCAAAACGGCGAAGAACATCCTGCCCTTGAGGCCGTGGAAGTGTTCATCGACGACAGAGAACCCGTCTTTCTGCTGGAAGACGACAGCGGCACCGGTGAGGCCACGGGACGCCAGCATACCATGGTCATCAAGCTTCTGGATGAAAACGACAAGCCCATTGAAAGCCGCACGATCAAGTTCAGCGTGGCGGATCTCGACGATGATCTCGACGTGAACGTGGCCGAATTCTGGCTGCGGGCAAAATAACTTTCCTTCGAAAGACTGAAGAAAAAGCGGCGCTCCCGGCATGGGAACGCCGCTTTTTTTGCCCGGCAACAGCCTGCAAATACCCAAGGCCCCTTCCATGAACCGGAAAAGCCCCCAGGCCTTTCCTCATAAAAACACGCCGTAAAGAAAGAGGAATCTTTTGCCAAAACGCCGATGCCGCGCAAAACGAACCGTACCCGGAAAAACATCGAAAAGGCGCCCTCCGAGGGAACCGTCACGAAAAAGCGATGCCCGCCCTCCCCTGCTGTCACCCCTCTTTTACGCGGGGCTCCTTTCTGAAGCCGAGGTCGGGAGAGCAGCCTTCCGGGCCGCTCCATGCCCCGCATGAAAAGCGCCTCTCTCAAGGCACAAAAAAAGGGGAGGCAACTCCCCTTTTATGATTTTCCGGCAACTCGCCGTTCTTACGGAACCGAAACGAACTACTGCTCGTCCCTGCCGAGCAAAGCCCGTGCAAAATCGTGGGGGTCGAAGGGGCGCAGATCTTCCATCTTTTCCCCAAGGCCCACGAAGGTGATGGGCAGCTCGAACTGACTGGCCACGGCCAGAGCCACGCCGCCCTTGGCCGTGCCGTCCAGCTTGGTAAGGATAATCTCATTCACGCCGCTGGTATCCTTGAACATCTTTGTCTGCTGAAGCGCATTCTGCCCCGTGGTGGCGTCAATGACGAGAATGGTACGGTGCGGGGCCCCGGGGAGCTTGCGCTCCACCACCATGCGGATCTTGTGCAGTTCGTCCATGAGATTGGACTTGGTATGCAGACGGCCTGCCGTGTCGATGAACAGCACGTCGTAGCCGCCCTGCATGGCCTTGTCCATGGCCTCGAAGGCCACGGCCGCAGGATCGGCTCCCATGCCCTTGGCGTGAAAGTCCGCACCTATGCGCTTTGCCCACACCTCAAGCTGCTCCACGGCCGCCGCGCGGAAGGTATCGGCCGCGGCAATGAGCACCTTCTTGCCCTGCATCTGGGCGCGATAGGCCAGCTTGGCAATGGTGGTGGTCTTGCCCACGCCGTTCACGCCGACCATGAGAATGACTTCCGGCGGATTCACCGCAGCAATGCGGCGGGGAGTCTTGAATATGGCTTCCACTTCCTGCTCAAGCAGAGGCATGAGTCCGTCGGGTGTGGTCACTCCCTCGGCACGGGCGCGTTCCTTCAAACGACGCACCAGGGCAAGCGAAGGCTCGGCGCCCATGTCGGCCATGATGAACAGCTCCTCCATCTCATCCCAGAAATCCTGGGAAAGCTCGGAGTGACCGGCCATGAGCGCAGAAAGCCCCTGTCCGAAACGGGCACGGGTGCGGGCAAGGCCGCTCTGCAGCTTGGCAAACAGGCGATCTCTCTCGTCCTCCTCGTCCTCCATGTCGAGGGCCAGGGCCAGACGATACTGGAGTTCCGAACGGAAATCCTCCAGCCAGTGATAATCCATGCGCTCAAGCCAGGTGCGGAAATCGTCCAGAAAAACGCGGGCCTCGTCTTCCGGCGTCTCCAGCGCACGAAGCAGAAAGGCAAGACGCTTCCACAAGAGTTCATCGGCCTCTTCCACGCCGTCCAGCACAATGCCGAGCCACGCGGAAAGACGGGGTTCCGCCTCACGAAGCGCAAGGGTGAGCTTTTCTTCCTCTTCGTCACGGGCAGCCGGCGCGCCGGCACCGGCGGAAGCATGGGCCTCGGCCGCCTGAGAGGCGGAACGTTCGGAAGCACGCTCCGAAACCTCCGCATCCGAAGGATGCCCGGCGCTTTTTCCCGCCTCCGAAGGCACGGCCCCGGCCGTCTTCTCTTCAAAGGAAACCGATTCCTCCGGCTCCCTGTTTTCCTCATCGGCCTGATCCGGCTTCGCTTCAGAAGTTTCGTGTTCCGGTCCGCCGGTCCTGTCCCCGGCAAGAGCCCCGGCCTGCTCCTCGGAAGGCTCGCTCCGTTCTTCCTGTGCCTCCGAAGGCAGAAGCGCAGGCTCGGATGCTTCGGCAGAACCTTCCGCTCCTGCCTCCTCGACCTGCTTTTCCCCGGCCTCCGGCTGCGGAACGTCCGGGGTCTTCGGAGATTCGACGTTCTCCCCGGCATGACTGCCGCCGGAGAAGAATTTTTTAACGGCGGAGAAAAATCCCATGTTTCACCTCTGCTCTTATCTGTTGCGAATGACCTTGACGGTATCGCCCACCTTGACGCGGGTGGACTGATCCATGCCGTTGAGAGCCAGAAGCTCCATGGGCTTCATGTTGAACTTGCGGGAAATGCTCCACAGCGTTTCTCCGTTCTGAACGCTGTATTCCGCAACCCGGCTGGAAGGCGCACGGGAAGGAGCGGGAGCGGGCTGCGCATTGCGGACAGGAGCGGTGTTTTGTGCCACGGCGACGCCCTTCTGGGCAGGAATATTCAGCACCTGACCGGGCGACAGGCTGGCCAGCTTGTCGGCGCCGCCGTTGACGGCGCAAAGCTCGGCAAAGCTGATGCCGTACTTGCGGGAAATGGCGTAGGCCGTTTCGCCGGACTGCACGGTGTGCGAAGCCACACGCGCCGGAGCGCGCTTTGCGGAAGACGCCTGCGCCACAGCTCTGTTCGAAGGGGCGGGAGCGGAAAGACGAAGCACCTGTCCCACGCGCAGCGTGGAAAGATTGTCGGCGCCGCCGTTTGCAGCGTACAGGTCGTCAACATCCATGTCGTACCTGCGGGCAATGGACGTGAGCGTGTCGCCGCTCTGCACCTTGTAGGTGGCGGGCACGGAACGCGACGCGGCACGGCTTCCCTTGAGCTCCGCCAGAGCATTCGAAGCATGATCGCTTCCACGGGTCGCTTTGCCGGAAGAAACGGACGCCACGGCCGTGCTGCGGGCAGGTGCGGAAGGAATCACGGCAGGAAGGGACTTTCCGTTGGAAGGCAGTCGAAGGCGCTGTCCTCTTTTAAGCTGTCCGGGATTGAGCTGCTTGATGACCGAAGAAGGAACGCCGGTGCGGGAACTTACCTTGGCATAGGTGTCCCCCCTGGCCACGGTGTAGTAACGCCAGCCTGCGCCGGAAACCGTTCCCTTGAGCACCTGTCTTGCCAGCGCTTCCTTGTTTCTGGGCACATAAGCCGTGGCCGAACGACCGGCAGGCGAAATGGAGCGCAGGAAATGAGGATTATAGGCCTGAAATTCCTTCCAGTTCAGTCCGATGCGGCGGCTCAGTTCCACAAGGTCGGTGGCGGGTCTCACGGTCACCTGCGAAACGGGAATGAGCACGGGGTGATCGTCGTCGGGAGCGGCAGGCTGAATGCCGAGCGTTTCGGCATTGCGCATGACCTTGGCTATGGCAAGAAAGCGGGGCACATAGAGAGCCGTTTCCTCCCGAAGCTGGAGCTTGTAGTCAAGCGTGTCGTTTCTCTGAATAATCTCATGCAGCTTGCTTGCGCCCGTGGCCTCCTTGGCACGGCCGATTTTGCCTTCGCCGCCGTTGTAGGAGGCTACGGCCAGATGCCAGTCGTGAAAGATGTCGTACAGACGGGCAAGGTAGCTTGCCGCGGCTTCGGTGGAACGGTACGGATCGCGGCGCTCATCCATCCACCAGTCCTGTTGCAGGCCGTAGGCCTTGCCCGTGGAGGAAATGAACTGCCACATGCCCACGGCGTTGGAGCGGGACACGGCAAAGGGGTTGTAGCCGCTTTCCAGATAGGCCAGATAGGCCAGATCCTCAGGAAGTCCGCGGGAACGGAACACGCTTTTGGTGTAGTTCAGATAGGGAATGCTGTTGCGCAGGAAATTTTCCATGGTTCCCCGCCGTTCGCGCGAGTACTTCACAAAATGGTAGCGCACCTGCCTTTCCATGCCGGGACTCAGGTTCTTGTCCAGATTCGAGGTTGTGGAATAGGCCTTTTTCTCAGCCGAGGTCAGGGAGGAAAGGGAACCCAGATCCACGGCTTCCTGCCGTGCCTCGGCAGCCAGCAGATCAGGGGATTCCACCGACTGCTGCTTGCCGCAGCCGGACAGCATCATCAGCACTGCCATTCCCGCGAGGGGAAGGCAGCACAGTTTGCCAATTTTCATGTCAGCGCTCCATCATGTGGACTTGCATCCAGAACAAAAGCAGTATAACCAGCCAAGGAGCAGCCTGCGCACGACGGGCGTTAAGCGGCCGAAAAAGCGCGGCGCCGGTGCGCCCCGGAACGCATTTTCCCGAAAAACGCGTTCGAGCGCAAAATGCAGCACGCTCCGATGTTCGCAATCTGCTCCCAAGAAAGGGCAAGGATACCTTGAAAAGGGCCGAGATTCAATTGTCAACGAGTGCCCGGTGTCCGATTTTTTAACATCATCACATGGAAATCATTCATAATGACGAGCACTGACAAAGATATGGAAAATTTTTTGCCGGGCATGAAGCCCGTTCTGGAACTGCTGGAACGAAATCCTGAGCGCGTGGACATGGTCTATGTGCGCAGGGGACGCGCCGGCGCCGACAGTGCCCGCCTGCTCGACTTGTGCCGGGAATACGGCGTAAGATTTTCCCTTGTCGGCGACGATGCTCTCGCGCGCATGGCGGCTCATGCCGGGCATCAGGGCGTCATCGCCCGTCTGCGCGAAACCGCGTTCATGCCGTGGGAAACCTTTCTCGCCCAGGCGGCCGACGCGCCTCTTCCGCTCATGGTCGCGCTCGATCAGGTACAGGATCCCGGCAATGTGGGCACGCTTGCGCGCACACTCTTTGCCATGGGAGGAGCCGGACTCATACTGCCGAGGCACAACAGCGCCTTTCTCGGCCCCGGCGCCCGTCGTTCGGCCGCAGGAGCGCTGGAGCGACTGCCCATCACGCAGGTGGTCAATCTTTCCCGCGCGGTCAAGGAAGCCCGGGACGCAGGCTTTACCACCTGCGCCGCCCAGAAAGTGGACGACAGCGTGAACCCGCTCACGGAAAAACTGCCTCTGCCCGCGCTGCTCGTGCTCGGCAACGAGGACAAAGGCGTGCGCCCCGGCGTGCTCAAACACTGCGAGTGCAGCCTGTGCATCCCCTTCCGCCGCGATTTCGACTCCCTCAACGTGGCGCAGGCAGGAGCCATTCTCATTTCCTGCTTTGCCCGCTCTCTGGAGCTGTAGAACCGCAAAAAGGCACACGGTCCGAAAGGCGGGGACGCCCTTTGACATTTGCGCCAGACGCCCTTTTCCGCCTCGGCCGGACGCTCCCCCGTGTCGAAGAAACCCGACAGCCTGCGCCGGGCTTTCTGTTCCGCAAAGCCCCCCTGTTCCCTCTGTACGAAAAGGCCCGGAACGCATGGCGTTCCGGGCCTTTTATTTTCCGTATTCTGCTCAGGCAGAGGCATTTCTTCTCAGCGGCATCCCAACAGCGTCTGCCCCTTCACAGGTCTCGGACCGAAAATGTCCGTGCCTACGCGGATGAGAGTGGCGCCTTCCTCTATGGCCTCTCTGTAATCGCCCGACATTCCCATGGAAAGCTCGGGCAGCGACAGGCCGAAACGCTTTTCCATGTCGTCGCGAAGGCGGCGCAGCATGACGAAGTACGGCCTGGCCTCCTCGCCTTCTCCGCAGCGGGGCGGCAGACACATGAAGCCGCGCACGTGCAGCCCCGCTCCGTCGGCGGCGATAAGGCCGTCCTGAAGAAGAGCCTCAAAAAGCGCGGGAAGCTCGTCGGCATGAACGCCGGACTTCTGCGGCTCCTCACCGACGTTCACCTGAATAAGCACATCCTGAGAAGCGCCTTCGGGCAGACGGCGCACAAGGGCGCGGGCCAGCTCCACGCGGTCCAGCGTGTGCAGAAGCGAAAAGCGTCCGGCCACGTCCTTGGCCTTGTTGGTCTGCACCGGGCCTATGGCATGCCAGCGTATGTCGAGATCGGACAGCTCCGCCTGTTTTTCCCGGGCTTCCTGAATGTAGTTTTCGCCGAAATCCTTCTGACCGAGACGGCAGAGCTCGGCAATGTCCGACGCGGGATGAAACTTCGACACCGCCACGAGGCGTACGCTGCCCTCTTTGCGTCCGGCACGGCGCACGGCCTCGGCCATGTTGTCCAGCACTCCTCTCCAGCGTTCTTCCAGCAACGTCATGTTCATCCAGCCTTTCGCCCCTTCGGGGCGTTCAATGTGTCCTGCGAAAAGGGCCGCCCGGAGGCGACCCTGAAATACTAATCCTCTTCCAAGCCGAGGTCGTGGAGCAGCTCGGTGTCTTCCGCCCAGTTGTCCTTCACCTTGACCCAGAGCTGAAGATGCACCTTGCCGCCGATGAGCTTCTGTATGTCGCGACGGGCTTCCGTGCCTATCTCCTTGATGGTGGCGCCCGCACGGCCTATGACCATGGCCTTGTGCGAGGGGCGCTGCACGAAAATGACGGCATGAATGACGGTAAGATCGCGTTCCGGATCCTCTTCCCAGGCTTCTATGTCCACGGCCGTGGTATAGGGCACTTCCTGACGCAGCCGCTCGAACACCTTCTCGCGCACGATTTCCGCAGCAAGAAAACGCGTGGGCGCAGTGGAAAGCTGGTCTTCGGGGAACTGCGACTCGCCTTCGGGCATCATTCCCGTAATGATCTTCTTGAGTTCGTCGAGACCGTCCTTGGTCAGCGCGGACATGGGGAAAACTTCGGCCTTCGGGAAGTATTCCTGCAGCTTCACCAGAAGAGGCAGCATGCGGGACTTGTCGTGAAAGAGATCGACCTTGTTCACCACCACGAGCAGAGGGCGCTCGTCATCGACAAGCGCATCGCGCAGAGACTGTATGTCGCGGTCGAGAAATTCCGGCCTGCGGATGTAGAGTTCCGAGTCGAGCACCAGCATGACGGCATGAGCGGCGGCCATGCTCTGCCAGGCGGCCTGGCTCATCATCTTGCTCAGATGCCCGCGCTGCTGCTGACGGGAGTGGTTCACGCCGGGGGTATCCATGAATATGACCTGCGCGCCGGGCTCCGACATGATGCCCACCACGCGACTGCGCGTGGTCTGCGGCTTGGAGGTCACAATGCTGATTTTCTGCCCGAGCAGAGCATTGAGCAGCGTGGACTTGCCCGCGTTGGGAGGTCCCATGAGCGCGACCCAGCCGCAACGATGTTCATTCTGTATTCTGGCCATGTTGTCTCCGATATATGATGTGTGCGGGCCGCTCGCTCGGAAGGCCCGCCTGATGACGAAAAGGATTTTTCAGCTTGTACTACGCGGAGCGGAACGTCAAGAGTCTATTCCCCTGCCAGGCCGGGGAGCGGGCAGGATTCTTCCAGATACGCACAGAATTCGTCCATCTCCGGCCCGTGGTCGAAGCCCAGAATGTGCCCCATGCCGTGGGCAAGCAGTCTTCTGGCATGCACGGTCACGTTCTGTCCGTAAAGCACGCATTCGCGCTCCAGGGTGTCGGCGCTGAGAAAAAGCGTGCCAATTTCCCCTTCTCCGCCGGGAAAGCTCAATATGTTGGTGGGGCCGGAGCAGCCGAGATTGCGCAGATTCACCGCCGCAATGTCTCCGTCGCCGGCAACAATGAGCTGAATGCCCATTTCGCCCGGTTCCGTGCCCCCCGCACTTTCATGGGCGCGGGGTCCGTTCGGCTCCGACGGAAGCATGCCCGCCTCGTCTGCCGCTCCGCGCATGGCGGAAAGCCAGCTCAGCCACTCTCTGCGGCAAAAACGGCAGGGACGACGCACATCCACTTCAAGACCGGTTCCGAGACTCATGCGCTCTTCTCCCCGGCATCGGCACTTTCCCCACAGGGTGCCCCTGCTCCGTCTGCACTCTTTTCATCGCCCTTCGGCGTCGTGCAGAGACCGGTCCGGACGTCCTGTGCCGAAGATGCACAACAGTCTCCTCCGCCTGCGGAGGACTCGGCCGGAGAATTCTTCCCGGACCGGCTTTTGTTATCCGCTGCGCCCGACGACGTGTTTTCTTCCGAAGTCGCCGAAATCCGGCGTTCTTCCTTCGTCTGCTTCTGCGGAGAGGATATCACCCATTCCGGACGCAGTTCTTCGGCCTCGTCGCGCCGGCCTTCCTCATTCTTTTTTCCGCTCCTGTGCGGATCAGGCTTTTCCTCGGGATAGGCGATGCGCTGATGGAAAAGGCCTATAATGATGCGCACGAAGCTGTCGATGAGCTTGTTGAGATCGCGGAAGGTGAGATCGGACTCGTCGAGCTGCCCTTCCGCGTACACGCCCTTGACTATTTTGGTCACATGGGCACGGATGCGCGCGGGCGTGGGATCCACCAGCGTGCGGCTTGAGGCCTCCACGGAATCGGCCAGCATGACGATGGCGGCCTCCTTGGTCTGCGGCCTCGGGCCGGGATAGGAGTAGTCCTGAAGACGCGGATTCTCGCCCATCTGCAGGGCCTTGTTGTAAAAATACATGGCTCCGCGCGTACCGTGGTGCTGCACGATGATGTCGGTAATCTCGCGGCCGAGGTGATATTCCTCCGCAAGTTCCGCGCCCTGCTTCACATGGGAGAAGAGAATGAGCGCGCTCATGGCCGGAGAAAGCTTGTCGTGCGGATTGGGGCCGCCGAACTGATTTTCCACGAAATACTCGGGCCTCGAAATTTTTCCTATGTCGTGATAGAGCGCGCCCACCTTGCACAGCAGGCTGTTGGCGCCTATGGCTGCGGCTCCGGCCTCCACGAGGTTGGAAACCACAAGGGAGTGATGATAGGTTCCGGGCACCGTCATCATGAGTTCCTGAAGCAGAGGATGCTCAAGGTTCATGAGCTCCATCATGCGGAAACGCGTGGTATAGCCCATGAGCATTTCGAGAACGGGGCTGAGGGCGAAAAGCAGAAACAGCGATCCCACGGCGTTGCACACGAGCGCAAGCAGAAGGAAGGGAAGCTGCGACCATTCCAGATGTGTGAACATGGCCGCGCCGAGGCCCGTCAGGAGCATCCAGAGAAGCAGAGGAACGCTTCCCCATATGACATCCTGCCTGTTCTGCGAACGCAGCACAAGCCAGGTATTGGTCATGGACGACATGAAATAAAAGAAGAACAGCGCAATGTCGCCCCGGAAAATGACCGTGGCGAAAAAGGAAAGCATGAGTCCCACGGTACAGTAGCGCCGTGCGGCGAAAATAAGAGCCGCCACGCCGGTGCCCCCCGCCACGGGAAAGGCAAAGGCCAGAATGTGCGCCATGGAGGCGGAAGCTGCGGCCGTGAGCACGTACATGGTGCACCAGGCCGCCACCCCGAACACGACAAGAAGAAGGGCTATGAGGTTCTGATCCTTGGTGCGCAGCACCGTGCCCTTGTTGCCGCTCGGCGTGATGAACAGTCCGAGCAGAAGAAACACCCCGAGAACCACGCAGCCGCCGAACACGTGCCAGTCCACAACGTCGGGCGTGGCGCGAAAAAGTGCCTGAAGCTTTATCTGCTGCTCATGGGTAACCATGTCGCCCGCGCGCACCAGCACTTCTCCGGGCTGCACCTTGTAGAACACGGGTTCCACGGCCGCGAGCATTTCCTCGTTGCGCTGACTCGTCACTTCCTGATTCACGGCAAGCGACGGCACCACCATGAGCGGCATGATTTCCTGAAGCGCTATCTTGACGCGGGAATTGAGCTTTCCCTCGGAGCGGAGCTTGCGCCCGAGGGCCACCTGAAACGATCGCAGGTCCTTGAGCCCCCCGGCCTGCGTGCGCAGAATTTCCGTACCGCTGTCGAGATCGCGCACGATGACGGCATTGTCGGTGTTGGCTATCTGACGCATATCCGCAATAACGCCGTTCGCAAGAGTGGACTCCATCCACGGAATGAGCGTTCCGAGCAGATATTCCTGCACATAGGAGGCCGTGAGCAGACGGAACGAAGAGGAAGAAACGTCGGAAAGATGCCGTTCGTTGAAGGCACGGCGCACGGTCTCAAGCCCCGCGCTGTCCAGCCCGCGCTTGTTTATCTCGTCCAGAAGTCCGAGACTTTCCTCCCGGAAGCTCTCCATGGCCTTCTTGTCGATGTCGAAAACCATGGGCTGAAGCGCAAGAGCCCTGTCTCTGCGCAGCTGCGTGGCCTGCGGATCCTCCACAAGAAGATCCCTGTCGGAAACCACGTCATGCGCGGCTATCTCGCCTGCGGGATACAGCACCCGCGTGGCGCGGCCGGGCTGCACGGCGCACAGAAAGGACATGAACACCAGAGCCGCTGCCAGGGAAAAAAGTCCCCAGTCATGGTGATGGTGCAGAAACATGGAGCGGGAATGCCCCAGAAGCTGGGAAACGCTGACCGGCGATTTCTTCCTAGTTTTTTTCATAAATATCGTAGGCTTCCACGATACGGCCCACCAGCGGATGGCGAACCACGTCGGAACTGTGGAAATGATGGACGGCCACGCCGCGCACGCCGTCCAGCACCTTCAGGGCATGAACGAGACCGGAACGGGTTTCCCCCTCCTTTTCGCCCTCGCGCAGGAAGGCCCTGTTGACGGGAGGAAGGTCTATCTGCGTGACGTCGCCGGTGACCACCACACGGGAACCGAAGCCCATGCGGGTGAGAAACATCTTCATCTGCTCGCGTGTGGTGTTCTGCGCCTCATCGAGAATGAGAAAGGCGTCGTTGAGCGTGCGCCCGCGCATGAAGGCCAGCGGGGCCACTTCGATGACGCCGGATTCCTGCTTCTGCGCAAATCCCTGCGGCCCGAGCATGTCGCTGAGCGCATCGTAGAGCGGACGCAGGTAGGGATTCACCTTGTCTTCCATGTCGCCGGGCAGAAAGCCGAGCTTCTCGCCCGCTTCCACGGCAGGCCGCGTGAGCACTATCTTCTTCACCCTTTTTGCGGCGAGCATGGAAATGGCCATGGCCACGGCAAGATAGGTCTTGCCCGTACCCGCCGGCCCCGTGGCGAACACGAGTTCATTGCGCCGCAGAAGTTCCATATACTGACGCTGCGCGGTGTTGCGCGCAATGATACTCTTGCGGGGAGAAACAATGACGCTCGCCTCGCGGAACATTCTGCTTATGTCGGCATGAGGATTGCGCAGAAGTTCCTCGTAGCCCTGGAGCAGATCTTCTCCGCGCAGGGTATGCCCGCTGCGCAGAAGCCCGTATCCCTGGGTAAAAAGATTGAGCAGCAGTTCCCGCTGCGCCGGACGCGGATCACTCACCGTCAGTTCCGTTCCGCGCGTCTGCAAATCCGCGCCGGAAGCATCGGCAATGAGTTCCAGATGAGCATTCAGGGGGCCGAAAAGCTGACTGGCCAGAGAGGCATCGTCAAAGGCCAGCGTTTCCGCAAAGGACGATTTCACACGCATATCCTGTTTTTCCGTTACGCCTCGGGCCATGCCGTCGGCATAGCCTTCTTCCTTACGCCAAAACAGTCAAAGAGTCCATAACCGCCGCCGTCTCCCGTAAAATCATCCATCGCCCGGAGCCTGCCGCCGATTCGGGCAAAGCCTTCTTCCGTTTCCAAAAGAAGACGACATCCCCCTCCCGGTACCGACCCGAACCCCTTTTTCCCGGCCGGAGTTCCCTGCCGAAGAGTTCCGCAAAAAACTGCCACCCCGAACAGAGACAACGGCACAATGCAGACCAAAACTTCACATTCACGTAACAAAGAGCTCATTGAAACGGTTTTGTCCCTCTTTTTCCCTTGTCGGCACGTTTCTGACTGCATCAAAAAAATTTTCGCCCTTTTTCTGAAAATAACAGTAAATTTACAACTAACCCTCTGAACTGACGAATTTTAACGCTTATCCGGTAATAACTGTTATTTTTTCTCCCCCCTTGTCATAAAAGAAAAGGGGTTTTACAATGGTCCCGCTCTTAAGGACGAGCCCGTTATAACGAATAAATCCGTCTCCCTTTACCGGGGATCGGAAGGATGGTTTCTCATGTCTTTCCCCGCGTTGAAAATCGGTGACCTCATCGCCCGCACGCCCATCGTTCAGGGCGGCATGGGCGTCGGCATATCTCTTTCCGGCCTGGCTTCCGCCGTGGCCAATGAAGGCGGCATAGGCGTCATTGCCGGAGCCATGGTGGGCATGCGCGAACCCGACGTAGCCTCCCATCCCGTGGAAGCCAACGTGCGCGCGCTGCGCCGCGAAATAGAAAAGGCCCGCGCCGCCACCCAGGGCATCATAGGCGTCAACATCATGGTCGCGCTCACCACCTTCGCCGAAATGGTACGCACCGCCATAGAATCCCGGGCCGACGTCATTTTCTCCGGCGCCGGTCTTCCCATGGATCTGCCCAAAATCTTCCTCGACACCTGCGCCCAGAAAAAGGAAGAATTCCGCACCAAGCTCGTTCCCATAGTCTCTTCCGGACGCGCCGCCACGCTCATTGCCAAAAAGTGGATGCACAAAACCGGACTCATTCCTGATGCCTTCGTGCTCGAAGGACCCAAGGCCGGCGGCCATCTCGGTTTTTCCGAAGAACATATTTTCGATGCAGACTTTGCGCTGGAAAATCTCGTATCCGGCGTGGTGGATGCCGCAAAGGCCCTTGAAGACAAGGCCGGACGCGCCATTCCCGTCATTACGGGCGGCGGCGTGTTCAGCGGCGCCGACATAGCCAGAATGCTCGAACTCGGTGCTTCCGGCGTGCAGATGGCAACCCGCTTCGTGGCCACCGACGAGTGCGACGCCGACATACGCTTCAAGCAGGCCTACGTCGATGCCAGAGAAGAGGATGTGACCATCATTCACAGCCCCGTGGGCATGCCGGGACGCGCGCTGAAAAACGAATTCATCGAATCCGCACGCGAAGGCAAAAAAAAGCCCTTCAAATGCGTGTTCCACTGCATCAAGACCTGCGACCCCTCCACCACGCCCTACTGCATTTCCTCGGCTCTCATCAACGCCATGAAGGGAAATCTCGACAAGGGATTCGTCTTCTGCGGCGCCAACGTGGCCAGAGTGAAGGAAATAGTTTCCGTGCATGAGCTTATGGAAACCCTTCGCCGGGAATACGACGAATGCGTGGAACAGAAGAGCCGCCCCGTTACGGCCTGACACTTTTCCCGCCTTTTGTCCGTCCTCACTTTCCTCTCCTGAAGAGAGGCGGACAAAAGGCATCCTCCTGAGCAGAAAACGCCGCCTTCGGACGGCGCTTTTCTTTTTGTCTCACTTCTTCCCCGTCCGACAGAATCAGGCAATTAATCGCAAGAATTGTATCTATCACCTCTTCCCTTCCGGCGTTATCGTACGATAACAGTACGGCAATGCCTTCTGTCCGACCTCCCTGCCAACGAAGGAGACCGGGATGAACAGACGCAACTTTATAAGAACATCGCTCATGGCGACGGCCGCCGCGGCAGGAAGTCCCCTTCTGCACGGTGCTCCCCTGTCCCTTTCCCGGGCCGCCGCCGCAGAAAATGCCAAGGAGCTCGGAATGAAAATACTGGTTCTCACCGGAAGTCCCAGAAAGCACGGCAACTCCAATACGCTTGCCGACCACTTCATCAGAGGCGCCAAGGATTCCGGCCATGAAGTGGTGCGCTTCGACGCAGCGCACAAAAACGTTCACCCCTGTACAGCCTGCAACAGCTGCGGTATGAACGGCCCCTGCGTGTTCGACGACGACTTTTCCTTTGTTCGCGAACACATCATCAACGCCGATCTCGTCACCTTCGTCACCCCCATGTACTACTTCGGCATTTCCTCGCAGCTCAAGGCCGTCATCGATCGCTTCTACGCCATCAACGGGTCCATTCACGTCAAGAAGCAGGCCGTTCTGCTCATGACCTACGCCAACGACTCGAAAAAGGACGAAAGCCCCATTCTCTCCCATTACGACACGCTGCTCAACTACCTCGGATGGGAAGATGCCGGACGCATCGTCGTTCCCGGAGTCTGGCTCGAAGGCTCCATAAACCGCACACCCTTTCTTGAACACGCGTACCGGCTCGGCCGGGGACTGCACAGACAGGGAGACCCCGTTCTATGAACAGAAGGACGTTTCTCGGTCTTCTCGGCGGCTCTGCCGTCGTTGCAGGAACGGGAACGGCCGGTGTGCTGACCTTTCTCGGGCAGGAGCAGTTCGGCGCTCTGCCCGAAGGAGAACAGATGCGGCGCATCCTTCTTTCCCCGCACTATGCCGACGGGGAATTTTGCAACCTCATTCCCCGTCCCGTGCTCAGCGACGGCAGCAGCTTTGCAGGTGCGCTCATCCGCTCTCTCACGGAAAAAAAGATCAACTCCGTCCCACCCCGCCCCCTGCCCTTCCATAAAACGGATTTCTCCGCTCTCGCCTCCGACAGGAACGCCGTGGTCTGGCTGGGACACTCCAGCTTCTATCTTCAGCTCGGCGGAAAGCGCCTTCTCATCGATCCGGTGTTCAGCGATCACGCCGCGCCGGTGTCATTCAGCACCCGGGCCTTTCCCGGAACAAACGTCATCACGGCGCAAGACATTCCCCCCATCGACTGTCTGCTCATTTCCCACGATCACTGGGATCATCTGGACTACCCCACGGTCACGGCCCTGAAGAAAAAAACGAAAATGGTCGTATGCGGGCTGGGCACGGGAGCCCATTTCCGCCGCTGGGGCTTTGACGAACACGTCGTGCACGAGGCGGACTGGGGCGACAGCGTGACGCTGGATAAAAAAGTCGTCATAACGCTCGTTACCGCAAGCCATTATTCCGGCCGTTCCCTCACCAGAAACAAAACGCTTTGGACAGGCTTTTTTCTGGAGTCGGCCGAAAGCCGCGTATTCTTCAGCGGCGACAGCGGCTACGGCCCGCACTTTGCCGACATAGGACGAAAGCTCGGCGCGCCGGACATCGCTCTTCTGGACTGCGGACAGTACAACGAACGCTGGAAGTACATACACATGACGCCGGAACAAGCGGTTCAGGCAGCTCTGGACATGGGAGCAAAAGCGCTTCTGCCCGCACACGCGGGCAAGTTCTCTCTGGCCTTCCACAGCTGGGACGATCCCTTCCGCCGCGCGGCCGCAGCCTCGTCCGACAAGAACCTTTCCCTGGCAACTCCCGTCATGGGCGACGCCGTTTTTCTTGAACGCCCCCTGCCGTCCTTTCCCCGCTGGTGGGAACAGACGGCGTAACATCCGGCCCGTCCGCCCTTTTTCTTTCCGTACGTTTCGGAAAATTCCCGTTTCCGTCAGACCATACTGACGCGTCAGACACTCATGCGGAGGTCATGATGCCATGTCAAACGAACCGCGGAAAACAACAATCCTCCAGCAGGAACTGAAGGAAAAACTTCTTCACTATCTGGATGCCCCCTGCATTCTTCCCACGGCCATAGAAGGCCTGCACCTCGTCCGCCGCGAAGAAGGCGGCACCCCCGAACAGTGCTTTGAAAAACCGCTGGTCGGACTCGTGGTTCAGGGAACGAAGCACTCCTTCATGGCGGGGCAGCAATACGTGTATGCCGAGGGGCAGTCCGTGGTGGCCGGCGTGGACATGCCCATTGCCTCCTATGTGGAAAACCCTTCGCACGAGCATCCTTTTCTGTTCGTCTATCTGTATCTCGACAAAAAGCTTCTCTCCTCCCTTGCCATGGAGATGAAGAACGCCCTTCCGCCCCGTGATGAAGAAAGCCCCGGCGTATCCGTAGCAGATGCGGACACCGACATTTCGGAAATGTTTCTCCGGCTCGTCACGCTTCTGGAAAAGCCGGACCAAATCCCCTTCCGAGCTCCCATGATGCTGAGGGAACTCCACTACCTTCTTCTCATCAGCCCGCACGGCAATCTTCTGCGTCAGCTCAACACGCCGGGAACGCAGAACAATCAGATAGTGCAGGCCATCAACTGGATTCGCGAAAACTACAAAACTCCCCTCCGCGTGGACGCACTGGCCCGGCAGGTCAACATGTCCGCCTCCAACCTGCACCGCCACTTCAAGCTTCTTACGGGGCTCAGCCCTCTGCAGTATCAGAAACAGCTGCGGCTTTACGAAGCGCAGCGACTCATGCTCATAGAGCACGAACGCGCTTCCAGTGCGGCGCTCAGCGTGGGATACGAAAGCGTGACGCAGTTCAACAGAGAATACAAGCGGGTGTTCGGAGAGCCGCCTCTTCGGGACATGAACCGAAGAAGAACCTTATCCGGCCTGTCCTGATCGAAAATTCCTCCACCATACAAAAACGCCCCTTGCCGGGGCGTTTTTTACGGACTCAACGATTGTTGCTGCTCGAAATGCCTACGGAAGAAAGAACGAAAAGAACATGCTTCTCAAGGATTCCGTCGTCGGAATGTTGCGCTCGTTCTGCTCTTTCCCGGTCGGCAATCCGACACGGTCCTGCCTCTCAGCCGCTCTCCCCCCGGGAATCTACGAAATAACGTGTATTTTGTTTTCCGAATCTCCGGAGCCGGGGGAAAATCTCCCCCCGGCAGGTGCGGAAGGCGGCCTTCGTCCACGGCAGGAAGAGGAATCGGCTATCGGGCAGCCGTGAGGCCGAGGCCGGTCAGCCATTCGTCCACGGCCTTTTCCGCGCCGGAAACTCTGGAGCCTCGCACTTCAAATCCCTTCAGCAGTCTGGCCTGCGGACAAAGCCTGCGAAGATCTCTCTCGCTTCGTCCGAAACGGCTTCCCTCGTGGGTACAGAACGGAATCACGGTTTTGCCCGCCAGAGGATAACGCTCAAGCAGCGTAAAGAAAGGCATGGGCAGCGTGCCCCACCAGTTGGGATAACCGATGAACACGGTATCCACCTGATCGAGATCGGAAAGCGTGATGCTTATTTCCGGCCTCGCGTCCGCTTCCTGCTCCTTTTTGGCTTCGTCCACAACGGCATCATAGTCTTCGGGATAAGGCCTCACTCTCTTCAATTCCACCATGCGACCGCCCGTGCGCTCATGAATGTAACCGGCAAGCCTGCGGGTATTTCCAGAATGAGAAAAATAGATGATGAGCACGTTGCCTCCTTCCGCCTGAGCGGCCACGGCCGATGAGGAAAAAACCGAGGGCACGGCTGCAACTGCGGCCCCCAGGGCAATGGCCTTCAAAAAGGCGCGTCTTGAAGTTGAATTTCCGTCCTTACCGGGGAAAAGGGGTTCAAACAATCCGAAATTTTCGTTCTTCATGGTCAGTATCCTCATGACCGGGCGGTCATGCCGACGGAAAAAGTGTGCAGGAGAAGACGACCCGCCTATTTCACGTGGTCGGAGGTCGTTGGGGAATTGCCCTCCCCGCGCAGGAGAAAATGGGAGCTATTTTACGGCAGGCCTGGCGGGAGCTACGGCGTTTACGCAGGCGAGAGCGTTCAGCGTGCGCGGAAAGCCGATGTAGGGAAGACTCTGCGCCAGAGCGTCTATCAGATTTTCCCGGGTGTTGCCCACGGCGAGATTGCCCTGAACATGAGAACGCACCTGGGAATCGCAGCCGCCGAAGGCGCTGATGACGGAGAAAGTCAAAAGCTCCCTCATTTTCAGGTCCAGTCCCTTTCTGGTGTAGATGTCTCCGAAGCAGTAAGCGGAAAGATAGTTCTGCACGATGGGCTTCTGATCTTCCGGCGAAGTCTCATGCATCGTATCTATGGCCTCTCCGAAAATCGACTTCTGCACGGCCAGTCCGTCGGCATAACGCGTTTCTTCCGTCACCGTACCCTGATTTTCCAGAGGCAGGGCGATGCCCTGCTGAACGAACACCTCGTTGGCCAGGCGAAGCGCACTTTCCGCCCGGGGGAATCCCACATAGGGCGCGCACTGATACACGGCCTCCCTGATCTCCACGGGAGTCGCGCCCACGCGAAGAGCGGCGTGCACGTGAGTCTTGAAATCATCCAGCGTCTGACCGGCTATAAGCACCACCAGCGTAACAAGTTCCCGCTGTGCGTCGGAAAGCGTTCCTCTGTCCGCAATTTCTCCATAGAGAAGCCTGTCGCGCATGGCCGCAAATTCAGGATCGGTGTTTGCCAGAGCAGAAGCTTCCGTTCCGAGAAATTTCTGCATGTTCTTTGCTGCTGAGGCCCGTCTGTCGACCACGCCCTCCGATGCTGCAAGGGCCGCGGAGGAAGAGAGCATAGTCATACCTGCAAGAAGCATGATTCCCAGAGCACAACCTTTCTTCATAAAAACTCCCTTGCCCGGCAAAAAACGCCATGGCTTTTTTCTTGGTTTCTGTCTGAAGAATATCAGGAGCCGCAGAGACCTCCAGATACGATTCTCTTGAGTTCTTGCCCGATTCTGTTGCGGAACGGATTTTCTGTCTTTCACGGAGACTTCCGTTCCCGTCTGCCCGCTCTGGCGGAGAAAAACGACATCACCCCGTACGAAAGCCATGCCGCCGCATGAAACACGGCGAGGTAATCCAGAAAGAACAGAACCGGGCCGTCGCCTTCGTGCCACAGCGTAAAGGACGTCTGCATGAGAAGCGGCAGAACAAGTTCCCTCGAGACAAACGCCCAGAGTCCGTACAGCGCCGTTCCCCACGCCAGCAGCCGGCACAGCGGTGAAGGAACAAACACCGGCAACGCACGCCCCACCGCCGGCGACACGCCCGAGCCGTACATGCCGAAGTGCACCGCCGCCATGAGGAGGGCCCAGTGGGCAAAGAACATGTGCACGCCTCTTGCTCCGAGCGAACCGTGCCCATGCCAAAAGGCAAACACGGTTTCCGAAACAGGCACGGCACTTACCACGGCACCGGCAAAAAACAGCGCAGTAAACAGCGTTACCACCGTTCGAACGGGACGGATACGCAGCGAAGGCAAAAGAGCCCGCCACCACGCCGCATGAATGCGCACATGAACCATGACCAGGAAAAAGAGCAGAACTCCGAGCCATTCATGTACATTGTTGCCCGTATAGCGGGCGGCCATGAGCAGGACAAAGGAAACGGCCATACCTGCATCGAGAGCAAGACGGATTGCGACGTGTCTTTGCATGTACTCTCTCCTGCTTTGCCCGGCCTGCGCAGAGAGCCTCAACGACCCGGCGCACGCCGCTGCGGCTCATTTTTTCCGAGGCATGTTCTGACCGGACAGCACAAACGGCGAACACTTCGTAACCACACACTATTGTGTCGCGGAATGGAGCCACGGCCGAACCCCTGAGACCGCTTCTTCCCGGCGTTCCGGCCTTAAGCATGTCTCCTGTTTTTCGCCGGAATGACCGGCTACGGCCGTATCACCGTTTTCAGCACGTGTCCTTCCGGCGACACCTGCATTTCGAGCGCCTGCTGAAGTTCTGCCAGCGGCAGGACGTCGGTGACGTACTTTTCAGGATCGATAATGCCGCGGGCAATGAGATCAATGGTTTCCTCAAATTCCCTGCGCGTGCAGGACACGCTGCCGGTGAGCCGCACTTCATGCAGCACAGCCAGGTTCAGTTCGAAAGGCACCGTAGGCGCAATGGAATTGCCTATCATGACCACCTCTCCGCCGGGCTTCACGCCGTCCAGACAGGCCGCCAGCGAATCGCCGGACCCCACGGCCTCAAAAGCCACATCAAAGCCGCCCTCGGAAAGCTCCCGCATTCTTTCGGCCCTGTCCGACGCATTGCCGTACACGTAGGCGTCAAAGTCGCCGATTTCACGCGCCTTGTCCGTCTGCCTGTCGTCGATGCGTGACATGACAAGCAGCGAGGCGCCGGCCCTTTTTGCAAGACCGCCGATGAGCTGGGCAATGATGCCGCTGCCCACGACAAGCACCTTGTCGTGCAGCTTCAGTCCCGAACGACGTACTGCGTGATAAGCCACCATGAGAGGATCAATGAGGCCCGCCGCCACGTCCGACACCGTATCCGGCAGACGATAGGCGTTCATGGCCTTGCCGACAAAGTATTCCGCATAGCCGCCGTTGCACACGAAGCCTATGTAGTTCGTTCCGTTCACGGCGCGGCATAGCTGTTCCCTGCCCGAGCGGCACATGTCGCATTCGCCGCAGTACAGGTTGGCCCAGAACGTGACGCGCTCGCCCGCGCGAAAGTCGCTGTCGCCGGAATCGGTCACCACACCGCAGAACTCATGCCCCATGATGAAGTTATCCGGCCTTTCCGGATTCCATCCCTTTCCCTCCTTCCACATGTGAATGTCGCTGCCGCACACGCCGCAGGTACGCACGCGAATACGTATCATGCCCGGAGCCATGTCCGGTACGGGCACATCCCTTATTTCCACTCTTCCTGGGCCGACAAGCACGCCAGCCTTCATCGTGTTCTTTGTCATGCAACTCTTTCCTGCTCAAAAAAATTCGCGCTCCGCGACGCGGGATTTGCTGCCGCCCAAAAGGCCATCCGTCATGCTGCCGGGCGCTTCGAGCATTCGAAACGCCCTTTTCCGCCTATCTGGCGTTGTACTGTTCGTCGGTGACCTTTTCCATCCACTCCACGACCTTGCCCGGCTCCTTTTCCTCGCAGATGGAGATGTGCGTCATGGCGCTGTTGGGCGCCGCCCCATGCCAGTGCTTGACATTGACGGGACAAATGACCACGTCGCCCGCGCGGATGACCTCTATGGGCTTGCCCCACTCCTGCGTGAGTCCCACGCCCGAGGTGATGATGAGCGCCTGCCCCACCGGATGAATATGCCAGTTGGAACGTGCGCCCGGCTCAAAGGTCACCACTCCCACGCTGGAGCGCATGTCGTTGTTGGCGGGATAAAGCTGCTCAATGCGGACGGTGCCGGTAAAAAACTGTTCCGACCCTCTGGAGGTCGAAAACTCTCCGTTGCGCAGAATGGTCTGCGACGTGCCGATTTCGGCGGCGTCGCCCTGCCCGGGCAGAGCACAAAGAGCGGCAAGGGTCAGAGCCATGGACAGGATCAACTTGTTCATAGAGAAATCCTCCGGTCGTTTGCGGCTTTTCTGCCGACGTTTCATGAAGGTATGGTACAAATCGCCCTGGTTCCCAACCAGCTACAATGCTCTCTTTTTCTTGCCCGATAGTTGCAGGTGGAAGAAAAAACGCGCTCACGGCCAAAACAAATCCGAACGACGAAAAAAACTGCCCGGTTCTTCGAGTCCGAGAATGCCTTTCCGCCGCAAAACGAAACAGACCGGCGAAGAGAAGAAAGAGACGCCATGTTTCTCCCCCGCGGGTGCTTCTGCGAAAATCTTCATGCAGACAAGAGTGTCCCGGACAAATTTTCCGAAAGAACACGGAAAAATTAAAAAAAGAAGGCGGAGCGGATTTCTCCGCCCCGCCAGAGGTATGGGCAAATGTGTGTTACGCCATCTTCAAGCCGGCGTCGTCAACGAACTACGGACGCAGGAAGGCAAACCCCTCACGCTGCAGCTTCACCAGTTCCACCACGCCTGCGGGCACGACTTCACAGCCTTCCCACAGATCGTCGCGCGACACCTTGAACGTGTTCAGCGCATTGTTGCACAGCCGTATGGAAAGCCCTTCGGCCATGAGCTTTGCACCGCGCTCGGCAAGTGCCTCGTTTTCACGGGTGAAGAGCTGCACGGCAGGACCGTTGGCCACCATGACCACGCGGAAATCTTCTCCCGGAAGACCGGCCCGGTAGTTGGCCACGTTGTTGAAGGCGAGGTTGAGGCGGGCGGGATCGTTGTCGTCCACGTGAATGACAAGGTCGTAGTACATGGGCTTTCTCCTTGGGTTTACTTGCGCAGGTCGGAATACCAGCCCGCAGCCTGACGAAGCAGGCGCATGCTGCGCTCCGCCATGGCAAAAGGCTCGTTCATGTAGCCGTCGAGCAGAAGCGTAGTGTCGAACAGGGCGTTCACCATATCCTTGAAGGTATCATCCTCGGCCCCTTCCTTGCAGATGCGCATGAGAGAACGCACAAGCGGATGATCGGGGTTGAGTTCAAGAATCTTCTGCGGAATGCCGTCGGTCTTCTGCATGACGCGCATGAGCTTTTCCATGGAGGATGTCACGCCGTCGGGCGACACGAGGCAGGCCGCCGCGTCGATGGGACGGGTGGCTGCGCGCACGTCCTTCACCTGATCGCCGAGAATGGTCTTCACCGCGCTGATGAGCGCATCGAGTTCCGGCTTTTCCTCGTCGGAAAGAGGCTCGGGCTTGGGCTCGGCGTCTTCCACGTCGGGGAAGGCGTCCAGTGCACCGGCTTCGGCCAGTTCCACGGACTTGAAGGGATGCTTCTGGTACTCCATGATGGCTTCAAGCGCGAACTCGTCCACCGGATCGGTAAGATACAGCACCTCCAGTCCCTTGCGGCGGAACTGTCCGAGATGAGGATTCACCTTGGCCGCTTCCATGGACGAGGCGGCCACGTACCAGATTTCCTTCTGATCGGGCTTCATGCGGGAGACATAGTCGTCGAGGCTCGTGAGCTTGTCGTCCTGAGCCGTGGAATAGTAGCGCAGAAGAGGAGCCACACGGTCACGATACTGGAAGCTGTCGAAGCCGAACTTGATGTATTTTCCGTGCAGCTTCCACATGGCCTCGTATTTTTCGGGATCGTTCTTGGCCATGCGCTCGAAATGCGTGAGCAGCTGACGCGTGATGGTCTGGCTTATCTTGCGCAGAACCACGTTTTCCTGCAGCGTCTCGCGGGAAATGTTGAGCGGCAGATCCTCGGTATCCACGACGCCCTTCATGAAAGCGAAGTAATTGGGCAGAAGTTCCTTGTTGTGGCGATCAATGAGCACCCGGCGCACATAGAGATCCGGTCCCCACTCATCCTTGCGTTCGTCGAAAATGTCCACCGCGCTGCCGGGAATGTAGAGCAGGCAGTTGAACTGCACCGGAGCATCCACGGAGAAGTGGATGACGTCCAGAGGCTCCTTCTGATCGTAGGTAAGGAACTTGTAGAACTCGTTGTACTGTTCCTTCGTAATGGAGAACTTGGGTTCACGCCACAGGGCCGCCGTGGTATTGACTCTCTCCCCGTCAAGCTGAATGGCAAAGGGCAGGAAATTGGAGTGCTTGCGAATGATGCCTTCGAGACGGAACTTTTCCTCGTACTCATGCGCATCGTCGCGAAGATAGATTTTTATGCTGGTGCCGCGCTTCACGCCTTCGGCTTCCGCGCCTTCCAGCGTGCGGATGGTGAAGCTGCCCGTGCCGTCGGAAGTCCACACGTGAGGCACGCCGTCGCCCGTGGCGGAAACGGAGGTCACCTCCACCTTCTTCGCCACCATGAACACGGAATAGAATCCGATGCCGAAACGACCGATGATCTGCGCGGCATCGTCGGGCTTGCTGTCGTCGTGCTCGACAATGGGCTCCTCGCTGTCGAGGGGCTTTTCCCCGTCCTCATCGTCGTCCCCGGAGTTCTCCGCAGGGCTGCTCTCTTCGGCAGGCTTTGCCGCCGCCTTTTCCGCCTCGCGTGCCTTCAGAAACGCTTCGGAACCGGAATGGGCAATGGTGCCGAGGTTGTCGATCATTTCCTGTTCCGTCATGCCTATGCCGGTATCGGCAACGGTGATGACATGATTTTCCTTATCCGTGGTGATGCGGATTTCAAGCGGCAGTTCAGGGTCGCGAACCTCGCCGCCGGTACTCTGAAGAAAACGTACCTTTTCAAGGGCATCGGACGCATTGGAAAGAAGTTCGCGAAGGAATATCTCGTGATTGGTGTACAGGGAATGGGTAAGAATGTTGAGCAGCTTGCACGTTTCCGCGCGAAACTGATGCGTGCTTTCCGCCATGACATGGCCTCCTGATATGCTTCCGGTTCCGCGGCATCTCTCCGCCGACCGGTCATGACTTGAATGAAGGGCCCGAATGCATTCGGGCCCAACAGTCACATAAGGCGCCAGGTCGCCAAGTCAAGAGGAAAACGCGAAAAAAGGCCGGATCCTCCGCACGGGGCGAAGGGTCCGGCCGCGTTCCACGCAGACCTGCGGAATTCTTTTCCGGTGCGAACAGGCCGAGAAAAGAAAGAAAACTCCGGGGAAGCCCATGCCTCCCGTCACGAGGACAAAAGTTCCGCCCCCTCGTGACCGATCTGCCGTCTTTCCCTGTTCGACCTGTGCAGGGAACCGATCACAGGCCGAAATCCATCCGAGTTGCCGAAACAATGCAGCGTCAAGGCGGCCAGCCTAGAACGAGCTCTCCGTAGTGGAACCGAGCACCGTTCCGAGAAGTCTGGGCGATATGCCCTCATGCCCCCAGGAATAGGGTCGGACCATGGAAACGGGAATGTCCCCGTTTTCTCCGAAACGCGCCGAAAAAGCCGTATCCGCACGCTGCACGAAGGCCCGAAGCTCGGCGGCATCCACGATGGGGCAACGTTCGGAAGCATACGGCTCCCGATACTCCACCAGAAACTTGCTTTCGCCGTTGTTCACGATCCACTCGTACTGACTGACGAAAACACCCGCCGTCCAGCCCATGCCGCGTTCAGCAAATGCCTCCATCCACGGATCGAGCTGCACGGGACGGATGAACACCCTCTGCGTCACACTGCCCGGTCTGTCGCCGCCGCAACTGTACAGCACGGGAAGAAATTCCAGATTGGTTTCCATAATGCCGGGATACCAGTGCCGGGAACCGGCATCGGCCAGAGCCACGGCAAGCTGCGCACCGTCTCTGGCGCTCAGGCAGTACCACACCGTGCCGGGCTCCGAACGGGGAATCTGACGCTCCGTGGAAAGCATGACGGTCATCTTTCCCTGCGCCACGGTGGAAAACTCCGGCGAGGTCTTCACCGCCACGGTGGGACGCGCCGTAGATTCAAAGGATGCGGTTTCGCCCGAACCGCGAACGAACGTCCACTCGGCGCAGGCCGCCGAGGGCACCGACAATGCCAGAAAAGCGAGAAGCGAAAACAGTCTTTTCATGACGCGCTCTCCGTGTTTCTTGCCCGGTTCATTCCGGAACAGGGCACAGCCTAGCAGAACGCCCATGATAAAGGAGCGTCAAAACCATGCGGAAGGCATGAGTAATCATGGAAAAACGCTGATACTAACCAGGCTCACGGCAGAAAAGACGCAACGCCTCTTCCGAAAAGGGACAGGCCTGAAAAATTCTGCCGCAAGACGCCTTCCCGAAGAGCGGCGCGGCTCTCCCCGAAAGACCGCGCCGCTTTGCGCAACAGTCATGAAGGAGCATGATCCGCAGGAATCCCGCCCCTTTTCTTCCCGGCAGACCTTTGCAGGGACGAAAAGGGGCCCCACCGGCATAGCCGGTGGTTCCTCTTATGCGCCTGTAAGGCTTTCTTACCAGCCGCGCCCTGGCAGGCGCATGTACGGTCTGACATCTGCATTTCTGTTACCGGCGGCCCGTAAAC
>CALUPL010000062.1 GCA_944322635.1 uncultured Mailhella sp.
ACCACGGCTTCTGCGTGATTCCGCCCGAAGGCGTGGAAAAGGTGTACGTGAACCTCAACGACGGCACGCTGGAAGGCTTCCGCCATCCCACGAAGCCCATCATGACCGTGCAGCATCACCCCGAAGCTGCCGCCGGTCCCACCGACAGCCGCACCTTCTTCGCCGACTACAAAGCCATGGTGATGAAGGCCAAGGCCGGAAAATGAGCTGAAAACATTCCGGAATTCCCGAGTTTTTCGGAGTGAAACTGTTTGTCGAGGGGGAGGATGAAAGCAGAACGGCTTTCGTCCTCCCCCTCGGTACATTAAGGCTCCATGCCGGGTACGCTCTCGTGAGTTTCCTTGTGCTTTGAAACACGGTATCATCGACAGGATGTTGAAAAAGCAATCAAAGATATTCGGAGCTTCAATGCTGCATCTTCTTCGAAAATCTGCTTGACTTACCCTTATTCGCCTCCGGCAAAAGCTGACGCATGAATCTGGCCGATAAAAATTTCTTGATTCTGGAAATTCTGCTGCTGATCGGCGCGGCCGTCAGTTCAGTCATTCTGACCTCCTCCCTCCAGCTCTTCACCGTTTTTTCTTTCCCTACCTCATCGGCGCTCTCATGGCCTGGAAACACCACCAAGACCTTGTCTGGTGGAAACTGGCAGGAAAACTGCTGATCCTTGCCTCCGTCATTCTCATCATCGAACTGTTCGGACTGGTTCGGATATGGCATGATCCCAATGAGGGCACCTGCCTGACGGGCAGCGAGATGGCCGGCATCGTCATGCTGCTATGGGCAGTCCATGCTCCGGTTCTCATCGGCTGTGCCTCCTATGTCGTCTGCCGTCTCATGCCGAACAACAAATGATCCGTCCGACATCGCCCGCAATTCAGAGCCTATTTGGCTTTTACGATAAAAAGCCTTATCGTCCCGAAAAGGAACAGGATTCGCCCTGCCGAGGAGAGGCGGCTCCTGCGCCCGATCATTCCGCACCACGGAACCGGTGCTCTTTTTCCGCGCCGAACGGCGCAGCATACGAGGACATCATGAACAAGGAAACCTTTGAGGCCCGCCGCGAAAAACTGCGCCGCCTCATGCACGAAGAAGGACTCGACGCCATCATCGTCAGCCAGCCTGCCAACCGCTTCTATCTTTCCGGCTTCGAGCTGCACGACTGCCAGTGCAACGAAAGCTCTGGCTGTCTCATCGTCATGAAGGACGGCAAGGACTGGCTGTGCACAGATTCCCGCTACGAGGAGGCTGCGGCCAAGCTCTGGGACAGGGAACGCGTATTCATCTACCGCGGCGCCTCTTCCGAAGCGCTCAACGAGCTTCTCAAAAAACTTTGCGGCCGCACCGGCGTCGTCGGCATGGAGGCCGAACACCTTTCCTGGAACTATGTGCAACGGCTGGAATCGGGGCTCACGCTCAAGTCCGCCGACGGCCTTGTGGAAAAGCTGCGTGAGGTGAAGGATGAAGAGGAAATTCGTCTCATTGCCGAATCCGTGTCGCTCAACCATAAGATGCTGGAATGGCTGCCTTCCGTGCTCGTGCCCGGGCAGGATGAAGCGGGCGCAGCCTGGGCCATCGAAAAATACTACCGCGAACACGGCGCGTCGGAACTCAGTTTTCCTTCCATCGTGGCCATGAACGCCAATGCGGCCCTTCCTCACTACGCTCCGGACTCTCCCGCCGTATTTACGGAAAACTGCATGGTCCTCGTGGACGAAGGCTGCCGTCTGAACCGTTACTGCTCTGATCAGACCCGCACGTACTGGATAGGAGACAATCCTTCCCCACGCTTCACGGAAATGCTGGAACGCGTGCAGGAAGCCCAGCGCCGCGCCATTGCCGCCCTGCGTCCCGGCGTTACGGGCAGAGAAGTGCATCAGATTGCCGTGGACTATTTCGCTTCCTGCGGCATGGATCGCTTCTTCACCCATTCCCTGGGCCACGGCGTAGGCCTGGAAACCCACGAGGGCCCGCGTCTCAGCCCCACCAGCATAAAACCTCTTCAGCCCGGCATGATCGTCACCATAGAACCCGGACTGTACTTCCCCGGATGGGGAGGGGCACGTTGGGAATACATGGCCGTCATCACAGAGGACGGCTGCCGGGTGTTCTAGCGCCGCGGCTCTGCTTTCTCTCCCTTCACGATCACGGAAAAAACGCCGTTCCTGACCGAAAGTGCTTCCCAGTCCGAAGAGCCCCTGCTCACGAGGGCGAAACGAATATCCACGGCAAAGGCACAGCTTACGAAAATCAATGCTCTGGACGGAAACGGGAGCATGATTATCTTCTGTCTGTCGGAGGAAGAGATTTTTTCCGTACCGACGCTTCACCCCACTCTTCAGGAGACTCGCATGATTCACCCCGAAAAGCGGCATTTCATCATTGTAGCCAAGACGCTCGGCATTCAGGTTCTGCTGTTTGTCGGCATTCTGTTCACCGTGTGGGGCTCACAGAAGCTCTACACCCTCATTGATCCCGTCAAGTTTCCCGTCTATCAGGCCGAAATCAAGGACAACATGACGGAGCAGGAAAAGGGAGCGGCACTGCTGTCCGCGCTTACGAACCGCATGGAAGCGGAACTTTCCTCCACCTTCGGCTGGACGGCCAACGACATTCTGTTCAACCGCTGGATCATGGACAACCGCGCCTACCGCCAGTTCGGCACCTACGTGGCCACAAAAATGCTGTTTGACCACTACTCCACCGTTATAGCTAAGCTGGGCAACAACGACAGAGAAAGCGACCTGCTCTACAACGCTCGCCTCAACTACTTTGCCATCAGTCCCCAGCGCTGGGGCATGCTGTTCATCCCCTCGGCCGAAGGCTCCTTCAAAAAGGCCCTCTCCATGACCGACCAGTACAAGAAGGACCTTCTTGCAGGAAAGGCCGTGTACAACTGCCGCACCGACGACATCTATTCCGCGTTCAATCTCATTCTCGGCGAAACGGTGTTCGGCTACGCTCTGGGCCTGCTCAACGACAGTCAGGATCTGCCCTTCTATACGCTGGACAACCGCATCTACGAAGCGCAGGGCGTCATCATGGTAGTGCGCGACTACCTCAAGGCCATGTATGAGCTTTATCCTGAAATCGGCAACAAGAACAACGAACAGAACATGGCCGAAGCCATGCGCTACATGGATCTCATATGCAACTACGATCCCATGTACATCACCTCGTCGTTCAACTCGGGAGAACTCATCATTTCCTATCTGCTTTTTGCCCGCAACCGCCTTACCGACATCCGCGACAGCCTGAGAATCTGACGCACAGACAGGCATTATGAAAAAACCGACGGCGACAGGACGAACAATCACCTGAGTTGTTCCGTCGGCGCATGAATCGAAACCCACGGGGGAAGGAAACGTTTTCCTTCCCCCTTTCCCTTATCACGACTGCCATGACAGAACATCTTTCACCCATCACGCAGGAAAGGCTGACTGCCCTGCGCAGACTGTTCCATCAACACGCCGAAACCGGCATGGCGGAATTCTGGACCACAGCACGAATAGCCGAAGAGCTTGAAGCTCTCGGACTCTCTCCCATCGTGGGGGAAAAAGTTTCCCGGCAGGAAGCACGCATGGGCATGCCGGATGACACCACGCTGCGCGCGGCAGAAGAAAGAGCTCTAAGAGAAGGAGCTCCGCATTCCCGGATTGAACGCATGGAAGGCGTTACCGGACTTGTGGTAAACATTCGTCCCGATCTGCCCGTCCATACCGTGCTGCGTTTCGACATAGACGCCCTCAACGTGCAGGAAAGCGACGCTCCCGAACATCGTCCCGTCCGGGAAGGCTTTGCCTCCCTTCATGAAGGAATTTGTCATGCCTGCGGCCACGACGGCCACATAGCCATAGGACTCGGCCTGGCACATGAACTCATGAGAAGGCGTTCTCGTCTTACGCACAACGTACGACTGCTCTTTCAGCCCGGGGAAGAAGGATGCCGGGGAGCAAGAGCCATGGTTGCCGCAGGCTGGCTGGAAGGCGCAAGGCATTTTCTGGCCGCACACATAGGCATGTGGGCCGAAAAAAATCACGCTCTGGTATGCGGCGCGCGCGGATTTCTGGCCACAACGAAGTTCGACGTGGAGTTCTCCGGCCGGGCCGCCCACGCCGGAGCAGAACCGCAGAAGGGAGCGAACTCACTCCTGGCCGCAGCCAGCGCAGTTCTCAACATGCACGCTCTGCCCCGGCACGGGGAAGGAGACTCCCGCATCACCGTAGGCACGCTCACGGCAGGCAGCGGACGCAACGTCATTGCCGATCACGCCTTCATGACCTGCGAAACCCGCGGAGCCACTACGGCCGTCAACGACTATATGTTCGAACACTGTCGCTCCATTCTGGAGCACACGGCCGCCATGTACGAACAGCATTGCCGCATCCGGCTCATGGGCGGCTCCGACAGCGCCGGAAGCGACGATTCCATGATCCGCGTCGTCCGCGAGGCCGCCCGCACCGTGCCCTGGTTCCATGAGGAACTCATACGCGACAGTGCTCCGGGGTACGGCAGCGACGACGCCTGCGTGCCCATGGCCGCCGTGCAGAAACAGGGCGGCGACGCCGCCTATCTCATGCTGGGAAGCCGCCTGGCCGCCGGGCATCACTCCCCGAATTTCGATTTCGACGAAAAAACGCTCCTGCCATCCGTGGAACTTCTCACGAAAATCGTTCTTATGCTCGATGTCATTTGAAATGCCGTACAAAAGACCGCTATCTCTGGTTCACTGCCTTCGGTAAGACATTCCCAAGCAGAAACTTCGACGCCGCCGAAGCAAAAGCCTTTCCGACGCAAAAAGTCGGCGAGGTATCCGGACAATTCCGGATTCTTCGCCGACTTCATGCAGGAGGACCATGATTTCTTTTCGGAAAGGCCCGCCTTCCGTCCCGTTACACGCCGGGCAGCTCCTTTCTGATGCGCTCTATCATCTCCGCACATTCAGCATCGGAAAGCATGACGGCATGGGGATTCATCTGAAAGGTTCCGCCCCATTCAAACTGCCCTTCATACTTGGGAACCAGATGAAAATGCAGATGAGGATTCAAGTCCCCGAATGCTCCGTAGTTCACCTTCTGCGGATGAAACATTTTGTGTATGAGTCTGGCAATACGCGCGACATCCGACATGAAGCCCTGAAGCTGCTCCGGCGTGATGTCCACGATTTCGCTCACATGACCGCGATAGGCAACCACCATGCGTCCGGGATGACTCTGTTCCTTGAAAAGATACAGAGAAGAATATTCGGAAATATCGTCTATTTTGACGGCAAACTCAGCCAGGGCGGGACCGCCGTGGCAATAGGGACAATTTTCAGCGCTCATAAAAACATCCTTTTCCGCTTTTCTCATAAAAAAGAAAAACTATAGAATTCAGTCTGCCTGACAGTCGGCAAACACAGCCGGCGTGACGTCTGCAGGAATGATGGCTCCGGGATACATGATGACGGCGGAAGCCAGACGATGGGCCCGATGGACGGCTTCTTCCGCAGACAGGCCGTAATGCACGGCCGCAAGATAGCCTGCCGTGAAGGAATCCCCCGCCGCGGTGGTATCCCTCGGCTCCAGCATACATCCGAGCTGCACCGTGCGCGTTTTCCCCGTTCTGTTGTTCAGCACAAGGCACGGCTTTCCGCCGTTCTTGATGATCACTTCTTCGGCCCCGAGTTCGGCAAGGGCAGGCAGAAATCCGGGATCATCGCAGTCGCAGCAGTCATAGCCTGCCGCACGAAGTTCTTCAGGCGAGAGGAAAACCCAGCGGCACACGCGCGTAAGGCGGCGGAAATGCGGCGCGGCGTTCTTCTCCGGATTCGTTCCCCACAGATGAGGACGGAAATTGAAGTCGAACGACAGACTCACGCCCTGCTCCGCCAGTCCTTCCAGCGCACAAAGCAGTCTCTCCCGGCTCTCAGGATACAGAACGGCAAGACTGATGCCGCTCAGATGAACGGCGTCGAACCCGCTCAGACGAGAAAGCACCTTTTCCGCTTCCGGGGTTTCAAAGCAGCCGCGAACGGCAGCCTCACTGCGCCAGTACTGAAAATGGCGTTCGCCCGAGGCATCCACGTCAATGGCGTACAGCCCCGGCAACTTACCGGAAATTTTCTGCGACAGCGAGGAATGCACGCCGCAGTCATGCCAGAAATCCAGCATTTCCCGACTGAACGTGTCCGAGGCTCCCACGGCGGAAACGTACTCCACATGAACATCCTTGCCGCACATTCTGGAAAGGTATGCCGCCGTGTTCAGCGTATCGCCGCCGAAGGTCTGAACAAGATGTCCGCCCTCCTTGTGAAGCTCTATCATGCACTCGCCTATGACGGCGACATTCCATGGTCTGGTATGGGACATGCTCAACCTCTCATTTCACCAGATAGCCGCCGTCCACGGGAATGACGGCGCCGCCGAGGTAATCGCTGGCGGCCGAGGCAAGAAAAATGACGGTGCCCTTCATGTCGTCGGGGGTCCCCCAGCGTCCGGCGGGAATGCGATCCACGATCTGCTGGAAGCGAGGATTGTTCCTGTCGGTAAGAGCGGCGTTCATGTCCGTAGCCATGTATCCGGGGGCAATGGCATTGACGTTGACGCCGCGCTTCATCCAGTCGTTGGAAAGGGCCTTGGTCAGCTGAGCTATGCCTCCCTTGGAGGCGGCATAGGCGGGAATGGTCTGTCCTCCGAAGAAGGATATCATGGACGCCACATTGATGATCTTGCCGTATCCCGCCTTCAGCATCATTCGGCCTGCTTCCTGACAGAGAAGGAACACGGAATCAAGGTTCACGGTCAAAACCTCATCCCACTCCTCCACGGGAAACTCTTCGGCGCTGTGACGGCGCTGTATTCCGTGAGCCGTCACAAGAATATCCAGGGTTCCGCCGAGCTTGTCCACGCATTCCCGAAATGCCCTGTACACTTCGTCGCGGCTGTGGAAGTCGGCTCTTACGCCGTGGCAGCGGAAGCCTCTCCGGCAGAATTCCTCCGCCTCCGAAAAGCACTTGTCGGAAGTTCCCACAATGACGACTTCCGCTCCGGCTTCCATAAGACCCTCAGCCATGCCCCTTCCCAGCCCCCGGGTACCGCCGGTGACAATGGCTTTTCTGCCGGTAAGATCAAACAGATTCATGCTCATAAGATCTCCAGTAACGAGCCCGCCCGAGGCCGACCCGAATCGTATGACACGGAAATTCTCTTGAAAACTGTCAAAAGACTTGACGTTCCCGCATGGCGGGAAAGAACGCTTTCCGTCGGACGGGGCATCCGCTTCCGTCCGACGGAAAGCTTCATCCATTCATTCTCGCTCTAAACCCTGTTCACAGGGCTGCGCAGCTTTTCTCCGCGCGCAAAGCGCACGGCCTCTTCGGCCACCTTGCGCTTGAGTTCGGAAGCGGCCTGTTCGGAATACCAGGCCATGTGCGGCGTGCAGATGAAGTTGTCGTGACGCAGCAGCGGTGAGTCGAAGTCGATGGGTTCCTTTTCGGTTACGTCCAAAGCGGCTCCGGCAATGGCGCCTTCGGAAAGCGCCTTGTCCAGGGCAGCCTCATCCACAAGACCTCCGCGCGAAGTGTTCACCAGGTAGGCGGTGCTCTTCATTTTTGCGAAAGCGTCGGCGTTTATGATGTTGCGGGTCTCGTCGGTAAGCGGCATATGCAGCACCACGAAGTCTGCGGTACGCAGCAGCGTGTCGAGATCCACCGGTTCGATGTAGTCGGTGCCGTCTGCGGCATTGGGCTTGTAGTAGGGATCATAGCCCACCACACGGCCGAAAAGCGCGCGGGCCTTTCCTGCAAAGTTGCGGCCGTTGCGGCCGAGTCCCGCCACGCCCAGCGTCTGCTCGGAAAGACGGAACAGAGGAATGGAATCCTCATAGTTCCAGCGTCCCTTACGGACATCGGCATTCATGAACGACACCTTTCTGGCAAGGTCCAGCGTCAGAGCAAGCGCCTGATCCGCCACTTCATTCATGCCGTAATCCGGCACGTTGCACACCTGCACGCCGAGTTCCGTGGCCGCTTCCAGATCGATGTTGTTCACGCCGACGCCGTAACGGACGATCTGCCTGATTTCAGGACGCAGGGCTTCCAGCACGCGACGGGTAAACGGGGCGTACTGATTGATGAATATTTCTCCGCCCTTGCATTCGGAAATGAGTTCATCTTCCGTACGGCACTGCTTCAGCTCAAAATCGAGGCCGGCAGCTTCGAAAACGGCGGTTTCCTCATTGAGATTGACGTGATCACAGTCGGAAATAATGATCTTCATGCCGATTTCCCCTTACTTCTTGTCACCGGTGAACAGAGCCACCATGTCCTGCACGCCGGGAAGCTGCTTTCCGAGGTAGGCGTACTGAGGTTCGAAGTTCTGCACGAGAGAGTGCTGGGTATGTCCGACAAGGATGGTAAAGATGTACGCGGCATGACCGGGAGAGGTAACGCCGGGATGATACCCCTTGGAAATAAGGAAGGTATCGCCGGAGCGCATATGCCACACGCGGGGAGAAGATTCGTCGCCGGGCACATAGTCGAACTGCGCGCCGAATCCGTTTTCAGGATTGTAGTGGAAGTGGTACACTTCCTCAAAGCCGGTTTCCTTCCACACGCCTTCGGCCGAAGCAATGTCGTTGCCGTGCTTGTGGGGAGGATAGCCTGCCCAGCAGCCGGGATCGGCATACAGTTCGCTCACCAGAAGATTTCCGGTACGCCCTTCGTCCTTGGCGCCGAGAATATGATTGATCACTCGACGGGAATGGGTTTCCACGGAGCCGACCTCCACGGGCTTCACGTCCTCCGGAGTGATGCGGTAGGGTTCGTGATACTCGTCGCAGCGGCCGCCGGCCACAAAAATGACCACGTCGTCGGACACGCAGGTCACATTGATCACGGCTCCGGCAGGCGCGTACACGGAATCGGCACGCTGATTTTCCCATATGCTGTCGCGATTGCCGACGTTTTCAAAAACCTTGCCGTCCACGTCTATGTTGCAGCGGCCGTGAGTGAGCACCCAGCAGGTCTCATAGCCCTTCACACAGGTATAATACGTCTCGCCCTTGCTGAGACGCACGATGTTGAAATAGGTACGGGGCAGAAAATCGTCACCCGCATTGATGATGGGTTCATTATGATTGTCATACGCTCTGATGAAACGAGGCATGTTTTCCTCCTGTTCCGGAGTGCTCTCCGGAACGTCTTTCGTCGTGTTTATGTCTGTGAGGCGGCCTTTGGCCGCCTCTCTCCCGGACCTTGTCGAAAAGCCCGCAAGGCCCGGAACTCTCTTTCGAATCTCAAATGACGGAACTGTACGCTACCTTCGAGCAAACACGCAGTCTGGCTTTGCCAGGAAGGGGAACAGAAGACCTGCAAGATCGGACGTGGGCAGCACTTCGTCATGCAGACGTATGCCCAGAACATTGCGCATGAAACGCTGGCGCTCCAGCATGCGATGCATGCTGAGGGGGGCCATGGTCTGAATTTTGTCCCGCATGGCCTTGTCGGCCAGAATCACGCCGTCTTCAATATGCACGCCCAGGTTGTTGAACCTGCTCTGACGGGCCGTAAAGTCGCACTGGAGCATCATGCCGGAACGCAGCACCGTGCCGTCACCCTCCGAGAAGGGAGAATTGGTCCACTCCTCGGTATGGATGACGTGCCCCGGATTGAGTCCGATGCCGAACTCGGCGTACGAGCAGCCCAGCGAGTCGCGCACGGCCTGCCATACTTCGCCGCCCGTCACTCCGACGGCAAGAGTCTCGTACCAGACGCACACGGCCTCAAAGTATTTTTTATACAACCCTTCAAACGCGCCGGGGAAGTTTCTCTCAAACTCCTCCCGATCCCGGGCATACACGCCGACACGGTGAATCTGCGCGCAGCGGTACCCCATGCCGAAGGCAATGTCCCTTCCGTATTCCAGACGCGTCCACGGATCGGGACTGAGAATTCCCCTGCCCTTGAAGCATATGTTGGGATGGGTGGGGCAGGGTTCGCCGTCGATGTTGAACGCCTGCGAGGCCTCAAGCTCGGTCTGTCCGGGACGAAGAGCGCATATGAAATCCCAGGTCTTCCGGCTGGCCTTGGTGGAGGCGAGTTCGGAAAGAACAAGTTCTTCCGCACCGTGCGTCATGCGCAGTCCGGTCTGATTGTCCATCATGAGGGCATTGGCATTGCGCACATCCGGACAGACCTCCCTCAAGGCATCCACCAGGAAGGAGGGCACCTCAAAGGTATGTTCCCAGGCCGGAGTCTCACGGGCGCAGAAACTTTTCCAGCCGAGAAGTCCCACATGGGAATGTTCGCCTATGCCGACGCTGCGGAAAATGCCTGCGGGTGACTGACTGTTTCCGCGCGCCTGTCCCAGCGGACTGAGCATCTGACAGAGCACCCTTTCCACAGGAATGGTGATGCAGAGCGACTGCCCCATGCCCTCGTTGCCGAGAACCAGAACAGGAGTCCTGCCCTTCTGAAGAATGAGAAAACATTCCTCGAACCTGGGATCGTATCCCGTGACGTATTCGAGATTGGAAAAATGTTCCCTGTCCGCATAGATGACAATATGCGTAAACTCTCGTCCCGAGTCGAGAAGCGCCGCAATGCGGTCTTCATACATCCGGGGCGTGATGACGGGAGCCTCGGAAAAATCAAGCGGTACGTTCTCGTTGAGACGTCCGACGTGGGAAATGACTTCTATGGCCATGCTTCAGTCCTTCCAGCCTATGCGGGCCTTGATGACGTCGCGATGCTCCCAGGCAGGCGGATTGTGGTCGTTGCGCTCTTCAATGTGAACGGCGAAGCCCGCGATCTGTTCCTTGAGATAAATAACGTAGGTCTTGCCGTTGAAAGGCTTCACATGCTCGTGATCGAATTCAACGCCCTTCTTTTCCAGATAGAAGACGGCTCGTTCCAGATTATCGGTATAGTAGCCGAGATGACCGTGGGGGCCGCGAACGACGAAAGGCATCTTGGTGATCTCCACCTCATGGCCCACATACGAGGAACTCCTCGTGTCGCCCATGACGAGATTGAACATATCCGCCAGTCTGAAGAGGTTCTTGTAGCCTTCCTCTTCCGTATCGCAGTTGATGCCCATGTGGCAGAAGGCGAAGTTGAGCACGGAGAACACGGCGTCGCGAGCAAGCTTGCGTATGGCGTCAAAATCTCCGGACTCCATGAGGGAAGCAGGCGTCACGCAGCTTGCCCCCACGGCAATGACGTTGGGATTGAGCAGATAGGTCGAAAACTTGTCGGGAGTGATGCCGCCCGTGGGCAGGAAACGGACGCCCTTGTAAACCGCCGCCAGGGAATTGATCATCTTCAGACCGCCGGCAGCCTCGGAGGGAAAGAACTTGACCACGTCGAGTCCGCAGGCCACGGCCTTCTGCACATCGGAAGGCGTCGAGCAGCCGGGAATGACGAACACGCCTTTTTCCTGGCAGAACCGGACGATGGATTCATCGAAGCCCGGCGTCACAATGAACTTGGCTCCGGCATCCAGAGCCTTTTGAGCCTGTTCGACGGAAAGCACGGTACCGGCGCCCACCAGCATGTCGGGACGAACGGCAAGCATGTCGGCAATGGCTTCGGCCGCACAATCAGTACGGAACGTGACTTCGGCGACTTCCAGTTCGCCTGCGCAGAGAGCTTCCGCCAGAGGAGCGGCATGTTCCCGCTTATCGACAGCCACGACCGGAACCAGTCCGTACTTGTAAATAAGTTCCTTGACATCAGCCATGGTTTTTTCTCCTTGTGTTTGTCCCGCCGTCTGTGACGGCGGGACCGTAACGTCTGATTGAAGACTATTCGGCAACGGATTCGGAAGATTCCGCGGCAGCAGGCTTCTTTCTTTCTCTGTTGATGAACAGAATGATCACCAGCGAGGCGTAACCGATGAGGTCGGTAATGAGACCGGGAATGATGCAGCAGATGGAGGCCGCAACAATGGCAACGCGCCAGGGCATGGCCAGCGGCTTGGTATGGAAACCGGCTATGGCAACGGCCAGGCCGTAACTTCCGATGAAGAGGGATATCGTGGCGGTAACGGTGTCGATGATTTCTCCCTGAAGCAGCAGCGCCGGCTCATAGGCAAAGGCAAAGGGAACGAGGAAGGCCACAATGGCATAGCTGAAGGCCGTCCAGCCGGTTTTCCAGGGATCGGCGTCCGCAATGCCCGCAGCCGTGAAAGAGGCGAGGCACACGGGAGGCGTAAGCTGCGCCATAACGCCGAAGTAGAAGCAGAACATGTGAGCGATGAAGATGGGCAGGCCCAGGTTCACCAGCGGAGAGGCAAACAGAGTGACGGAAATGAGGTAGGCCGCCACGGTGGGCATGGCCATGCCGAGCATCATGCAGCAGACCATGGCGAGAAGAAGAGCCACCAGCAGGCTGGAGCCGCCGAGCACGGCAAGCAGGGAGGAGAACTTGTTGGCAAGACCGGACTGAACGACGACGCCGATGATGATGCCGCAGCCTGCCACGGGAATGGTGATGTTGGCGGCCTGACGGATGCCGTCCATGAACGCGTCGTAAAGCTCACGCAGACCGAGACGCTGACGGTTCACGAAATTGAGAGCCAGCACGCCAAGCGTGGAATAGCAGGCGGACAGACGCAGGGAGTAGCCCGTCATAACCAGTGTCACCAGCACGATGCAGGGCAGGAGCAGATAAAGACGGGGCATGATGGGAGCCGTCTTGATGACGAGGTCCTTGTCGGCCACCTTGATGGAACCGTGCAGATACACGTTCTTTTTGGCCAGAAAGCCCACGAGCAGAAACACGGAGCCGAAATAGGCCAGAGCGGGAATGATGGCCGAAAGCGCTATGGTGCCGTAATTCATGCCCAGAAGTTCCGCCATGATGAACGCGCCTACGCCCATGATGGGGGGCATGATCTGACCGCCCGTGGAAGCCACGGCCTCGATGGAGCCGGCCTGATGGGGCAGATAGCCGGCCTTCTTCATCATGGGAATGGTCATGACGCCGGTGGTGGTGACGTTGGCCACGGCGGAACCGGATACCATGCCCATGAGACCGGAAGAAATGACGGCCGCCTTGGCCGGTCCGCCGGACTTGGGATCGCTGACCTTCATGCCGATGTCTATGAGCACCTGGCCGCCGCCGCATACGGCGAAGAAGGCACCGAAGATGATGAAGTAGAAGATGTAGCTTGCGGTAGGTCCGAGAGCGGAACCGAATATGCCTTCGGAACTCATGGTCATGATTTCGGCGAACTGCTCAACATTGAAGGCAGGGAAGTTGAGAAGACCGGGAAGCTTGTCGCCGAAGAAGGCGTACGCCATGAACAGACCAACGAAGACCAGCAGGTTCATGCCCAGTACCCGGCGCATGGTTTCGAGAAGAAGAATGATGATGATGTAGAAGGCCAGAATATCTTCCGTCAGCACTTCGGATATGTAGGGAATGCGGGTAAGTATGCGCTCCGAATCAAAATAGAAAAGATAGCTGACCCATATGCACAACGGTATGACGGCAAAGTCGAGCAGACGCAGAACGGGCCATCTTTTGCTGCCGGGGAAGGGAATGCTCAGGCAGACTATGCAGAAGGCAAAGCACAGAAAGATGGGCAGAAGAACCATCGGATGGATGGGAATGACGAAGGAGAACAGAATCTGAGAAATCATCCAGCCTACGCTGAGTATGCCCAGAATGACGGGAACGATCTTGTTTTCCAGAATGCCTTTTTCGGTGTTCATGAGTAGTCCTTCTTCTGACGGAACTAAGACAGTGACATTAAGGCTGATTGATTGCTCCCCCTACCGGGAGCTTGCCTGCAAAGGTTTTTTGCGTGCAGACCGAGACCCGAAGCCGAAGCCCGGTCCGATTTTTGTGGAAAACGGAAAGAAATATCAGTTGAGAGCGGACTTTCTCGTCAGGACTCTCTCAATGGATGCGAAAAGCACCGTGTGCATATCGTCCTTGTGAACCCCATGCCCGTACCACTCATCAAAAAGAGTCTGCTCGACGAACCCTGCACGCTCAATGTCTCCGGCGTACATGGTTCTGCAGAAAAGCACGGTCTGTGATTCGGCAAAAAACGGTATCTGCCCCTCAAACAGCGTAGTAAATCCGCAGTGGGCTATCTTGTCGCAATCATATCCGGAATGCCGACCGCAATAGGTAAGCCTGTCCCGGAAGGAGGAGTCGAAAAAAGCCAGGGAAAACGCTTTGTTATCCATAATATACGGCAAGGTGTGACGCGACTTCCGTATGGCCGCCACGGCAAGGTTCTTTCCCCAGAGAAAACCGAAAGCTCCCCAGCTGATGGTCATGGTGGCCGCGCCGGTCGTTTGGTTGCCGGCTGTAATGAGCATCCAGTCGCTGTTAATTCCGCCCGCGCAACGCGAAACAATATGCGCAGGATCGACGTCAACAAAATCAGGGAAGCCTTCCATGGCTGCACTCCTTGTGCAAAAGACAGACGATATCGGTCCATTGAAGAAAGCCGCCGGAGGCAGACCGTACCACCGGCGGCATGAGGCTACAGACCGAGCTTGGCCAGAACCTGAGGATTCACGATGTGGGGGAAGCGCTTGTGTTCAAAGTACTCGATGATGTTTTCACCGGCGGCGGCGACCATGCCGGCCTTATCCTCATAGGTGGAAGTGCCCATGTGAGCGGTCACGACCACGTTGGGGAACTTCAAAAGCTCGGGATTGATGTTGGGCTCGGTTTCGAAAACGTCGAGGCCCGCACCGGCGAGCTTGCCGGACTTGAGGCAGCGGATGAGGGCTTCTTCGTCGATGATCTTGCCGCGGCCCTGATTGAAGATGTAGGCATCGGGCTTCATCATCTCCAGTTCCTTGTCGCTGATCATGTGGAAGGTTTCCGGAGTGAGGGGAGCGTTGATGAACACGGCGTCGGAGGTGCGGAGCAGCTCTTCAAGACTTACGAGTCTGGCACCGCCGAGAAAACCTTCCAGCTCCTCGCCCACGCTTCTGCGGTTGTTGTAGATGATCTTCATGCCGAAGGCGAGGGCTCTTTTGGCAACGCCGCGCCCGATGCGTCCCATGCCGATGATGCCGAGGGTCTTGCCGCGCATGCTGTGGCCGAGGTTGGCTATGGGGCCCCAGGGAAGACCGGGCACGGTACGCAGTTCGTAGTTCAGGCGTGCGATGTTGCGCATGGTGGCGGCAATGAGGGAAATGCCGAATTCCGCAGTCACTTCATGCACGGCGGTCATGTTGGCCACCACGATGCCCTTTTCGGTGGCGTAGGCCACATCAATGTTGTCGTATCCGGCGCCGAAGGCACAGATGATCTTCAGTTCCGGCATGCGGTCGATGACTTCCTTATCGACCTTGAAGTTGGGGCAGACGATGGCTTCATAAGGAGAGCACATGTCAAGAATTTCCTGACGGCTCATTTTCTGCTTGGGGCAGAACACGTCGTATCCGAGGGCCTGCATTTCCGCCAGGCCGGATTCGATCATAGGATGGGTGAACATAACTTTTCTGCTCATGATATCAACTCCTTATAAATTGAGACACGTTCCCGGCCCTTTTGAAAGAGCCGGGAGGCCATTTCTTCGACTACTTGATGAGACCGACTTCCTTGTAGTACTTCACCGCACCGGGATGGAATTCCAGGCCGTTGAGCGCGGGATCCGCGGACAGGCTGGGATCATACTGTTCCATGACGGGAACCAGCTTGACGAGTTCATCCTTGTTTTCACAGATGGCCTTCACCATGGCGTACACGACTTCATCGGGCAGGTCCTTGTCGCATACGTAGGCGGAAGAGTTCACCATGGTCTTGAGATCCCGGCCCTGGCCGTTCCAGCTCGTGGAAGGCATGACCTTGGGAGCGTATCCGTACGTCGCAAGCTTTTCCAGCGTGGCGTCGGCAAGCTGCGGGAAGTACATGGTGGAGGTCATGGTCAGTTCGCTCATGGCAGGCTGTCCGAGTCCGACGATGTCTATGGACACGTCGGCCTTGTTTTCACGAAGCATGTCGGCCATCTGACCGGGAGCAATGCGGTAAACGTTGCCGCCCCACTTCTTGATGTCGTCATAGGTGACGCCTATGGACTCCAGCAGCTGCACCGCGCCGAGCTCACCGGCGGAACCGGGGGCCTTGGTCACCAGATTGAAGGGAATCTTCTTGGCTATCACTTCTTCCAAAGTGTCGCAGCCGGCCTTCTTATGGAAATCTTCGGTGAACATGATGAGGAAGTAGGCATAGTCGGTGCCTGCCAGCATGCTCTTGGCACGCTGAGGTGCCGGGAAGGGCTTGCCGTTCTGCAGGTACTTGCCGTTACGCAGCAGATTATTGGGAACGTTGATGCCTTCGGCCAGATCCACGGCGCCTTTTTCCGTAAGAAGCGTACCGGCCACACCGCCCGTGGAAATGGGAGCGATTTCCACGCTCCAGCCCTTGGGCAGATGCTCGTTCATCACCTTGGCCATGGCCGACGTACGGGCATACGCCGTAGAGCCTACGGACTGAGAGGCAAATTTCAGCTTGCGCGGCGTCTGATCGGCTGCAGAGGCAATTCCGGCAGAGGTCATGAGAAGGGCAACGGACAGAACTAATGTCGAAACTCTGGAAAGACTCACGGTGTTCTCCTTTTAAGGATAGCTGCTGTTTTCTTCGACAATCTTTTCCGAACCAGTATTTCTCGCCGCCCGGGGCTCCGTGAGTCCTGAGGCAGCGGAAGAAATCCGTCATTTTTCCACGCAGTGACGAATGGCGTCCACGCCGAGCAGATAGCAGTCCTTGCCGAATCCGGCGATGACTCCGGTGGCGTTCTTTCCGGGAATGGTGGGTTCGCCAGTCTTATGAATATTGACCAGATGCACTTCCACGCTGGGAATGGGCAGAGAGCCGAGCGTTACACGGATGGCGTGACTGTACTGGGTGAACGGACCGGGGTTGATGATGATTCCGTCATACACGCCGTCAGCCTCCTGAAGCTTATCGACGATCAGCCCTTCGTGATTGCTCTGGAAATGGTCGAGCTCAAAACCGCACTTCTCCGCATAGGCGCGCACATATTCCACTATCTCGTCGAGAGTTGTTTCCCCCTCTCCGAAAGAGGGAGCTCTTTTGTGCATGCGGTTGAGATTGGCTCCGTTGATGAGAAGAATCTTCTTCATGGCCGCTCCTTGTGATTCACCGGAAAATTTTTGTTCTCCACACAATGGTCATCCAATGACTTTCAAATATGAAAGTTACTTCCAACAATTTTCTAAAAAAAATTCCCTCCAAATACTTCGTGGGTTTCATATAATTGAAACTTAATTCTGTATTTGGAAGTGACTTCATACTACACGTTCCCAGAAAAAGTGTCAACAAGCTGAAAAGAATATTCTTTCTTAATCTCTTTTTTTCTTTTTCTTCGGAGGCTTTTATTTTTACGGTATATAGTGAATTTATTATCAAAAAAATCAAATTTTCATATTTGGAAAATACTTTAATTATTGATATCGAAAAAAGGAAAGACTCCGCACCTCAACCGAATGAAGCCGAAGCCTCCCCCTCCCCGCCCGAAATTTATTCGGCCCGATAGCCGAGAGCTTCGGACATTTCCGACGCGTAGCGCTTGACGAGAGCTATGATGCGTTCCGGCTCTCCCGGAATTTCAAACTCAAAATACGGGCAGGCCATGCTTACTGCAGCAACATTCATTTTCTGGTAATCAAAAATGGGAGCAGAAAAACAGTGTATGCCCCGGGTGGACTCCTCGTGCTCCGAAGCGTAGCCGTCACGGCGCACCTGCTCAAGCTGTCTTTCAAGAATGCCCCGCTGCGTAATGGTCCGATCGGTCAGCGGGCGAAGTTCATGGGAAAGAATTCTGTCGCGCGTCTTCTGCGTGGCATAAGCCAGGAGCACCTTTCCCATGGCCGTACAGTGCAGCGGAAACGGAGCGCCTACCTGAGAAAGCAGCTTGATGGCGTTGTTGTGGGAATACAGAACGTCCAGAAACATACCGCTGTCCTTATTCATCACGCCGAGGTTGCAGGTCTTGTTGCTTTCCTCGCGCAGCCGCTCAAGATACGGGTGCAGCAGCTTGGACATATTGTTTTCTCTGGTAACGCAGGCACCTATGCCGGCCAGTTTCATGCTCACATAGTATTTTCTTGTGTCTTCATCAAAAGTTAAATAGTTTAATTCCGTCAGCTCCTTAAGTACCCTGAAACAGCTGCTTGCCGGAAAACCCGTATGGCTCAGGATCTGCGGATAGGCCACGCCCTTGGACTGATTGGCGGCAACGTATTCAAGGATCTCCAATCCTCGTGACAATGAACTCATATTTTTCCTTTCCTTAAAATGTTCTGCGGCGCCGAGCCGTCGGAAGGCCGACTCTCATGCGCCGGCTTTTCATCATACCACACCGAGAAAACTTCCTGTGGCGGACAAGTCCTCTCCCTCCTCAAAAAGAAACTTCCAATATAGAAAGTAATTTCTAATATTAGAAGTTATGTAGCCGTATTCTCTAATCCCGTCAATAGACGGGATTTTTTCGTACTCCTTTGTCTCTCGTTCGCACACTCCCGCATGTATCCTCACCGGTCACAAGTATTCCCTGTTTTACCCCCGGAACACAGTCAAGTTCGTGATTTTCGAGTCAGCAGTCACTGCACATGAAGTCAAAACCAATTTGTGCAATTTTTATTTTTTTTAATATCAAATGGCTATACCTCATCTCTCCACGTCTTTCCTTGAGAAAAAAACGACACGCGGAAGATTCGCCTTTAATATCAAAACCCCCTTGCCTTCTTTGGGGTTTTCCCTTTATCTTATTAGGGTAAAAATTGTATTCAGCTCGTTGACTTTATAACCCTTCGGGGAGGGTGTGTCATGATCAGTCCCAATCTTATCAAAGACCTGAGCGCTCTGCTGGGCGAAGAAAACGTATTCACCAGCGAAGCCGACAGGCAGTGCTATTCCTACGACAGCGCCGTGCTGCCTTCCAAGGTGCCGGCGCTGGTTCTCCGTCCCACGCAGACCGAGCAGATAGGCGAAGTCGTCCGCCTGTGCTATGAGGCCGGCCTTGCCATCACCGTGCGCGGCGCAGGCTCCAACCTTTCCGGCGGCACCGTGCCGGACACCGTGGAAAGTGCCGTCATTCTTACCAACAGTCTGCAGAAGATCCTTGAAATCAACACCGAGGATCTGTACGCCGTCGTCCAGCCCGGCGTGGTCACCGCCCAGTTCGCCGCCGCCGTGGAGGCCAAGGGGCTCTTCTATCCGCCCGATCCCGGCTCCATGTCCGTGTCCACTCTGGCCGGCAACATTGCCGAAAACGCCGGCGGTCTGCGCGGCCTCAAGTACGGCGTGACCAAAGACTACGTCATGGGCCTGGAATTCTATGACTACGAAGGCAACCTGGTAAAAACCGGCTCCCGCACCGTGAAGTGCGTGACCGGATTCAACCTGGCAGGACTCATGGTCGGTTCCGAAGGCACCATGGGCATCATCAGCAAGGCCATTCTCAAGCTGGTTCCGCCGCCCCGCGCCTCCCGCGCCATCACCGCTGAGTTCGCCGACGTGCAGGATGCCGCCGACGCCGTGGCCGCCATGATCGCCGCCCACGTCGTGCCCTGCACTCTGGAACTGCTTGATCAGGCGACGCTGAAGTATGTTGAAGCCGACCAGAAGATCGGTCTTCCCGTCGATGCCGCCGCCATGCTGCTCATCGAAGTGGACGGTCATCCCGGCCAGGTGGCCGACGAAGCAGCCATTGTGGAGGAAGTGCTCAAAAAATGCAATGCCACGGGCATTCACATTCCCAAGGACGCCGAAGAAAAGAACAAGCTGTGGGCCGCACGCCGCAACGCCCTGCCCGCACTTGCCCGCGCCCGTCCCACCTGCGTGCTGGAAGACGCCACCGTGCCTCGTTCCAAGATTCCTGCCATGATCAAGAATCTCAACGAAATTGCGGCCAAGTACAAGCTGGACATGGGAACCTTCGGCCATGCCGGTGACGGCAACCTGCATCCCACCATTCTGTGCGACAAGCGCGACAAGGAAGAATTCTCCCGCGTGGAATCCGCCGTTGACGAAATCTTCGACGTTGCCCTCAAGCTCGGCGGCACCCTTTCCGGTGAGCACGGCATCGGCACGGCCAAGGCCAAGTGGATGGAAAAGGAAACCAGCAAGGGCACCATTCTCTTCTCTCAGCGCATGCGCCGCGCCATTGACCCCAAGGGCCTGTTCAACGCCTGCAAGATCACGGGGATGTAGTCATGAGCGATATCTCCCGTCTTGCCAGAACTCTGATGAAGCTGGACGACAAGCTGGCCGACTGCATGCGTTGCGGTCTGTGCCAGGCTGTCTGCCCGGTGTTTGGCGTCACCCATAAGGAAGCCGACGTGAGCCGCGGCAAGCTTGCCCTTCTCGACAACCTTGCCCACAAGATCATTGAAGATCCCGACGCCGTGGAAGAAAAGCTGAACCGCTGCCTTCTGTGCGGTTCCTGCCAGGCAAACTGCCCCTCCGGCGTTTCCATTCTGGAAATCTTCATGGAGGCCCGTCAGGCTCTTGTGGACTATCGCGGACTGAACCCCGTGAAAAAGCTGGTGTTCCGCGAGCTGCTCACTCATCCGCAGCTGTTCAGCGCCATGATGCGCACCGCCGCCCCCTTCCAGGGGCTCGTCATGCGTCAGAAAGGCGCGAAAACCTATGACATGCCTCTTCTCAGCAAGCTCGTAGGCTCCCGCCACATCGCCAAACTTCCGTCCAAATCCCTCCATGCCAAATACGGCAGTCTGCACACCGAAAGCCAGATAGGCGTCAAGGTGCTGTTCTTTGCCGGTTGCATGGCCGACAAATACTATACCCAGCTCGGTGAGGCATGCCTCAAGGTGCTCAAGCATCACGGCGTGGGCATAGTCATGCCCTCCGACCTCACCTGCTGCGGCATTCCCGCGCTGGCCTCCGGCGACCGCAAGGGTTTCGTGCTCGAAACGCAGAAGAATCTCGACGTGATCGGACGTGAACTCATCGGCGGCGGCATCGACTATGTCGTCACGCCCTGCGGCTCCTGCACGGCCACGCTGAAGGAATGGTGGCCCTACTTCATTCAGGAGTTCTCTCCCGATCATCAGAAGACCATCAGAGCCGTGGCCGAACGCGTCATGGACATCAACGCCTTCCTCGTGGACGTGCTGCACGTGGATCAGATGGATCCCGGTGAACGCCATTCCGGCAAGGTCACCCGCGTGACTTTCCACGACTCCTGCCATCTGAAGAAGAGCGTCGGCGTCTATGAGCAGCCCCGCAAGCTCATCCGTCTGAATCCCGACTACGAACTCGTGGAAATGGCCGAAGCCGACCGCTGCTGCGGCTGCGGCGGCAGCTTTACCCTGTTCCATTACGATCTGTCCAAGGAAATAGGTCAGCGCAAGCGCGACAACATCGTAAAGTCCGGCGCTACGGCCGTGGCTACGGGATGTCCTGCCTGCATGCTGCAGATTTCCGACATGCTCTCGCAGAACAAGGATGAAGTGGTGGTCAAGCATCCCATTGAGATCTATGCGAAAACGCTTCCGGACTGATTTCATCGAGGAAGAGCGGCCATGCCGAGCCGCTCTTCCTTTCTCCGGTGCACAGAAAAGAACGATGCACCGTTTCTCTCTGCGTCTCCGTCATGCGGCCTGAGCCGATGACGGAGCAAGGATTCTGTCGCCTCTCGCGGCAAATCCCGACCCCAACCGCAAGTCCTGAGTCCGTCCGGCGCATTCCGCCGAGAGGACTTCAGAAACGTAAAAACGCTCCAAGGAGTAACAATGACTCAGGATCAACTTGTTGAAGTGGTGAAAGCCAAGGCGCCTTCAGTTCCTGTCACCTTCTATGAGGCCAAGGACTTTGCAGACGCCATGCAGTACGCCGTTGACGTGACGGAAAAGAAACGTCACTGCGAAATGCTGCTGCCCGTTGAAGGCGAGCAGTACGGTCCTGCCAGCGAAAACGGCTTCCCCACCCTTCTTGATCGCTTCATAGCCGCCCCCGGTCTTTCCGAAGAAGAGTTCGCCGTACTGGAAGAAAAGGCGGCAGGCACCGACATCACGCTGCTGCGCTCCGGTCTGCGCGACCATATGGGCGGATTCGACACCAGCATCACCTGGGCTGCCGGTCTTGTGGCCGACACCGTGACGTGCGTGGTCAATTCCAACAGCGAAGAAGTGCGCCTCGGCACCATGGTCGCCGAAGTGTCCATCATGCTGGTACGCAAGGGAACCCTGCTGGCAAAAGTGGAGGACGCCAACGATCTTCTGCTCGATCTCGTCAATCGCGGCGGTGCTTCCTACACGGCCTTCATCACCGGCCCCAGCCGTACGGCCGACATTGAACGCGTGGGCGCCCTCGGCGTGCACGGTCCCCTCGAACTTCATATCGTGCTGCTGGAGGACTAAACATGGCCGACGCCAAGAACATGAAGGAATATCACGGTCAGATTCAGGAAGCGCTGGACGACAAGTTCCTCCGCGCCACTCTGGACAAGTTCGCCGTTGAATACAAGGCAAACCGCACCCGCATCTTCGAAGGTATGGACGTGGACGGCCTCATCAAGGAAGTGGCCGACATCAAGGACAATGCGGCCCAGCACATGATGGAGCTCTTTGCCCAGTTCAAGACCGAGGCCGAAAAACGCGGCGTGCACGTGCACCTCGCCTCCACCGGAGCCGAGGCCAACCGCATCATTGCCAAGATCGCCAAAGAAAACAACTGCCACAACATCATCAAGTCCAAATCGATGACGGCGGAAGAAATCCACCTGAACGACGCTCTCGAAAAGGAAGGCTGCCGCGTGGTGGAAACCGACCTCGGTGAATGGATCATTCAGCTTCGTCATGAAGGTCCTTCCCACATGGTCATGCCCGCCATTCATCTTTCCCGCTATCAGGTCGCCGACCTGTTCACCGATGTCACCCATGTGCAGCAGGACAGGGAAGACATTCAGAAGCTCGTGAAGGTGGCCCGCAAGGAACTTCGCAGTGAATATGTGAAGGCCGACATGGGCATTTCCGGTGCCAACTTCGCCGTGGCGGAAGCCGGTCTCATCGGTACGGTCACCAACGAAGGCAACCTGCGCCTCGTGACCACCATGCCCCGTGTGCATGTGGTTCTTGCCGGCCTTGAAAAGCTCATTCCCACCATTGCCGATGCCCTCAAGGTGCTGCAGGTTCTGCCCAGAAACGCCACCGCTCAGGCCATCACCTCCTACATCACCTGGATTGCCGGTGCCAACGAATGCGCCGTCGGCCCCGACGGCCGCAAGGAAATGCACATCGTCTTCCTCGACAACGGCCGTCTCAAAATCGCTCAGGATCCCGCCTTCAAGGACATTCTGCGCTGCGTGCGCTGCGGCGCCTGTGCCAATGTCTGCCCCGTGTATCGTCTTATCGGCGGTCACAAGATGGGCTATGTGTACATCGGCGCCGTGGGCCTTGCCCTCACCTATCTGTACCATGGTGCCGACAAGGCCCGTGCTCTGGTGCAGAACTGCATAGGCTGCGAATCCTGCAAGAACGTGTGCTCCGCAGGTATCGATCTGCCTCGCATCACCATGGAAATCCGCTCCCGCCTCGTCAAGGCCGAAGGCAACAATACCGCCGGTTCCGTGATGAGCATGGTGATGAAGGACCGCGATCGCTTCCACAGTCTGCTCAAGTTCATCAAGTTCTCGCAGAAGCCCCTCACCGTGAAGGGCGGCAAGTTCATCCGCCATCTGCCCGCCGTGCTCATGGGCGGAGATCAGAGCTTCCGTCAGCTGCCCGCTCTTGCTCCCAAGTCGTTCCGTCAGCTCTTCAAGAGCGTGGTGAACAACCCTGCCCAGCCCAAGTTCCGCGTAGCCATCTTCTCCGGCTGCGCACAGGACTTCGTGTACCCCGAACAGCTTGTGGCTGCCGTGCGTCTGCTCAACAGACACGGCGTGCATGTGGAGTTCCCCCTCAAGCAGACCTGCTGCGGCCTGCCTCTGGAAATGATGGGACAGCGTGAAACCAGTCTCCAGGTAAGCTCGCAGAACGTGAACGCCTTCGAGCCCGGCAAGTACGACGCCATCATCACACTGTGCGCCTCCTGCGCCGGTCACCTCAAGCACGCTTATCCCGATCTGCTGAAGGATACCCCGGATCATTACCGGACCGACATCTTCTCCTCGAAGGTCATGGACTTCACCTCCTTCGTTTACAACAAGCTCGGCCTGCGTGCAGACGACTTTGTGAAGTCGAACGAAAAGGTGACCTACCACTCGCCCTGCCATATGCGCAACATGGGCGTGACCGAAGAGCCCCGCGCTCTTCTGAACATGGTTGCCGACTATGTGCCTGCGACGGAAGAAGACATGTGCTGCGGCTTCGGCGGTACCTTCTCCGTGAAGTTCCCCGAACTCTCTGCCGAAATCGGCAAGAAGAAGCTGAAGAACAGCGAAGACACCGGTGCCTCCCTGGTGGTGACCGACTGCCCCGGCTGCGTCATGCAGATACGCGGCGTGGCCACGGCCAATGATTCGAGCATCAAGGTCGAGCACATCTCCGAGCTGCTTGCCCGTCAGATGAAGTAAAAAAAAACAGGAGGCCCCGTCCCGTCCGGGGCGGGGCCTCTTCAAAAAAAACGGCTCTGCGGAATTTTCCCTTTCCGGGAAAGCACCCCATCCTGCAACCGGCAATGCAATGATTCCTCTCGGCCGCCCCGCCGACAGACAGGTTGCGGCCATAATTTCACGCCATCAGAACTCAAAAATACTCAACCAGGAACAGGCATTACGCTTTTCCTGCATAATCCCGTTTACCTTCTTACAGACTGTAGAGGAGAGCACTATGAACATTGAACTGCTGGCACTGTTCGCCGTCGCGCCGCTTCTTGTGGCGCTGATTCTCATGGTCGGCCTTCGCTGGTCGTCCATGCGCGCCATGCCCCTGGCCTGGGCTACCGGCGCGCTTCTCGCCATCATCGTATGGCAGCTTCCCCTCATCCGGGTAATCGCCCTCACGCTTGAAGGCTTCATCACGGCCGCCGGCGTGCTGATCATCGTTTTCGGTGCTCTGCTCATCTACTATACGCTCACCTACAGCGGCGCCATGGAAACCATCCAGGCAGGCATGAAAAAAATCAGTCCTGACCGCCGCGTTCAGACCATCATCATAGGCTTCATGTTTGCAGCCTTCATCGAAGGCGCGGCCGGATTCGGTACCCCCGCCGCTCTTGCCGCCCCGCTGCTGCTCGGTCTCGGCTTCCCTCCCCTCTGTGCGGCCGTCATCTGCCTCGCCTTCAACAGCATCCCCGTGACCTTCGGTGCCGTCGGCACTCCCGTGCTTCAGGGCTTCAAGTCCATTGAAAGCCTCGCCATGGCCGCTCTCGGCACAGGTGACCCTGCCGTGATCTATAAGACCATCGGCGAATACGTCACTCTCATGCATCTGCCCATGCTCTTCATTCTGCCCATCTTCCTGCTGGGCTTCATGACCCGCTACTACGGCAAGAACAAGTCCTGGTCCGAAGGCTTTGCCGCGTGGAAGTACTGCCTGCTCGCCTCCGTCTGCTTCGGCGTGCCCTACTTCATCCTTGCCTGGGCCGTCGGTCCCGAACTTCCTTCCCTGCTCGGCGGCATCATCGGCCTCGGCGTTCTCGTAAAGCTCACCCAGAAGGGCGTGTGCGTTCCCGAAGGCACCTGGGACTTCGACTCCAGCGACAAATGGGATCCCGCCTGGATTGGTGAAATCAAGCCTTCCGACGTGACCGAATACAAGGAACACATGAGCCAGTTCATGGCTTGGCTCCCCTATGTTCTGTGCGGCCTCATCCTCGTTGTCACCCGCGTGCCCGCCTTCCATCTGAAGGCCCTGGTCACCGACCCCATGTTCAACATCGGCGCGTCCAACATTCTCGGTCAGGAAGGCGTGACCTCCTACATCGCGCTCATGAACCTGCCCGGCACCGTGCCCTTCATTCTCGTTTCCATCATCACCATCTTCCTGCACGGCATGCTTCGTGACGACGCCATCGGCAGCAACAAGGTCAGCAAGGCATGGTCCACCGCCTTCGCCAAAATGAAGGCCCCCACCATTTCCCTGCTCGCCGCCGTGGCTCTCGTGTCCATCTTCAAGGGCACGGGTGTCAGCGAGGCCACCAACCACGTCTCCATGCCCATGGCTCTCGCTCAGTGTCTGGCCGATCTTGCCGGCGGCGCATGGCCTGCTCTCGCCTCCTACGTCGGCGGTCTCGGAGCGTTCATCACCGGTTCCAACACCGTGTCCGACATGCTCTTCGCCAACTTCCAGTGGGATATGGCCAGAACCCTCGGCTACAGCGTACCCCAGCACTTCATCATTGTTGCCGCTCAGGGCGTCGGCGGCGCCATGGGCAACATGATCTGCATTCATAACATCGTGGCGGCCTGTGCCGTGCTCGGCCTCATCGGCAAGGAAGGCGACATTCTTCGTCGCACCGTCATTCCTTTCGTTCTCTACGGCATTGCCGTGGGCATCGTGGCCTTCATTCTGATGTAAGGCTTATCTGCTCCACCTAAAAAGGCCGCCTTCGGGCGGCCTTTTTTCTTCCCGAACTGCTCAAAAACATTAAAAACAGTCTGACCAGCACCTCAGACGATGCCGGCTGCTCCCATGGTGTAACGCCGCTTTCAGCCTAGTAAAAAGAAAGGAAGATCGGTGTCGGAAGGCTACTTTTTAAGCCTCCCCTTCAGGCTTTCTTACTTCTTCATAAAGGAAATTCGACTCTTCCATTTTCTTTCCTGATAAAATAATTTCTCACCAGCAGCAAAAAACGGCGTTCTTCTGAACAAGCGCATCCATTTTCGCTCTTTTCTCCCTCGGGGAAGAGCATATTCTGAAACTCAGGCAGCACGAAATTTCTGCGGGACAAACGATCGGAAACCTTTCCGCATCAGCATTCTGCCGGAAGAAATACAAAATTTCCCTTTTTCAGAACGCCCCGTGCCGCAAGGATATTCATGGAACAGCATTCCTTTTTCGACAACGAGAGTTCTCAGCCTCTGGCAGCACGACTGCGCCCGCGCTCTCTCGACGAATTCTTTGGTCAGGAACATCTGCTCGGCAAGGGCAAGGTGCTGCGCAGACTCATAGAAACCGACCAGATATCCTCCATGATATTCTGGGGGCCTCCGGGCGTAGGCAAAACCACGCTGGCACGCATCATCGCCGGGCACACGAAATCGAACTTCATCGACTTTTCCGCCGTCACGAGCGGCATCAAGGAAATACGGGCCGTCATGCAACAGGCGGAGAAGGATCGGCAGTACGGCAGACGCACTATGCTCTTCGTGGACGAAATACACCGCTTCAACAAGGCTCAACAGGACGCCTTCCTGCCCTTTGTGGAAAAAGGAAGCATCATACTCATAGGAGCTACTACCGAAAATCCTTCCTTCGAGGTCAACGGCGCACTGCTTTCCCGCTGCAAGGTGTTCGTACTTCATCAGCTTTCCGAAAAGGACGTGAAGGCCCTGCTCGAACGCGCTCTGCAGGATCCCCGGGGCTTCGGCAGCCTTCACGTTTCCATTCCTCCGAACATGCTGGAAATCATTGCCGCCTTTTCCAACGGCGATGCACGCTCCGCACTCTCCACTCTGGAAATGGCGGTGCTGAACGGTGACACGGAAGGCGACTGCGTACATATATCCGAGCAGACGCTGGAAGAATGTACCTCTCGAAAGTCGCTGCTCTACGACAAACAGGGCGAAGAGCACTACAACCTCATTTCCGCCCTGCACAAGTCCATGCGCAATTCCGACCCCGATGCCGCCGTGTACTGGCTTGCACGAATGCTGGAGGCAGGAGAAGACCCTCTCTACATCGCCCGCCGTGTCACCCGTTTTGCCAGCGAAGACGTAGGCCTTGCCGATCCCCATGCACTCGACACGGCCATTTCCGCTTATCAGGCATGCCATTTCATCGGCATGCCGGAATGCTCCGTACACCTCACGCAGGCCGTGGTCTATCTTTCTCTCGCTCCTAAATCCAACAGCCTCTATGTGGCCTACGGTCGTGCCAGGAAGGACGCACTATCCATGCTCGACGAACCTGTTCCCCTTCAGATACGAAACGCTCCGACAAAGCTGATGAAGGAACTCGACTACGGCAAGGGGTACCAGTACGCCCACAACACGGAAGAAAAGCTGACGAACATGCACTGCCTGCCCGACTCCCTGGCAGGCAGAACATACTACGTTCCCACGGAACAAGGCCTTGAGGCCCGCTGCAAACAACGCCTTGAAGCCATCAAAGCGTGGAAGAAAAAACATGAGCAGCCCGTTGAGGAAAAAGACAATGCAAAAGATATCAAGTAACGTCGGGAAACAACATAAGTTTTATCAATAAAACTTTATTTGACAAATAACACTATCCCCCCTAGTGTGAAAAAGCCCGCCGCACATTCAGACAGGGGGTCCCGTTGTCCTCATTTCTCTCTTCCTCCGCCCCCGGCCGCTCTCTGCCGTCGCGAAGTGAACTTTTCCGGCTTACCCTTCCCCAGATGGGGCTCATGCTCTGCCATCTGGCCATTTCCATGACCGATGTGTGGAGTGCCGGAAGACTAGGACCGGAAGTGCAGGCCGCCGTCGGCGTGGTCGCGCAGATATTCTCACTGCTCATGCTGCTCACATCTCTGGTGGCGAGCGGCTGCATGGCAACGGTAAGTCAGTCTCTCGGTGCGGGCCTTACCGTGCGGGCCAACCGTTATGCCGGACTCATCATCATGCTTTCCGCATCCATGGGCACGCTTGTGGCCGCATCCGCCATGCTTTTCGAGCCGCTTCTGTTCCGGGCCATGGGCATTTCCGAGGCCCTTCGCCCCTCTCTTTCCACCTTTTTCACCGCCTATTGCTGCCAGCTTCCCTTCTATTACGTGCTCATCATGGTGAACTCCATTTTTCGAGCCTATAAGAAGGTTCTCTTTCCTCTCCTTACGCTTCTTGTTATGACCATCGCCAATCTTTTCGGCGATCTCGGTTTCGGACTTGGCCGGTTCTCTCTTCCCGCCTTCGGGGCAGCTGGCATTGCTTGGACGACCTTCGCCTGTGCCGTACTCGGCCTTGTCTGCAACCTTGTCCTTGCGGCGCTCTACGGTCTGCTTCATCGCCGCACTTTTGCTCCGTGGCGCTGGAACCGCCGGGCCATGCCGTATCTGTTCCGTGTTGGCATGCCCGCCGCCGCAGGACACCTCATGACGCATCTGGGCAGTCTCACCACACTTGCCGTCGTCGGCCTTCTGCCGGAAAGCACCAGCGTGCTTGCCGGCATGAGCGTAGGCGGCCGGGTACACTCCATTCTTCTTTTTCCGCTGGGAGCCCTCAATATGTCCATGGTCATTGTGAGCGGACATCTTCTCGGCGGTGGAACAAAAGAGACTCTGTATCTTTTCGGGCGCCGCTCCATCCTTCATCTGGGGCTTGTACTTATTGTTCCGAGCCTGCTTCTGTGGCTGCTGCGTCATCAGGTGGCCATGTTCTTTTCCAGTGACGCAACGGTGCTCAAACAGGCTTCCGACTTTCTGCTTTTTGCCTGCATCACCGTACCGTTTACAGGTATGACCGGCATGATGAACGCCCTTTTCTCGGGCGCAGGAGCCACACTGCTGTCCTGCCGGGTCGGCGCCGTCACCTGCTGGCTCGTCGGAATTCCCCTTTCGCTTTGTCTGGGGATACTTCTGGGACTGGGAGCACCCGGCATTTTTGCCGCAGGCGCCGCCGGACAAACAGCTGCCTTTCTCTGGACGCTGCGTCTCTTCCACGAAAAAAAATGGCTTGAATACGGTCTGCGAAAGCGGCAGACTGCCTGAAAACACGGAGGTTTCCATGACGGATTGCCCCAGTCATGACCGAGACACGGAGAAAAAATCTCTTTCTCCGGTTCTGGAAAACTACCTTGAAATTATCTTTCTGGAAGAAGCAAAAGACGGCGCAGCCCGTGCCAGTTCCATAGCAGACGCCGCCAAGGTGAGCCGTTCCACGGTCACGAGCACGCTCAAGACTCTCAAGGCCATGGGCCTTGTGAAATATGAACCCTACAGTCTCATTCACCTTACCCGGGAAGGACGCCTCATCGGCCGCGACATCACTCACAGGCACGTTATTTTCCGGGAGTTTTTCGAACAGGTGCTTCAGCTCGAACACGAGGAAGCCGACGCCGTGGCCTGCGAACTTGAACACGTAGTCCCGACTCCGGTCATCCGTCGCTGGGGACAGTTCGTTCTTTACATGCTCAACCGGGATTTCTGGAAAAACTGGCAGGAGGATTACCAGGCCGAACGGAAAGAACTTATCCGCACCATGGCCGAAACGTTCCAAAACATGGGTTCTCTCGACAATCAGAACGAAATAAAGGAGCTGGCCAGAAAATACCGCTGAAGCACATTCTGAGTTTCCGATTCTATTCTCTGTTTCTCCCTTCACATCGGCGCCAGTATCAGCCCCAACTTAAGTTTCCGCCTCTTTGAAAAAGCGTAACCCGGGTAATTCCCATCTCACCGGCAGCGGCATTTCTGCTCCAGCGACGCTTCTCCAAATCCTCAAGAGTGATACTCCGTTCCGCGTCCACCACTTTCCTTCAGCCACTTCCCGGTTCTTTCATCCTGCCCTCTTTCCGAGGGATGGAAAAAGGCAAGATCCGACTCTGCAGCCCGCCGAAGTACCACATTCTTGAGCTCTCGTATATTGCCCACCATGTAGACGCTCTCCTCCGGACTGTACCCGAGATTGTAAAAGCTGCGTGCAAACAGTGTGTCTCTCAGAAAGGCACATGAATATAGGCTACGCTGTCTCCCGTGCGCGGCCTGTCGAGAAGAATGTCGAGGCTCTTTTCCACGGCCTCGGACGGAATCTGACAACCACCTACACCGGGATGCACGGCAATTTTTCGCCTAGGGCACGGAAAAGAGGTTCCCATCCCTCGCAAACTATTTCTTCATGCTCCATGTTTTTTCCTTCCCGGAAGAGACAAAAAACATGCCGTTCGGGCGCGAATCTTCGGAGTTCAGCCTGTCCGAAGAGATCTGTTCTATGGCGGCGCTCATACGTTCCTCACTCAAGGTTGGTATCGACAAGAAAAGTTTTATCAATCAAATTTTTCTCAAGAATTAAGGAAAATAAAATTCATTATCAATTTAAAAATATTTCTTTTTCTTTGCCTGCGAACACGAATACGATGATTCCTTTTTCCCCGAATGTTCTGCAGCCCATGGCTCCCGCCTTTTTTCAGCATCGGACGGCATCACCATGCATACTTGCAACGACAGACTTCATCCTTCTTTTATGTATCATTACGATACATATATAATGAATACATGTATCATAATAATACATTTTATCCTTTCAGCATAACACTTTTCATTTTTATGATAGTATCATACTTATTCTGAACCATGGCACATCTTTTGCATGGGCAGAAACATGGTATTCATTTTTCAAAAAGGAGCCTCTTTCATGGCTGAAATCGCCTTTTTCGGACTGGGGACCATGGGGCTTCCCATGGCATTGAATTTGCTGAAGGCCGGACATCGCGTTCATGTCATGCCTCACAGGGGACACATGGAAAATCCTCGTATCGCCGAACGCCATGGGGCCGTCATCCACACGTCTCTCACGGACATGATCGGACAGGCCGAGTTTGTCATAAGCGTGGTGCCGGACGATACGGCCGTCAGTGAAATCTACCTCAATGAGACCATGAAAAAGCTCCTCAAACCCGGCTGCATCATCATTGAAATGACTTCCTGCTCCCCGGAAACAGTTCGGGAAGTGGAGGCCTTCTATGCGGACAGCGGCGTGAGCGTCATCGACGCGCCCATCACGGGAGCGCTGCCCCGGGCCATCAACGGAACGCTCACCATTCTCGGCGCGGGAAAGCCGGACGACTTTGAAAAGGCGGCTCCCGTTCTGAATGCCATGGCGGAAAAGGTCCACCAGCTGGGCGCCGTGGGCAACGGCAAACTCGTCAAGGCCATGACAAATCTTCTCGGGGCCGTGAATCTGGCCGCCGTGGGAGAATTTTTCCGCTTTGCCTCCACCATGGGACTGGACCTGTCCCAGCTTGCCGACGTGGTGAAGGACAGTGCCGGAGGTTCCACGCAGTTCACACGCAATTTCGAAAAAATGGTCGAACACAACTACACCCCGACCTTCACGCTGAAGCTGCTGCGCAAGGACATGGGCATAGCTCTCGATCAGGCGGCAAATCATGAGGAACTTGCCATGCCTCTGGCGGAGCTTGCCTACCGGCTCTACCAGGAAGCCGAAGAATACGATGCCAGGGACTGCAGCGCCATAGCTCTCGTGGACGGCATTTCCCCGAAATCGGCCTCGCGTTCCTGAAAACTCAGACACGGGCAAGCGCACATTCCTCCCGTCGGCGCGGAACCACGTCGGATTGCTGCGTTCGGAAAGAGCTCCGGTATCTTCGCTTACGTCCGTATGACGGGAAACACCTCTCCGAATCCAAAACAGAGAGGGAGTCTTTTACGCTGTCCCGAAAAATACCTGTAGGGCATTCCGTTCCCTCACGATATATCCGCCCGCTTCCTCCAAAACGGCCACACCGTATCAACAACAAAACTTCGGAGCCTGCCACATGATCGATCAGAAGCACATTCTCGCCGCCTTTCAACAGCTTGAAAACATTGCGGGGCCCGGTGCTCCCGTATGCGCCTGCGTCACCGACGAGCACGGCTTCGTGCTCGGATACCTGCAGATGGACGGCATATCCTCCCGCTCCTTCACCATGGCGAGGGCCAAGGCCTATACCGCCGCGCGCATGGGACAGACAACCGCGGAATTTCATGAACGCCTTGTAAGGGAACATCTCGCTCTCGCCGATTTCGGTGACGCGTTCATGACCTCCGTACAGGGCGGCGTTCCCGTCAGAGATAAAAACGGCACCGTAATCGGCGGCGCGGCCGTATCCGGAAGAAAACCCGAGGAAGACGAAGCGACGGCCTTCCGTCTTGCCGGACTGCTCACAGACTAACTTGCCCGACAGCCGGAACGACGGCAAGCCGACCATGTCCGCACCTTCTTCTGTTGCAGAAAACCGATCGCTGTCCGCCGGAAACCTCGGTTTTCTCCCTCTTTCATCTTCCCTTCATTATCAATGACGTTGTCTTGGGGAGAAGCGAACATACCGACCATCCGCTCCCACAAAAAACAACTCGCCATCCAAGGAGAAAGACATGCCCGGCGAAAAACATCCCCACGACAACATGCTGGAACTTCGCGAAGCCTTCAAGCAATATGCCCCCATAGACACTTCTCTGGTTCGTCCCTTTATTCTGGAATCCTGGAAGCGCTGCCGCCAGTGCTCGAAGCACAGAAGAGAGGAAGTTCCCGTTTCCGCCGAAGAACTGAACGCCGCGCTCCGGCGCAACCGGGAGCTTCTTGAAAGCTCCGTGCCCATCATGGAAAAGCTGTTTTCCTCCATCAGCGCCGCCCACAGCGTCATAGGTCTGGCCGACAATTCCGGCCTCATTCTGCACATCGTGGGACACGAGGAGGACATCAACGCGCTTTCCGTGTTCCAGAAAGGACTCTACGCCACGGAAGAACACTCCGGCACCAACGGCATAGGCACGGGGCTCATAGAACGGCGTCCCATAGAAATCATAGGGGCGGAACACTACTACGGCAACGCCACCGACTGGTGCTGCTGCAGCGCGCCCATCTTCAATGAAAACGATCTGGTAGGCATTCTCAACATTTCCATAAGCGCACAGAACCACCATCATCACACCATAGGTCTGGTGGAGGCTGCGGCCTATGCCGTTTCCGAACAGATTCGTCTGCGCCTGCTGCTCAAGGAGCAGAACGCCATGCTGGAATTTCTGGATGAAGGCGTGCTGATTCTCGACAGCGAAGACAGAATACGGGCCATGAACAACAAGGCGCGGACCATGCTCGGACTCGGCACTCCCTCCGGACAGAACAATTCCTCGGGCATGTCCATTCACGACCTCATTCCCCCGAGCGAAGGACTGAGCAGCATGCTTTCCGCCAGGCACCGCATCAACGACCGTGAAGTCAGTCTTCACCTGCCCCACGGCCTGTTTCAGTATGCGGTATCCTATGCGCCGATTCAGGACGGCGGCGCCATCATCACCCTGCGCAGCGTCAAGCGCATGAGAGAATACGCCACGCGCATGATGAGCTCGGGCGCCGCATATTCCTTTGAAAACATCGTGGGAGAATCCACCGCCATACGAGAAGTGGTGCGTCTGGCAAGACGAGCCTCCCAAAGCGACATCACCACGCTGATTCTCGGCGAGTCCGGAACGGGCAAGGAACTTTTCGCTCAGTCCATACACAATGCCAGTTCCCGCAGAAACGGTCCGTTCGTGGTGGTGAACTGCGGCGCCATTCCGAGAACGCTTCTGGAAAGCGAACTTTTCGGCTACGAAGACGGCGCCTTCACGGGAGCAAGAAAACAGGGCAAACCCGGCAAGTTCGAGCTGGCCGACGGCGGAACCGTCTTTCTTGACGAAATAGGCGAGCTGCCTCTCGATGCTCAGGCCAGTCTGCTGAGACTGCTCCAGGAAAACGAAGTCGTGCGCGTCGGCGGCACGACGGCAAAACACATCGACATTCGGGTAGTGGCCGCAACGAACCGGAATCTTGAAGAGGCCGTCCGGCAGCAGACTTTCCGAAACGATCTGTATTACCGTCTCAATGTGCTTTCCATCACCATTCCGCCCCTGCGGGACAGGAAAACGGACATACGCCTGCTGTCCAACTTCTTTCTTGAAAAATTCTCCCGTGCGCTGGGGCGGCCCGATGCCCGCTTCACCGAAGAAGTTCTCGAAGCCCTCTCCCTCTATCACTGGCCGGGCAATGTGCGCGAACTGGAAAACGTCATTGAACGCACCATCAACATTTCCACTTCGCCCGTCATTCAGATTTCCGATCTTCCCGCCCACATTCTGCAGAGCAGAGAAAACGAAACGACATCCCCCTATCCTCTGCCTGCCGCGCGCAGCAATCTGCTGAAGGCTCAGGAAATGGAAACCATTATGGAAATGCTCCGCCAGACTCAGGGAAACATGCGCCTTGCCGCCTATGAACTCGGAATCGCACGATGCGTCCTGTATCGCAAAGTCAAACAGATGGGCATGACGCCGGATATGTGGCGAAAGAAAAAGTAGCGCCCGGGGAAAAGGGTTCATATGTATCGTATAGATACATGTTTCCAAATACATGTATCCATACCGATACAAACACGACGAGAGACTTTTCTTTTCTATAATTCTAATCGGCTTTATTTTCACGACTTTTACGAACTTGAGAACTTTGGCACGATTCTTGCTTTCTTCTGGACATCTCCGTCAGAACAGGAAAAGTGTCTCATGTATCGCTATGTTCGTGTCAACATGTCCACCGGCAACGTCCGGGTATTCGATCTCCCGAGAGAACGATGGTGCCTCGGCGGCCGGGGACTGATAAGCCAGATTCTTTATACCGAAATGGATCCCAGTGCAGATCCGCTCTGCCAGAAGAATGTTCTGGTTCTGGCTTCCGGCATGTTCGCAGGCTGCCCTCTTTCCTGTTTCGACAAGGTTTTTCTCGGCGCCAAAAGTCCTTCCACCAACCGGCTTGAAAGTGTGAGCTTCATGAGCCGGGCCTCGCGGCTCATGGCCGCCATGGACGTGCGGCTTGCCATTGTTGAAGGACAGTCTGCCGGAAACAGACAGTATGTTCTGATTCTGGACAGGGGCAGAGTGTCTCTGCTTTCGCTGGAAGAACTCATGCCCGCCGTCAACGTTGCAGAAATGGGCGGCTACGCCCTGCATGAAGGCCTGCAGAGACGCTTCGGCAGAAATGCCTGCATCATCACATGGGGACACGCCGCCGTCGTCTGCAGTCCCGACGCCTCCCTGCTCATTTCCGGTTCGTCCGTCAACACGCTCAAGAACATTCCCAGCCGCGGTCTGAGCGCCGTCATGGCTTCCAAGGGAGTGCGGGCCATCGTCCTTCGCGGCGGCACCACGTATGCCTCTTCCAAAATGCTGAACAGCAGGGCCGAAAGCATCTGCCGCGATACGGAATGCCTGCTCTGCTGCGCCCGTCTTCACGACGAACTGAAAAACACGCCTTACGCCAGCGGCAGCCTGTGCCGTGACTGCTTTGAGCAGAAGTCGCAGTCTTCCAGACTGGAAAAGGTATGCACCGATCTCGGGCTGTGCCCGGCCGCTCTCTCTTCCGACCTTCTTTCCCTGTCCGATTCCGACGAAACGACGCTGCGCATGCACGTGCTGGAAGCGTTCCGCCAGAGTCCGTACGCCTCACGACGCCCCATTCCGTTCGAGGATCCCCCGGACGCCCAGGCCGTGGCGGTGTTCGACACCATGGGCTTGTGCACAAGAGCGCTGCGCCCCGAGGAACACGACCGGGCGCTCAATCTCATGGCCGACCTCGCCGGGGCCGTTTACGGCGGCACCTGGAGCAGAGATTCTCTGCTGCGCATGGGAGCAGAAACCCTGCACAAGGAAAAAGCCTTCAACAGCTGGGCCGAATCCGACCCGGCCGAATACCGATAACACGCCAGCACCACACGCAGACAAGGAGTTTTTCATGAGCATCATCGACATGCGTTTCCGCCCGGCGACGCGCGAAACGCTTCAGGGCATTCTCACCAATCCCCTCTACCAGTCGTTCAGTGCGGCCACGCATTTCGATCAGCGTCCCGCCAGAACTCTGGACGAGGAAGTCGCCATGCTGCGTGATCTTGATGTCGTTCACGCCGTGGTCACCGGACGCGACATCGGCTCCAGCGTGAACACGGTGTCCACCAATCCCGGCATGCTCGACAGCATACAGAAATATCCGGACTTCTTCACGGGTTTCTACGGCATTGATCCGCTGCTGCGCATGACGGCTCTGCGGGCCTTCCGCAAGGCCGTCAGAGAATACGGCGTACGCGGAGCCTCCATCGATCCCGCCATGTCCGGCGTGCCCGTCAACGGTGCGCTGTATTATCCCTTCTACGCCGCATGCTGTGAAGAGGGCATTCCCGTTGCCGTTACCACGGGCTGTTCCTGCGGCATGCCCAACGTGGTCATCGAACACCACGCTCCCTGGCTCATCGACCGCGTGGCCACCGATTTTCCGGAACTGACCATCATAGTCAGTCACGGCGGCTATCCGTGGATCATGGAAATGATCGGCGTGGCCACCCGTCATCAGAACGTTTACATCGACTTCTCGGCCTGCACCATGCTCTACAACATGGAACAGTACGTGCAGGCGGCCAACCGTCAGCTCATGGGCAAAATAGTCTTCTCCAGTGCCCATCCCTTCGACCACATTGCCGACACGCTCAAACTGTACGCCTCCCTGCCCTTCAGCCCCGAGGCCCGTGAACACGTCATGTACGCCAATGCGGCCAAGATCCTCGGTCTCTGATCCGCCAAAAGCGACAAGCGCTCACTGAGTGCCTCCTCAATAAAAAACACTCTAACGGAGGAATCCATGAACAGATTTTTGAAAGGTTGCCTGGTCTTCGGTCTCATCGCTGCCTTCGGCGCCGCCCTGCCTCAGCAGGCCTCGGCCAAGGAAAAGAAAATCCTCATCCGCATTTCCCATACCGGCTCGGAAGGCAACGAGTTCACCATGGGCTACGAAAAGTTCAAGGAACTTCTGGAAAAGAAGACCAACGGCCGCGTAGTAGTAAGAATCTATCCAAACGCCGTTCTGGGGTCCGACCGTGTCGCCGGTGAAGCCGTGCAGCAAGGCAACCTGGAAGTGGCCTCCATCGCCACCAACATTCTGTCCAGCTTCCATAAATGCGCTCTGGCCTTCGACATGCCCTACATGTGCGATCCCACCAAGATGCTTCCCTATATGCAGGCTCTTGCCTACGGCGATCTGAACAAGTACCTCGTGGAACAGCTCGCCACCGTGGACCTGTATCCCTTCATGTTCAACGCCACGGCCATGCGTTCCTGGGCCTTTACCAAGAAAGACGTAAAAACCGTGGACGACCTTATGGGAGTGAAAATACGCTCCACCCCCTCTCCCATCGACATAGCCAACTGCAAGGCCGTGGGCATGAACCCCACCTCCCTGGCCTTCGATGCCGTGTATCAGGCTCTGCAGCAGGGCACCGTGGAAGGAGAACTTCTTTCCTTCCTCTCCATGAAGAGCTTCGGTCGTGCCGAAATCCTCAAGTATATGTTTGTGACCCAACATAATTTCCCTATTCACATCGGCTGCATGAGCAAAAAATTCTATGACGGTCTTCCCGCCGACATCCAGCAGGCGATTATGGAATCCGCCAAGGAGGCTCAGGAATGGGAATGGACGCTGCTTGATCAGCTGGAAAAAGAAGGACTGGAATATTGCAATCAAAACGGCGTGAAAGTTAACTTCTTGGACGATGCCCAGAAAGCTGCACTCAGAGAAAAGTTCAAGGTCGTGTGGGATGAATTCGGCCCCGAGCTTGATCAAAAAATGGTGAAGCTTCTTCAGGATGCCCAGAAATAATATCACATAAAACAGGATGAGGCCCAGGGGCATCACCGGGCCTCTTTTCCACAATACAGTACTCAGTAGTCAGTGTTCGCTCTGTGTCCGGTTTCGTGAAACGGGCATACTTCGCATGAAGTGGCCGTTGTCCGTCCGTATCAGCGATACCATACCTAGGAGATATTTTATGCTTGACAGCGGCCTTGCGCCAAAGCAGGACAGAGGCGTCCTGCACTGGCTTGACGAAAATTTTGAAAAACCGATCATGGTCTTCACCCTGCTGTTGTCCATCGGCCTTATCACTTATCAGGTGCTGTTCCGTTATATTGCCACAAATTTGCTTGGCATTGCAGGTTCTACGGCAGAGGTGGAAGAGCTTGCCGTATGGTGCTTTATATGGCTTTCCTACCTTTCCGTGCCGCTGCTGATCAAGTCGCGTTCCAACATCAACATTTCTCTATTCTTTGACGCCATGCCTAAACGCATCCAGAACATGCTCTGGGTGCTCGACGAAAGCGTTTTTTTGGTATTCACCTGTGTACTTGCCTATCTGTGCTACAACCTGTCCATGATGCAGCTGGACAAGCCGCAGTTCTCGCCTGCCATAGGCATCTCGTATTTTTACCCATATATTGTTTTGCCCGTCAGTTTTTCACTCATGAGCATCAGGCTCATTCAGAACATTGTCCGTCAGGTTCGTATAACGGGTATACGAGATTCCATCATTGCCATCGCCGTAGGTCTGCTGCTTGCTACGCCAATCATCTGCCAGTGGGAACTGGAAGTCGTCACCGTCCTCGGTTGCACCATGTTCATCTGTCTCCTGCTCGGCGTTCCCATTGCCGTTACACTCGGCTTTTCCGCCATGGCCGCTCTGTATAACTCGGAATTTCTGCACGTTTCCACGCAAGCTTCTACTTGCTTCTCCGCACTGGATTCCTTCACCATCATGTCCATATTCTTCTTCGTAGCTGGCGGTGTGTTTATGGGCATGGGAGGCCTCTCAAGGCAACTCATCAATCTGGCCGACATTCTCGTAGGCAAGGCCGTAGGCGGACTTGCACTTGCCACAGTGCTCACATGCATGTTCTTTGCCGCCATATGCGGTTCCGGTCCGGCTACGGTAGCAGCCATCGGCTCCATTACCATTCCGGCCATGGTTGAACGCGGATACGACAAACGCTTTGCCGCAGCTCTCGTGGCCTGCGCAGGCTCCATAGGCGTCATGATTCCCCCAAGCAATCCCATGGTGGTGTACGGCGTCATTGCCAAGGCTTCCATCGGCAAGCTTTTCCTGAGCGGCATCATTCCCGGCATACTCGTTGGTCTCGTCCTCATGGGATGGAGCTATTACCTCAGCAAAAAGAACAACTGGAGAGGCAATCCCGAAAAACTCACAAAGAAGCAAGTCATTCAGGCCATCTGGGAAGCCAAGTATGCCCTCATGGTTCCGGTCATCATCTTGGGCGGCATTTACGGCGGCTTCATGACTCCCACAGAAGCCGCTGCCATCAGTGCTGCCTACGGACTGATTGTCGGCGTGTTCGTCTACAAGGGCATCAACAGACACAACTTCTTCCAAGTTTGTGTCGAGTGCTGCACTACAAGTGCCGTCATCATTTTCCTCATCGCCATGGCCAGCAGTTTCGGCTATCTGCTCGCCCTGGAACAGGTGCCTGAAAGCATTGCCCAGGCCATTTTGTCCGTATCCAGCGACAAGTATCTCGTACTTCTGCTCATCAACCTGTTCCTGCTGGTAGTCGGTGCTCTTATGGAACCAGCTGCGGCCACCATTATTCTTACTCCCATTCTCGCTCCCATTGCTGTAAAGCTCGGCGTAGATATCATTCATTTCGGCCTCATTATGACGGTGAACTTGGCCATCGGCTTTGTAACCCCGCCCGTCGGCTCCAACCTCTTCGTAGCCAGCGCAACCAGTGGTCTGAAAGTCGAATCCATAGCCAAGGCCGCCGTTCCCATGATCATTCTCATGATCGCGGTGCTCTTCATTCTCACTTATATTCCGGGTATCTCTCTGTTCCTTCCGAACCGAATGATGTAACAGTTCGGGACAAAACATACGGCGGGGCGGAACTCTTCCGTCCCGCCTCTCCTTCTCCTCTCAACTGCAGGCACGTTTTCCGCCCTTCTTTCAGGAGTTACGTATGAGTTGTTGTTGCGCTCTCTCCACCCAGGAAAAAATTCTTCAGGACAAGGCTGCCGGCAAGGAAAACCCCAACCGTGCCAAACATCAAAGACTTTTCGACATTCTGGAAACCTTCGACGGCATGGCTCCCATTGTCGATGCCGACCGCGCACTCCTCTTCACCCAGACGATGAAGGAAACCGAAGGCCAGCCGCTTGAACTGCGCTGGGCCAAGGCTCTCATGAACATCGCCAAGAACATTCCCGTACACATCGATTACCGTCAGCTTCTGGCCGGTCGCTGCGGCACTACGGGACGCTACGGTATCCTTTATCCCGAACTGGACGGCGACTTCATGGCCGATGCCCTCGACGCCCTGGCCGAAGCCAAAACTGCCGCCCCCATCAGCGTTTCCCCCGAAGTCGCCGCCATTGTCCGCAACGAGATCACGCCCTACTGGAAAGGCAAGACCTTTCACGAAGACCTCAACCGGTCCCTGCCTCCCGAGGTGCATCACCTCGCCTATAATGACGAACTCGGCATCAAGACCCGCTTCGTGGTCAGTGAAAACGCCTCCTACCGCTCCAGCCAGCAGTGGGTGCTGGACTACGCCAAGGTCATCGACCGCGGCTTTGCCAGCATCAAGGCCGAGGCGCAGGCCAAGCTCGATGCTCTCGATCCGCTCAGCCCCATGGACACGCTGAAAAAGCGTCCCTTCCTTGAAGCCGTCATCATCACCTGCGACGCCATAGTCATCTGGGCACACAGGCATGCGGAACTGGCCCGTTCCATGGCCGCCGAGGAAAAAGACCCGGTGCGCAGAAAAGAACTGCTGCAGATTGCCGAACACTGCGAACGAGTCCCCGAATTTCCGGCACGCAACTTCCGTGAAGCCGTTCAGGCCCAGTGGTTCGCCCAGATGTTCTCCCGACTGGAACAGCGTACCGGAACCATCATTTCCAACGGACGCATGGACCAGTATTTCTACAGACTCTACAAGCAGGACATCGAAGCCGGCGTGATCACCGATGACGACGTTCTGGAGCTTCTGGACTGCATGTGGGTGGGCATGGCACAGTTCACCGACATTTCTCTTTCCCCCGGAGGCCTGGCCACGCAGGAAGGCTACGCCCACTGGGAAGCCGTAACCATAGGCGGACAGACCAGAGACGGCAAGGATGCCACCAACGAGCTTTCCTACCTCATTCTCAAGTCCCGTCAGGCTTCTCCCATGCCTTATCCCGATCTCGCCACGCGCATACATTCGCGTTCGCCCCAGCGTTTCCTGTGGGAAATCGCCGAGACCATCAAGGTGGGCCAGGGATATCCCAAGCTGTTCAACGATGAGGAAATCATCCCCCTGCATCTTGCCAAGGGCGCGCCTCTGGGCGACATTTTCGATTACACAGCCTCCGGCTGCGCCGAAATCCGCATGCCCAACCGCGACACCATGACCAGTTCCTGCGGACAGGTAAACCTCGGCGCCGCTCTGGAAATGGTGCTGCGCAACGGCCGCATGAAGAAATACGGCGATGAGCTCATCGGTCTGGAAACCGGCGATCCCCGCTCGTTCAGCACCTGGGAAGAATTCTGGCAGGCCTATCTGAAACAGCAGGAACATCTGCTGGCTGCCGCATACGTGGAACAGTGCGTCATCCATCACACCCGTGCCCGTCACTTTGCCGGACCTCTGGCTTCGTGCCTGCACGATTTGTGCATGGCTTCCTGCATGGATCTGCACACCGATGAAAAAATCCCCGGCGGCATAGACCTCGGATTTGTGGACATCATCGGCTTCGCCACGCTGGTGGACTCGCTGAGCGCCGTCAAGAAATGCGTGTATGAAGACCAGTCCATCAGCATGGATGAACTTCTCCGCGCCCTGGACGACGATTTTGAAGGGCACGAAGCTCTGCGTCTGCGTCTGACCCGCGCTCCCCGTTTCGGCAACAACGACATGTACGCCGACTCCATCGGTCTTGCCGTGGATCGTGCCGCACAGCAGTACTGCCACAAGTATGCGCCGGAAACCGGCCTGCATATCGACATCCGCACCGTGTCCGTGACGGCCAACGTGCCCCACGGCAAGGAAGTGGGAGCCCTGCCCTGCGGACGCAAGGCCTGGATGCCCTTCTCCGACGGGTCGTCTCCCGCTCAGGGCGCCGATCTCAACGGCCCGACGCAGTCCATCATTTCCAACTACAACACCAAAAACTGGGATTACAACGAACGCGCCGCCCGCCTGCTGAACATCAAGTTCTCTCCCAAATGCCTTGAAGGCGATTCGGGAACCGAAAAGCTGGTCAGCTTCATACGCGTGTTCTGCGATCTCAAGTTGTGGCATCTGCAGTTCAACGTCATCAACCGTGAAACGCTGCTGGCCGCCCAGGAAGATCCCAAGCGCTACCGCAACCTCATCATCCGCATAGCAGGCTACAGCGCCTACTTCACGGAACTTTCCCGCGATCTGCAGAACGACCTCATAAGCCGTACGGAACAGACCACCATATAACCCCCTGTAACAGGCCGCTTCTTCCGTCATGGCCGACCCTTGCGGAAGAAGCGGCGCCTTCCCGGAGACATTCCCATGCTTGCAGATGCCATGGAAAAAGGCGTCGTCTTCAACGTACAGAAGTATTCGGTGCATGACGGCCCCGGCATTCGCACCATAGTCTTTCTCAAGGGCTGCCCTCTGCGTTGCCGCTGGTGCAGCAATCCGGAATCACAGCAGCCCGCTCCCGACATTGCGTGGAACGATACGTTGTGCATTGGCTGCCAGAGCTGCGTGCGGGCATGTCCGGAACATGCACTGCGTCTCGACTCCCAAGGCATCCATAAAAACCACGAGCTCTGCATCGGATGCGCGTCGTGCGTACGCGCCTGCCCGGCAGACGCCATGTTTCTTTACGGCGGCGAAAGCCGGGTAAAGGACGTCATCGACGACGTGGAAAAGGACTCACTCTTCTACGCCCGCTCCGGCGGAGGACTCACCCTTTCCGGCGGAGAACCTCTCTTCCAGTCGAAATTCGCCCTGGCTCTGCTGCGAGAGGCCAAGGAACGCCATATTCACAGAGCCATGGAAAGCTGCGCCTTCTGCCCGGAAGAAACCTTCCTGGCCGCGGCGGAACTGCTCAACTACCTTCTTGTCGATGTGAAGTGTTTCGACTCGGAAAAGCACCGGCACTTCACCGGACAGTCCAATACACTCATACTCTCCAACATCCGGGCCGTCCGCCGGGCCTTTCCCCAGCTTAAGCTGCATCTTCGCACACCGGTGATCCCCGGCGTCAACGACACCGAACAGGATATTGCCGCCATTGCCTCCTTTGCCAAGGAAGTCGGCGCCAATGCCTACGAACTTCTGCCCTATCACAAGATGGGAGAAACCAAGTACCGCTTCCTCGGCAAGGACTATCCCATGGGCAATGCCGCTCTCGACGAGACACGTTTCAAGTCGCTTCAGGAGCTGGCCGCCAGGGTTCTCCCCTCCACCCCTTTGAATATTCCGGCCTGATTACTCTTCCTCCCGGTCATACCGGCTTTTCCGGGTTGCGGTCGCCCAAGGGCGATCTCTCTGCGCTCGTCCTCATTGCCGTCCGCATTCAGGGCAAACGTGCAGCGCATACCCTTTCCCTCAGTTCCAAAGGAGTACGACCATGAATTTCACACTTCTCCAACAAGTGAAAGTAATTGAAAAAAAAGGCGCCCTCCGTCAGCTCGGAGAGCTGATGCGGGAAGGCGGCTTTCATCATGCCTTCCTCGTCTGTGACGGAGGCATAGCCAAAATGGGGCTTGCCGAAAAAATCCGGACTGTTCTGAAAGAAGAAGGTTTTGCCTGCACCATTTACGACAAAGTCCAGCCCGATCCCCCGTCCACGGTAGTGGATGAAGGCGCCGCGCTCTGCCGTGACGCCGGATGCGACTGCGTCATCGCCGTAGGCGGCGGAAGTTCCATCGACACCGCCAAGGGCATCAACATCCTTCGCTTCAATGAGGGGCGCATTCTCGATTATGCCGATCCGGCAAAAAAAATGCATCCCGCAACAGGACTCATAGCCATTCCCACCACCTCCGGCACAGGCAGTGAGCTGTCCAACGGGCTCATCATTTCGGATGTGGAAAAAG
>CALUPL010000063.1 GCA_944322635.1 uncultured Mailhella sp.
GAGACAGGACGACAGGCAAAGCGTCGTTATTCATACGGCGTTGCAGGCTTTTGTCTTGTGCAACTTGTGTACCTATATGTGTATCTTTTGATGAATTAAAAATAATTATTATAAATATTATCAATAGAATAAATTAAAAATTCAAATCCCTCTCCCTCCGCCAGAATAAAGTTTATAGAGATTCCCCGTAGTCCGTAAGTGTCTGCGGGGATTCGTGTTTAAGACGGCACTATTCCCCTCATGACTCCGGATGCCTGCGGGTCTGTTCAGAAGATGCGGAAAAGACGTCGTTTCCGGCCTTCTTGCGGGCTTCTTCGACAAAGGGACGGGAAAAGCTGCGGTTCTGCCGCATGCGGGCCGTCGGGGCGGCGCCGGGCTTTTTTCAGTTGCCCCTCGTTCGTTCTCTCAGCGATCGGGGGCCCCGGGCCTGTACGTTGCAACGTCGCGGTTTATACTATGCCGAGGTATTTTTCAAAGAATGCCCGGAGCTTGTCGATGACGCGCTTTTTGACGGATTCCCGATTGCCGCCGCCGAAGCGCGACATGGGGGGAAGAATCCGGTCGATGTCGGTTCCAGTGGTTTTCAGCGTGCCGTCGCGGAAGGCGTTGTCCATGAACTTTTCGGCAGGTTCGGGCTTGAGATTCTCTTTGGCAATGATGTCGGCAAGATCGGAGGCCTTCTTTTCCCGCACATAGTTCTGCCAGTCATCCTGCACGGAGGAGGACGCATTGATGCGCTCGATGAATTCTTCGATGAGCGTTTTCTTGCTGCGCAGCTCGATGCTCGAACCGATGGCCTTGTCGATGGTGGTGAGAATTTCCTTGTTGCGGCAGTGGGAATCCCGATACTTTTCAATGAGCATCAGAATGTAGTCGATGTTGATTTCCACCTGCCGGACGAGTTCCATTTCAAAGACGATATCGGCGTTGATGTCTTCCTTTTCGCCGTCTTCGTGCTTCGACCATTTCTGATAGAGGTCGAGGTAGAGGCTCTGATAGTCCTGAAAATCCCGGGTGGAAATGATTTCCTGTCCCTCGAATTCGTCGAAGCTGGTGAGGATGTTTTTCAGGCGGAGCAGGGCGCCGAACAGGGAAATGAAGTCCTTTTCGTTCTGTTCGCCGACAATGGCGACGCCGAGGGGAAAGCGCGTGAGCAGCGCGTTGATGAGTTCGGTATAGCCGGGCTTGTGTTTCCCGTCTTCATCGTAGCCCTGGTAGTAGGCGTCGTAGGTTTTGAGCAGCACGATGCCGCCGGCGTCCCTGTTGCCGAACAGGGCGAGGGCCTCGTCGGTTTCCTTTTGAAGATCGCGGAAGCAGACGATGTTGCCGAAGGTCTTCACGGAATTCAGAATGCGGTTGGTGCGCGAAAATGCCTGAATGAGTCCGTGCATTTTCAGATTTTTGTCCACCCAGAGGGTGTTCAGCGTGGTGGCGTCGAAACCGGTGAGGAACATGTTCACCACGATGAGCAGATCGACCTCCCGTTTTTTCATTCTGAACGAAAGGTCTTTATAGAAATTGTAGAACTTGTCGGACGATGTATCGAAGTTGGTGTGGAAGACGGCGTTGTAGTCTTTGATGGCGTTGTCGAGAAAGTCGCGCGATGTCTGGTCGAGGTCTTCCGTATTGAAGCTTTCGTCGCCGAGCGAGTCTTCCGGGGCGTCTTCATTGGCTCCGTAGCTGAAAATGGTGGCAATGGTGAGCTGTCTTTTGCGTTCTTCGAGCTGCCGTTTGAACTCCGCATAATACTTCATGGCCATGGGAATGGAGCTCACGGCAAGAATGGAGTTGAACCCGGCCACGCGCTGCCCTTTGAGGGTATAAAAGCTGTTTCTCTTGGTTTTCTGATCGAAGTGATCGAGGATGTAGCGTACTATTTCGCCGACGCGCTCGGGGGAATTGAGCACCTTTTCGGTATTGATGGCCCGAACCTGTTCATCGCGAACGTCGTCGGCCATTTTTATGGTGTTCACGTAGTCGATGCGGAAGGGCAGAACGTTGCCGTCGTTGATGGCGTCCACGATGGTGTAGGTGTGGAGCTGATCGCCGAAGGCCTGCGGGGTGGTTTTGAGTCGGAGATTGCCGCCGCTTCCGGCGTTCTGGGCAAAGATGGGCGTGCCGGTGAAGCCGAAGATGTGATATTTCCTGAAGGCATGGACTATTTTCAGATGCATGTCGCCGAACTGGGAACGGTGACACTCGTCGAAGATGATGACGACGTGCTTTTTATAGACGTCGTGTTTTGGATTGCGGCTGACGAAGGTGTCCAGCTTCTGAATCGTGGTGATGATGATGTTCGATTGGGAGTCTTCGAGCTGTTTTTGCAGTACTTTTGTGGAGGTATTGCTGTTGGCGGCTCCCTTCTGGAATTTTTCGTATTCCTGCATGGTCTGGTAGTCCAGATCCCTGCGATCGACCACGAAGAGCACCTTGTCGATATAGGGGAGACGGCTGGCAAGCTGGGCGGTTTTGAACGAAGTGAGCGTTTTTCCGCTGCCCGTGGTGTGCCAGATGTAGCCTCCGGCATCGAGGGAGCCTTCCTTGTGGTAGTTGCTGGAAATTTCTATGCGGGAAAGGATGCGTTCCGTTGCGGTGATCTGGTACGGACGCATGACGAGAAGGAGCTTTTCCGAAGTGAACACGCAAAAGCGCGTGAGAATGTTCAGCAGGGTGTGCTTTGAGAAAAAGGTTTTGGTGAAGTCCACGAGGTCGGGAATGGGCTTGTTGTTGCCGTCGGCCCAGAACGAGGTGAATTCAAAGCTGTTGCTGGTCTTTTTGCTTTTTCTTCTGCCCCCGGCGCTCTGCTCCCTGATGTGGGATTCGCGCGTGGTGTTGGAATAGTATTTGGTGTGGGTTCCGTTGGAAATGACGAATATCTGCACATACTCGTAGAGTCCGCCGGACGCCCAGAAGCTGTCGCGCTGATAGCGTTTTATCTGATTGAAGGCCTCGCGTATGGCCACGCCGCGCCGCTTGAGTTCCACATGCACGAGGGGAAAGCCGTTGACCAGAATGGTGACGTCGTACCGGGTGTCGTGACTGCCGCCGTGCTCCTCATACTGATTGATGACCTGAAGGCGGTTGTTGTGGATGTTTTTCTTGTCGATGAGGGTGATGTTTTTGGTGCTGCCGTCGTCGCGGATAAGGTTCAGGATGCTGTCTTCCTGCATGCGCCTGGTTTTTTCCTCAATGCCGTCCTGCTTGTTGGCAAGCTGCTGATGAAAAAATCGCGTCCATTCCTTATTGGAAAAACGGAAGTTGTTCAGAAGTTCGAGCTGCCTGCGCAGATTCTCGACCAGCGTTTTTTCCTCGTGCAGAGGGAGATACTCGTAGCCCTGCGAGCAGAGCTGCCGGATGAATTCTTTTTCCAGCGCCGCTTCGCTCTGGTAGGCGTCGGAGCGCACGTCGGAAGGCGTGTATGCGGCCACCACGGTACTTTCCGGGCACTGGGCCACCATGTTGAAGCCGGTCATTTGGCCTCCTTGAAGGTAAGCAGCTTGTCGCGATAGTACTCGTACTGCTTCTTTCTGGCCTCTATTTCGGCGGATAGATTACTGGTTAAATCGTTGCACAGCGCGTCGAAGCGGTCGAGAATGGAGACGATGCGTTCCTGATGTTTAATAGGAATATTGGGCAATTTAATAGATAAAATGTCCTTAGAGACAATATGCGGAACTCCTCCACCTTTTTTTAATCTATTTAAAAATTCCTCATTATGCTTAAAATAATAATATAAAAATTTTGGATTATATTTTTCACTTTGAGTTTCGATAATAAAACCATCTGTAACAAATATTGGTTCATTCCAATATGATACAAAACCAGCGGAAACTCCGCTTCTTGAAACTACAATAGCTTGTCCTGTATGATTATATTTATTAATGTAATATGCAGGTTCTTGTCCTCCAAGAATAACAGGAATTTTTCCTATGTGTGCTGTTTTTTTTGTAATATATTCACCTCGTAATAATGTACAATATTTAGAAAAATCTACATATGAATTTTTTAAGTTAGAAAATATAATGTCATTATAATATTTATACTGCTGTTTTATTTTGTTAAGCTCAGAAGTAAGCTCAGAAGTAAGCTCAGAAGTAAGCTCAGAAAACGTATCCAATATTCTCACAATTTCTTCCTGAACGGGAAGAGGAGGAACGGAAACTTTTATTTTTGCAACCATGTGACTCATAAGTTTTGGATTTCCCATGCCACTATTTACATATTCTTTTGCTTTGTATTCAAGAATATAATAAACATATTTTATTATTGTATTTTTGTTTAATATTTTTAGTAATCCACATACGTTTGTAATATTAAATTTACCAAGGCGATAAAATATTGATCCAGCATTAGCTCCATCAGTCGTCCATGTTAAATATTCTCCATCATACATATATGTAGAGATGGTACCTAATATACCATCGTTTTCAGTTTGCGAGGAATAGACGGGATATATTCCTTTATTATCTCGGATATAATCTTTAGAAATAACCTTACCTCTACTAATTTCACAGATATCGCTTATAGTCTTATACTCCACCCCGTTAGGGCAGAGCTCTTCTATGAGTCTTTCCAGTTTGCTCATGCGTTTCTTCATGTCGGGCAGGGGAGGAGTCTTTTTTTCAAGTGGCGGCATGTCCAGAAGAGAGCCTTGTTTGCAGGAAACGTTTTTCATGATCTATCCCTTGATATACCCTTCGTAAAAATAGGACTGCTCAATGACTTTGAAGATGACTTCCCTGTCGTCGATTCTGTCGGTCAGGTTCGGCTGAAGAAGGGCGCGGAGTTCCAGGTCGTTGACGGGGCTGCGTTCCATGGCCTGAAGGTAGAGCGTCTTGTCCACGTTCTGCCAGTTCACCACCTGCCGGAGATGCTTTTTCAGCATCATGTCGAGCCATATGCGCGTGGCGCGGCCGTTGCCTTCCATAAAGGGATGGGCGACGTTCATTTCCACATATTTGGCAACGATTTCTTCAAACGTGCCCTCCGGCATCTTCTCTATGGCAGCAAGCGCCTCCTTGAGGTACAGGCTGTTGGCGAAGCGGAAATTCCCCTTGGAAATGTTCACTTCCCGAATCAGCCCGGCAAAGTCGTAAAGGCCGCCGAAAAGATATTCGTGTATCTGTTGAAGGCCGCGGGTGGTGCCTACTTCCATGCGGTCGATGTCGCCGGATTCAAAGAGACGCCGGGCGTTTTGAAGGCTGATTTCGTCAATATTCACCGGTTTTCCCCTTCAATCTCGGCGATGATGGCGTCGATCTGCCGCCGAAGTTCCTGCTCTCTGGCCACAATCTGCGCAAGTTCCTCGTTCAGCTTGCGGATGTCGATGACTTCCCGCGTGTCTTCCTGCTCCACATAGGTGCTCACGGAAAGATTGTAGTCCTGAGCGGCTATCTCGTCATTGGGAACCAGTCTGGCCACATGATCCGCGTCCTTGCGGGCCGTGTACGCGTCGAGAATGTTCTGAATGTTCTCGTCGGTCAGCTTGTTGGCGTTCGTCACCTTCACGCACTGGGCCGAAGCGTCGATGAACAGGGTGCTGTTTTCCTTTTTGGATTTCTTCAGCACCATGATGCAGGTGGCGATGGTGGTGCCGAAAAAGAGATTGGCGGGGAGCTGAATGACGCAGTCCACGAAGTTGTTGTCGATGAGGTACTGGCGAATCTTCTTTTCCTTGCCGCCGCGGTACATGACGCCGGGAAAGCAGACGATGGCCGCCGTGCCGTTTGTGGCCAGCCAGGAAAGCGAGTGCATGATGAAGGCGAGGTCGGCCTTGGACTTGGGGGCCAGAACCCCGGCGGGCGCAAAGCGCGGATCGTTGATGAGCAGCGGATTGTCTTCCCCTTCCCATTTGATGGAGTAGGGCGGATTGGAAACAATGGCCTCGAAGGGTTCGTCGTCCCAGTGCTGCGGCTCCGTGAGCGTGTTCCCGAGGGCGATGTCGAACTTGTCGTATTCGATGTCGTGCAGGAACATGTTGATGCGGCACAGGTTGTAGGTGGTGATGTTGATTTCCTGCCCGAAAAAGCCCTGCCTTACCTTGTCTCTGCCGAGAATCTTGGCGAACTTGAGCAGCAGGGAACCCGAACCGCAGGCCGGATCATACACCTTGTTGACCTCGGTTCTGCCCACCAGCGTGATGCGGGTGAGCAGTTCCGAGACTTCCTGCGGCGTGTAGTATTCGCCGCCGGACTTGCCTGCGTTGGAGGCGTACATGCCCATGAGGTATTCGTAGGCGTCGCCGAAGGCGTCGATGGTGTTGTCCTGATAGTTGCCGAGCTTCAGATCGCCTATGCTGTGCAGCAGCTTCACAAGTTTTTCGTTTCGCTTCGGCACCGTGTCGCCGAGCTTCTTGCTGTTCACGTCAATGTCGTCGAACAGGCCCTTGAAGTCGTCTTCGCTGTCGTGGCCTGAGGCGGAACCTTCAATGTGGCGGAAGGCTTTTTCCAGCGTTTCGTTCAGGTTGTCATCCATGGCCGCGTAACGGCTCACGTTCTGGAAAAGTTCGCTGGGCAGAATGAAGAAACCCTTGGTGTTCACCATTTCTTCCCGTATGCTTTCCGCTTTGGCGTCGGAGAGCATCACGTAGTCGAAATTCTTGTTTCCGGTTTCCCACTCTCCCCGATTGATGTAGTCGGTAAGATTTTCCGAAATGTAGCGATAGAAGAGCATGCCGAGGACGTACTGCTTGAAGTCCCATCCGTCCACGCTTCCGCGCAGCTCGTTGGCAATGTTCCAGATGACGCGGTGCAGTTCCGCCCGTTCCTGTTCCTTTTTGTTGTCGGCCATGCGCTCTCCCGTAAATGTTCCCGCAGAGTTTGCGGAAACGCTGTTCAACTGAATGGGCAAGAATAGCAGCGGGGCCGGATTTTTTCAAATGTACGGAAAGGGGGAAAACGGCATGAGAAGGCCGTTTTCGAGACTTTTCGCCGCTCATCAGACCGCTCGTGGCTTTCCCGGGGGCAGCCACGACCGCAGACGGTCTTTCCCCGTCTTCTTCGGGATTCCCGACGGATATCTGGAAAAGGAAAATGGAGAGTCGAACAACGCTCTTTCGGGCGAGCCGCTCGGCGTGCGCGCGGAGCTGGCGGCGGCTGAAGGGTATGACTCCGAACACGCTGAGGGCCGCCCGGCGTGCGTGTGGAGCTGGCCCCGGGGCGACGTGAGGGAAGGGACGACGCGCTTTTCGAGTTTCTTCTGTTTCCTCTAAAGAAGATGCGGAAAAGACGTCGTTTCCGGCCCTCTTTCGGGCTTCTTCGACAAAGGGGCGGGAAAAGCTGCGGTCCTGCCGCGTGCGGGCCGTCGGGGCGGCGGCAACATCCGGCACGAGACGGGGAGGAGAATCGGGCGTCCCCCCCCCTACAGGGCTTCGTCTTCCGGGGAAAGGGCGGCAAGCGTTGTTTCAACGGCCTTTTCTGAGCTGTCGGCGTAGCAGTAGGCGCAGAAATGACGGCAGGTGTTGTAGGCGCCTATGTCCTTGCTCGGCGCACAGCCGCAATCGGCACGCTGACCCGAATCCCTGGTGATCCTCGTTGCGGCGCGTGCTCCTTCGCCCGTCGTGAAAAGCCTCGCTTCCGCATCCCCGCGTCTTGTCCCGCACGCTGTTCCGCTCTTGGCTCCGGGGGCCGCCTCGTTGTTTGCCCTGTTCCCCGCGCATTTCCGCAGGGGCTTCCCCACGCCGGTTCGGGGCGTCGGGAGCGGATCAAGCAGGGAAAGCTGCGTGCTTTCGCGTTCTTTTCCGCACCAGCGCGCAAAGGTTTCGCAGTCCGGACAGAGCCGGTGCAGAAGCTGCGGATCCACGCAGCGGTTGCGTTCCACGCCAAGGCTTGACAGGTCGATGGCTTCCGCGCAGGAGGCGAGTTTCAGAGGGCGGGAAAGTCCGCCGTTGATTCTTGCCAGACCCCGGGCAAGCGTCAGCTTCTCCTCGTCGTTCGGGGGGCGGAAGTCCGGGTTCAGTTTCCCCAGAGAATGCGCTGTCTTCCGATACCAGTCCACAAAGCTGAAAACCAGCTTTTCCGTGTAAGGCGAGAGCTGTTCGGCCAGACGGCAGAGACGCGAGAGCGTGTTTTCCACGGTGAGCCCTCCGCCCAGAATGATGGGATCGAAACGCCAGATCACGCGCTTTTTGCTCACAAGTTCGGAAAGCTGCCGAAAGGTTTCCACGCGTCTTTCCAGCGGAGGCAGATGCGGCTCAAGACCGGTGCCTTCGTAATCATTGAGCGTGTACTGAAAATAGAACTCGCGGCCGCTTGCCGCTATTTCGGGCAGATGCGGCATGAACGGCGCGGGGTTTTTGCTCCAGAACACGAAAACGCGACATGATTCAAAGGAAATCCATTGCTGTTGAGCGGCGTTGAACGGATTTCTCCACAGACAGCAGCCCGCGCGAAGTCGATTCATGAACCATGCCGCGTGAAAGGCCGGAATGTCCGTGGCGCGGCTTGCGGAAATGACGAGCGGCGCCACGGCCTTTTTTCTGCCGTGCGGCGTGTCTATGACGGTTTCGGGCCATTTCATGGCAGCATCTTCCGAGGCAAAAGGCTTTCGGCGGCGAAGGATTCGCTTGTCGATGGGGCATCGTTCCCGGGCCGGAGCAAGAAGCATGGTTCCCCTGCCCGGAAACGCAAAGGGAAAAGACGAGCCGGGAAAGGCGGATCCCCTGGGGAATCCGCCCGTCATCAAGAACAACGGGAACGTGAAGCTGCTAGAACTCCAGCGTTTCGCCGTCGTCCGGCATGATCACCTTGTCCCACACGCCGCGGGCGATGAGGCGTTTTTTCATTTCCCCGCGCGATATGGTGGCGTGGGCCACGGCGTCCATGTGGCTTACAATGACCTTTGCGCCGTCCGCCGCCTGCACCGTTTTTTCCACGTCGGCGTCGTCCATGATGAGTCGTCCTTCGTCCAGCAGCACGGCCGCACAGGCATTCACCACGATGACCCCGGGATTCCACGTGCGGATGTTTTTCTCCACCGAAGCGTACCATATGGTGTCGCCCGCAAGATACAGCGTTTTTTCGTCGGGATGATGGAAAATCACCCCGCAGGACGGCCCGCAGGGAATCTTTGTGCCGTGCCTTGCCGGAACCTTCACCAGATGCACGCCGTCGAATTCGCTGTTTTCATACATGACTACCACTTCCGAGAATCCGGAACATACAAAGGCCTTTGCGTCCTCCACGCTCTGCACGAATACCGGCACGTTCTTGTCGAGGCTGCCGCCTACGGTGCCGTCCGGCGCCATGTCGATGTGGTCGGGATGCACGTGCGTGCAGATATAGGCATCCACGCCAGCAAGCACTTCTTCCGTGCTCAAGGGCAGTTCGGTCATGGGCATGGGGATGTCAAGCTTGTCCGGCTCGCAGCGGAACAGATTGCCGAGAGAGCGGAACGTGCCCATGGCTCCCTTGTTCATGAGCCAGGGATCCGTGAGAAAGGTTTTGCCGGCATATTCGATGCGCAGCGTGGCGTTTCGTATCTGCTGAATTTTCATGTTGTCTCCTTGTGTCTGGAGTTTCGAGCGGGGACACGGCTTTCGCGCGCGTCTTTGCGCGGAACTCGACGGCGGGGCCGCCGTCCCGTTTTCCGGTTTTTTCCTTCCGGAGCGTTGCCTGCGCGTTTTCAAAGTTCTTGAGCGGGTCGGGAAAAGACGACAAAAGTCTGAGGCCCGTTTCCTTGCAGGCGGGGCAGAGCCTAATCGAAACGTTTCGGA
>CALUPL010000064.1 GCA_944322635.1 uncultured Mailhella sp.
AGCCTGAACAACTCCGTCTTATCGAAAAGGTGTTTTTTTAGGTATAACCATTTTGTGTTCCACCCGCTTAGCGGGTGGTTTTCTGTTTCGGTCGCTTCCGCTCCCTCAACTGCCTAAAGGCCTTAACAAAAAAACGGCGGGCAAGGCATGTTACCTTACCCGCCGCCGATGACTACAGCAGAGCACCGAAGGGAAAACTTCAAACCTGCTGCCGAGGCCCGTATGTTTTCCGGTGATGGTCAGATTTTCAGAAGGAGGCTTGCTGTTTACTCCGTTTCTCCACAGAATTCGACAAAACTACACCCATATCAGTTCATATTCGCTGCTGCCGAGACCGGTTTCCTTCATGTAGGAGAGCTGGCGCAGTCCTTCCCTGCTCTCTATGCGCTCCACCATGGGCGCGCGCACGTTTTCGGGAAGCGCATAAATCATGTCCACGCTGGCCCTGTCCACGGCCTGAATGTCCGTGGAGGCAAGAATGCCGAGATCGGGCAGACGAACCGGTTCGGCCGCCGTGCCTTCGCAGTCGCAGCTTACAGACATGTTGCGCAGAACGTTGATGTAGGCCATGTGACCGTTGAAATGATCGACAATGGCACGACCGCCTTCCACCATGCGTTCCATGAAGGGCGCGCCGCCGGGCCACCCTCCCGCGGGAGTCACTCTGTGCAGCTGCTGCTTGCCTTTTTTCCCCGAAGCACAGCCTATGGCAATGTTCTTGAGCGAACCGCCGAAGCCGCCGAGCGTGTGCCCCTTGAAATGCGTCAGCACCAGCATGGAGTCATAGTTCAAAAGGTGGGAGCCTACGGCCAGTTCCTGAATCAGGCGTCCGTTCTTCACGGGCAGGGAAACGTCTCCTTCCTCGTCCATGATGTCCACGGGGCAGAAGGTCCAGCCGTTCTGCCTGATGACGGCCCTGTGCCCTTCCGTGGTCTGGCGGGGGCTGGCATAAAGAACGTTGCACTCCACAATGGCACTTTGCGGAATGGTTGCCTGAAGATCCCTCACCCATTCCCGGGGAAGAATGTTCGGCCCGTTCGGTTCGCCGGTATGAAGCTTGATGGCCACTTTGCCGGTAATGCCTCCGCATACGAGGGCATACATTTTTCTCAGAGATTCGCTGTCCAGCGATTTCGTGGCGTACACCCTGGCCCTGGGAGCGGCCGCCCTGCCATGAACCGGCAATGCCGCGCCGGCCGCAAGAGTGCCTGCCACAGCGGCTCCGGCCTTAAGAAAACTGCGTCGGGAAATGCTCATGACTACCTCCTTGTCAAGGCGCGAAAGCAAGCGGTTTTCTTATCTGATTTTAGTTCATCATACGGACGGCTTTCTAAAAAAAACAGATACGATCCTTTCATGTTTTTGCCCGATTCTGCCGACTGCAAAGCTTTTCCCGCTTCAGGGTTCATGCTTTTGACGGTTGTGCTCTTGCCTTTTATACGATGATGGCCACTCATTTTGATAGAATCAGGCAAGAAATTGAAAGGATAATATCTACCGTTTCTTCTTTTCAAGTTCTACATTCCATGCCATGGCCGGGCCCCTCCCGGGCCGACTTGCGAAAAACGTCCGGGAACGCTATTTCCCTTCCAAAAGGAATCATCATGAATCACGGCATTCTTTTCGACCACGCCCGGGCCTCCCGCATAGGCCTGCCGGAGGCCGTCTTCTGCGAGGGCAAGCCCCTTGCCGCCGTCCGGGAACTCCTGGAGGCTTTCGGCAGAGGTTCCGGGCGTCCCATACTGTTCACCCGACTCGCCCCGGAAGTATTTGAGCAGATGCCCGACCGCGTGCAGGAACAGTATGACTATCACCCTCTGTCCCGCACGGCATTCGGCGACACCCTGCCCGCGCACACCAAGGGACGCGTGGCCATTGTGTCCGCAGGAACCTCCGACGGCTCCGTCGCCTGGGAAGCGGCCCGCACCCTGCAATATCTCGGCATAGAGCACGCCGTGTTTGAAGACTGCGGCGTGGCCGGACTATGGCGCATTGCAGAAAGACTGGATGAAATCAACAGATTTCAGGCCGTCATAGTCGTGGCCGGACTGGACGCCGCGCTTGCCAGCGTCATGGGAGGCCTTACGCCTCTGCCCGTGTTCGGCGTGCCCACTTCCGTGGGCTACGGCGTGGCAAAGGGCGGAAATGCGGCGCTTTCCAGCATGCTTTCAAGCTGCGCCCCCGGCATTGCGGTCATGAACATCGATAACGGCTACGGCGCGGCCTGCGCCGCGGCACGCGTGGTAAACAACCTATGAGCAGCGAACATCACGAACATCATCACTCCCATGAGCACCCCGCCTGCGAAACGAAAAACGCTTCCGGTCCGGTGCTGACCATACGCGCGCATTCCGGACTTTCCGGCGACATTTTTCTCGCCGGGCTCCTCTGCATGACGGAAACCACGCCTCAACAGCTTGAGGCCGATCTGTCTTCCATCATGCCGGAGCTTGCGGGAAGCGTTCAGCTCGTGCGCAAGGAAGTGAATCATATTGGCGGATGGCACGCCTCCGTCACGCTTCCCCATCAGCATGAGCATCGCACTCTTGCCGACATTCTCTCGCTCATTGCCTCCGGCGGCATGAGCGAAAAAGGCAAGGCTCTTGCCTCCCGCGCCTTCACGCTGCTGGCCGAGGCGGAAGGAGCCGTGCACGGCCTCACGCCAAAAGAAGTTCACTTTCATGAAGTCGGAGCGCTCGACAGCATTCTCGACATGTGCATGACCTGCGAACTTTTTCAGCGTCTCTCGCCTTCGCTTTTCGTGGTCAGTCCCCTGCCTGTGGCCGACGGATTCGTGCGCTGTGCCCACGGCATCATTCCCGTGCCCGCGCCCGCAGTGCTGGAACTCATGCAGGGCATCCCCGTACGCCCCTTCCCCGGCGAAGGAGAAACCGTCACCCCCACGGCCATGGCCCTTTTAAAGGCACTCGACGCAACCTTCGGTCCGTGGCCAGCCATGAAAGTGGAAAAAAAGGCCATCATCTACGGCAGCCGCGTATTTGAAGACGCTCCCAACGGCGCCGTCTTCGCCTGCGGCAGTCCGGAAAACGCATAGCGAGACTCTCTGAAATCATGGATAACAACATTCTCGCTCCCCTGCAAAACGTTCTCTGCGACATTGCAGCAGACGGCCATTTCGCCCTTGCCTATTCCGGAGGACTCGACAGCCGCTTTCTGGCCCACGCCGCCCATCTGCTGGGATGTTCCCCCCTGCTTCTGCACATTACGGGTCCCCATGTTCCCCCGGACGAAAGCGAATTTGCGCGAACCTGGGCCGAAAGCCTCTCGCTCGAATTCCGGGAAATTCCCGTTGATCCTCTCACTCTGCCTTCCGTGCTCCGCGGCGCGAAAGATCGCTGCTACGAATGCAAGAGGGCCATGTTCACCAGGCTGAAAAAGGAAAGCCCGCTGCCTTTGTGCGACGGAACCAACGCCTCCGATGCTCTCGCATATCGCCCCGGACTCCGGGCCGTGCGCGAACTCGGCGTCGCCTCGCCTCTCGCTCTTGCCGGACTGACCAAAAAGGATATACATTTTTTTGCCGAAAAAACGGGCATGTCGGTGCCGTGGCAGAAACCTCGCCCCTGCCTCCTCACCCGACTCCCCTACGGGGAACGCCCCACGAAAGAAGTTCTCGCCGCCGTTGCCGCAGGAGAGCGCGCCGTACGAAAAACTCTCGCACGGGAAGGACTGCTTCGGGCCGATTTTCGTCTGCGTCTCGTCGCGCCGGACAGAATTGAACTGCACATGCTTTCTTCCGACACGGCGGCCATGCCGGCCGGCCTTGAAAAAACGCTTCTGGAAAACGCCCATGAGGCCATGCCCGGTCTTCCTTATCCCGTTCTGTCGGCTCAGGAAACTCTTTCCGGATTTTTCGACAAACCATCCGCATAACCCTTACCGCTCCATACCGCACCAGGAGGATTTCCATGGCAGCATCGAAAGTTTACTTTACCGACATGCGCTGCAAGGTGGGCACCAGTCTGCTCGACAAGCTCGACAAGCTCATCCGCGCCGCCGGCATTGAAAGCATCGATTTTGAAAACAAGTTCGTGGCCATCAAAATGCACTTCGGCGAACCCGGCAACCTTTCCTTCCTTCGGCCCAACTTCGCCCGCACCGTGGTCGAACGCGTAAAGGCGCTCGGCGGACGTCCTTTCCTCACCGACTGCAACACGCTCTACGTCGGTCGCCGCAAGCACGCCCTCGAACACCTCGACGCCGCCAATGAAAACGGCTTCTCGCCGATCAGCACCGGATGTCAGATCATCATTGCCGACGGACTCAAGGGTACCGACGACGTGGAAGTGCCTCTGGAAGGCTGCACGGAATTCACGAGCGCCCGCATCGGCCGCGCCATCATGGACGCCGACATCTTCATTTCCCTCACCCATTTTAAGGGACATGAAATGACGGGCTTCGGCGGCACCATCAAGAACATCGGCATGGGCTGCGGAAGCCGCGCGGGCAAAATGGCCATGCACTGCCTCGGCAAACCCACGATAGACCATGAAAAATGCCGCGGGTGCCGTACCTGCTCCCGTTTCTGTGCTCAATCGGCCATTTCCTACGGCGAAGACCACAAGGCCACCATCAATCACGACCTGTGCGTGGGTTGCGGCCGCTGCATAGCCACCTGCAACTTCGACGCCATTTCCAACAACACCGACGCCGACAGCGGTATTCTCAACCGCCGCATGGCCGAATACACCAAAGCCGTGGTGCAGGGCCGCCCCTGCTTCCACATCAGCATCGTCAACCAGGTGTCGCCCTGCTGCGACTGCCATGGAGAAAACGACGCCGCCGTGGTGCCGGATCTCGGCATGTTTGCCAGCTTTGATCCCGTGGCTCTGGACAAGGCCTGCATCGACGCCGTCAACGCCGCACCCGTCATTGCCTCCAGCGTTCTCGGACAGTGCGATCACGGCACCCACGACCACTTCACCAGCATCCATCCCACCACGGACTGGCGCAGCCAGATTCAGCACGCCGAAGCCATCGGCCTCGGCACTTCAGAATATGAACTGATCACCCTGTAGCGTTTCCGCGCCTTACGAAAAAAAGGGCCGTTTTGACGAACGGTCCTTTTTTTCGCAGATGCACGCTCATTTGCCGTCATGAACGAAAAGGCATTCCCCGACCCGATCGCCGGCCCGGCTTCGACGCGGAAACCAATGCCTCCTTTCCCGAAATTCCGGGCACAACGAGAGAACCTCCTCAAAAACGACCGTCAGCGCCATGCGTGACGACGTTACGCAAGTCCGACCATTTCCTTCTGCAGCACTTCAAGAAACGCCTCCGCCGCACGGGAAAACACCTGATATTTCTTCCATGCCACGGCAATTCCCACTTCCAGTCTCGGCTCCAGAGGTCGAAAGCAAAGCGGCCCCTCCCCGCAGATGATTCCATCAAGACAGAGCGCGCACCCCACCCCTTCCTCCACCAGCAGCGACGCATTGTAAAGAAGATTGTAGGTAGATACCACGTTCAGTCTGTCGAAGCTTTCCCCCAGCCATCCGGAAAACTCATTGGTCACAAGCGTCTGTCTGGAACATATCAACGGAAGTCCCCTCACGTCCTCCGGGCGCAGGGCCTTTTTCTCTGCAAGCGGCGAATCTTTGCGCATGAGCACCCCCCATCGGTCCGTCACCGGCAGCCTGACATACTCATAACGGGAAAGATCGGCCGGCTCGATAAAAATGCCGAAATCCACCAGTCCCTTGTCGAGCCTTTCCATAACGTCCTCGGCATTGCCGCTGAACAGATGAAACGACACATGGGGATGCCTCCGGCGCAGACTGCGGGCCGCTCCGGCAATGACGCTCATGCCTCTGGTTTCCCCTCCACCTATGCGGACATCTCCGCTCACATCCTCATTCGTCGAACGGAACTCTTCAGCCGTCCGGTCGGCAAGAGACACGATTTCCTGCGCTCTTCTTCGAAGGAACTTTCCCTCTTCCGTCAGCGTCATTTTTCTGCCGCCGCGCACGAAAAGCCTGCTGCCAAGCTCATCTTCAAGGTCCATGAGCTGCCTGGACAGCGTGGGCTGTGTAATATGCAAAAGCTCGGCCGCCCGAGATATGTTCTCTTCCACGGCCACAGCCAGAAAATATCGCAGCACTCTCAGTTCCATTTTCGTCTCCTTACCTCAAAAACACTCCTCACATGCCCCTTTCCTGACAACTGAATGCGCCAGGCACGGCAGCAGCTTTCACCGAATGCCTCAGATTTCCCAGACATTCCCCGGAGCTTCCGGACCTTTCCTCCGTCCGAAAAACGCATCTGCGACAAAACGGTTACGGAACGAACTGTGAACAAATTTCCATGCTCTGATGGATGTTCCAAAAACCGTCGTTAAAAAATTACCGGCTATTTTTATGCCTGTAAAGCATTGTATTGTATTTTATATAAGTATTTGCTATGGAATAATGTTTTTTCTATAACCAATACGTCATCCTTTCATCCGCCTGTATGACAGTCAACACGGAGCCGGCATGAGTCATTTTTATCGAGGCATCATTTCCTTCCTTCTTGCATTCGCGTTTGCCCTTCCCGCTGAGGGAAGGGAATGCGCCTTCCCCGTACCAGACACCGTAAGTCCCGAATTGAAGGCCATGATCGGCACAGGCATTCCCGACGGCTGGAACAGACCGCCCCGCTCCGTGGAAGAATGGAAGAACTGGATTGCCGCCGTAGCCGATGCGCAGAAGAAAGAACTGCCAGCGCTTCGGGAAAAGCTGGGAGTCACCATGAAGCGTTCCGTCATGGCCGGGGTGCCCGTGCTCATTTTCGAGCCGCGCGACATGAAAGACGACGGCCGGGTTCTCCTTAATCTTCACGGCGGCGGCTATGTGCTGGGTCCCGGCGAAGCCGGCACGCAGGAAGCCGTTCTCATGGCCGGTCTGGGAAAATTCAAGGTTGTTTATGCGGACTACCGAATGGCTCCGGACTTTCCGTATCCCGCCGCCATCGACGACGCCATGGCCGTATATCGGGAAATGCTGAAAGCGACACCAGCGCAAAGCATAGGTGTTTTCGGAACTTCCACGGGAGGCGCCATGACGCTCATTCTGACTCTCCGGGCCAAAGCCGAGAGTCTGCCTCTTCCCGGAGCACTGGCCGCCGGCACGCCGTGGGCACAGATGAACAAAAAAGGGGACAGCTATTTCACCAACGAAGGCGTGGACAACGTGCTTGTAAGCTACGACGGATGGCTTGCCGGAGCCGCCGAGCTCTATGCAGGAAAGCACGACATGGAAGACCCCTATCTTTCCCCGGTGAACGGCGACGTTCACGGCTTTCCTCCCACGCTGCTCACCTCCGGCACCAGAGATCTTTTTCTCAGCAACACGGTGCGCATGCACCTCAAGCTGAGGGAGGCGGGAGTGCCTGCCGACCTCATCGTCTTTGAAGGCATGTCGCACGCCCAGTATCACATGAACGAAGACATGCCGGAAGGCCGCTTTCACTTTGAGGAACTCGGCCGCTTTTTCCGAAAGCATCTTGCCGTTCAGAAGTAGCGCCCGGGCTTTTCCCGCCGCCGAAACTTCCGCACCTCCGCCCTCGGCAGGCTGCACAGGTCCCGCACGTGACTTCACCGAACATGCGGCGCGGTCATCTCTGCGGAACCACGCTCCCGCACAGGTTTGAAAGCCTTTTTCCTCTGCCCGGACAACGGTTCTGGAAACCGCATCTTCCGAAAAACGCAAATTTCCCGCACGCCAGGCTCATGTCCGTTGACAGTCGAAACGACTTTTCAGCGAATCGACCGACAGGGCGGAATTTTTTCCAGGCACCTTGATACTTTTCTGTGAGGCCATTTTCATGGAAGCCGTCACCACTCCCTCTCACGCCGCCAAAGCCCGCTGGGCCGCGGTATTTTCCCTGTTCATGGGCGTCACCTGTCTCATTTCCGCAGAGTTCATTCCCGTAAGCCTGCTCACGCCCATAGCCCGGGGCCTTTCCATTTCCGAAGGCATGACGGGGCAAACCGTCACCGCCGTAGGCGCGCTTGCCATGCTGACCAGTCTGCTGCTCGCGCCGCTCACCCGCCATACGGACAGGCGACGCATTCTGCTCATCCTTTCCGCCCTGCTCATCGCATCCAACGTGCTGGTCGCCACGGCTTCCAGCTACGCCATGCTTCTTCTCGGCCGCGGACTGCTCGGCATATGCGTGGGCGGATTCTGGTCCATGGCCTCCGCCGTCACCATTCAGCTCGTTCCGCCCAGAGACATTGCCCGCGCCCTCAGCATTCTCTACTCCGGCGTGTCCGTGGCCACCATCATTTCCCTGCCTCTCGCCAGCATTCTGGAAGAGCATTTCGGCTGGCGCAACGTGTTTCTGCTTTCCGCCGTTCCCGGCCTCGTTTCCTTCGCCTGGCAGTACGTCACCCTGCCCTCCATTCCTCCCCGGCCCGGCAACGACTTTCGCGGCATGATTTCCATGCTCAAGGTGCGCTGGGTGCTTGCCGGCATTGCCGCCACGGTGTTCGCCTACGGCGGCTACCACTCCCTGTTCACCTATCTGCGCCCCTATCTGGAACACGGTCTTTCTCTGACACCATCATCCCTGTCCGTCATGCTTCTGGCCTACGGCGTCGTTAACACGCTCGGCACCTTTGCCGCAGGCGTGCTTTTGAACAGAAACTTCAAGCTCACCATGGCCGGAATGCACGTGGCGCTCACGGTTCTGGCCGTTCTTCTCTTCTTCTGCCGGAACGTCGTGCCTTTCAGTCTGGCCATGCTTCTTTGCTGGGGCTTTCTGTTCGGCATGCTCTGCGTGGGCTGGACGGCCTGGATAGCGCTCACGCTCTCCGACAAGGCGGAAATAGCCGGAGGCCTTTCCGTAGCGGCCATACAGTTTTCCATAGGTTCCGCCGCGGCCCTCGGCGGACACATCTACGACGCTTCTGGCATGACGGGCATTTTTCTCGTGGCGGCCGTCATTCTTGCCGGAGCCACGGTTCTCGGCCTCGCAAGCTTTGCGCTCTACTTCAAAACCACGGGACAGAAGCTCTAGAATTCCCCCATTTCCGCAGCACATTTCTTTATTGTCCGGCAGGATCAGGCAAGAAATGAAGAGGATGCGCACTATTTTCCCTCCGGCCCATGCGCTAATCTGTAAAAAATGAATGGCACCCGGTCTTCTGAGGTCTATCCTGTGGAAAGCCCCTTTCCGTAGGCACAGAAACATGACGCCCTTCAAAACCTTCTCGCCGAAAACGTTTTCCGTCCACTCCCGCAGTCCCGAACGGCTGCGCAAAGCTTTTCCTGAGACGGCAAAACACCCCATTCAGGAGCATACCATGAACACCATCACCGATCTTTTTCCCCGCGGCGAGGCCAACACCGCCTACGCCAAGTACTTTACCGGCAACAGCTATCTGAACATGCTCTCGACCGAAGGCGTGGCCATAGGCAACGTGACCTTCGAACCGGGCTGCCGCAACAACTGGCACATTCACCATGCCGACAGAAACGGCGGACAGATTCTGCTGTGCACGGCCGGACGCGGCTGGTATCAGGAATGGGGCAAGAGCGCCCGCGAACTTCACCCCGGCGACGTGGTCATCATTCCCGCAGGCGTCAAGCACTGGCACGGCGCGGCCAAAGACAGCTGGTTCTCGCATCTGGCCGTGGAAGTTCCGGGCGTGAACGCCTCCAATGAATGGCTCGAACCCGTTACGGCAGACGAATACGATCCTCTTCCCTAGCTTCTCCCCCGAGGCGTAAAAAAACTCTGCCGCAACCTTTGTCTGCGCAGCCCAGAACTTGTTTTCGCCTCAGGCAACTTACTCTTCCTTCCATGAAAAAGCGCCTTCCGAAAACAGGTTCGAAGGCGCTTTTTTACTTTTTCAATTCCTCAGAATCCGCCCTGCCATATCGACAGAAATTCGGCAAAAGCTCCCGCCGCTTTTCTCCGAGCATGACGACCTTCTCCTCCCCCGAAGCGGAATCCCTTCCGCGCGGTCTCCTGCAAAATTCCGACGAATTTTCTGCCGCAGAACAAAAAAACTTTCTTCCCGTTCCGCTCTTCCGCAACGGCCATGCCGACGGCAGAAGTCGTATTTTCCTTGGGAGACAAAGCCCGAGAGACAACTAAGCGAAAAACGTTCCGGCCTTCTCTCCCCCGCTTGACATTTTTGAAAGCCGCAAATATAAGGATTTCCAGATATAGAGTTATATCAAAGGCAGGCATGAAATGGAATACTTCCTCGAAATTCTCAACGAGCGCATGTGCAGGGGCGAACCATCAGTCGCACCGGCCTTTTTTCATGCCTGAGCAATATCGGCAGAAAGCCCGTGCGACAAGCGCGGGCTTTTTCATTTTTGTTCACCGGTTCCGTCGGACATGACCCGACCCCCTGTGTCCGACCGGCACAACAGCAATGCAAACACGGCTTACGCCTTAAAAAAGGATATCACATGAACAAGCACATTGAGACCACCTGCGTACAGGGCGGTTACACTCCCGGCAACGGCGAACCCCGTCAGATTCCCATTATTCAGAGCACCACGTTCAAGTACAACACCAGCGAAGACATGGGCAAGCTGTTCGACCTTGAAGCAAGCGGCTACTTCTACACTCGTCTTCAGAATCCCACCAACGACTACGTGGCCGCCAAAATAGCCGCGCTTGAAGGCGGCTCCGCCGCCATGCTTACCTCCTCCGGTCAGGCGGCCTCGTTCTTCAGCGTGTTCAACCTGGCGAGCGCCGGCGATCATGTTGTGGCCTCCTCCACCATTTACGGCGGCACCTACAACCTGTTTGCCGTTACCATGAAGCGCATGGGCATTGAGTTCACCTTCGTTTCTCCCGACTGCACCGACGAAGAGCTCAACGCAGCTTTCCGCCCCAACACCAAGGCCGTTTTCGGCGAAACCATTGCCAACCCCGCCCTTGTGGTGCTCGACATAGAACGCTTTGCCAAGGCGGCTCATGCCCACGGCGTTCCGCTTATCGTGGACAACACCTTTGCCACGCCCGTGAACTGCCGTCCCATTGAATGGGGCGCCGACATCGTCGTGCACTCCACCACCAAGTACATGGACGGTCACGGCGCGGCCGTGGGCGGCTGCATCGTGGATTCCGGCAAGTTCGACTGGATGGCCCATGCCGAAAAGTTCCCCGGCCTCTGCACTCCCGACGAAAGCTACCACGGCATCACCTACGTGACCAAATTCGGCAACGCCGCCGCATACATCACCAAGGCCACGGCGCAGCTCATGCGCGACTTCGGCGCCATTCAGGCTCCGCAGAACGCCTTTTTGCTGAATCTTGGCCTGGAAAGCCTGCATGTACGCATGGCCCGTCACTGTGAAAACGGTCTGGCCGTGGCCAAATACCTCAGCCAGAGCGATCTTGTGGACTGGGTACGCTACCCCGGTCTGCCCGGCGACAAGTACTATGAACTTGCCCAGAAGTACCTTCCCAACGGCTCCTGCGGCGTGGTGAGCTTTGGCGTGAAGGGCGGCCGCAAGGCGGCTGAAAACTTCATGAAGCACCTGCGCATTGCCGCCATTGAAACCCATGTGGCCGACGCCCGTACCTGCTGTCTGCATCCTGCAAGCGCCACCCATCGCCAGATGAACGACGAAGAACTGCGCAACTGCGGCATTCTGCCCGAACTCGTACGCTTCTCCTGCGGCATAGAGAACGCTGAAGACCTCATTGCCGACATCGATCAGGCTCTGGAAGCCAATCGCTGATTTTGCGGGCCTTCCGGATATCCGGAAGGCCCTTCCTTACAGGTTCCGGCTTCCCGAACCATTCCGTCCATCATCCGGGAGGATGCCATGCCCATCAAAATTCCCAATGAACTTCCTGCCGTAAAAACGCTCAACAACGAAAACATATTCGTCATTACCGAAACGCGCGCCGTCACGCAGGATATCCGTCCGCTGAAAATACTGCTGCTCAACCTCATGCCTACCAAGATAGCAACAGAGACGCAGCTTTCCCGTCTGCTGGGCAACACTCCCCTTCAAGTGGAACTTGAACTTATCCACACTTCCAGTCATGAGTCCAAAAACACGCCGCGCAGTCATCTGCTGTCCTTCTATAAAACCTTCGAAGAAGTGCGCGGCAACTACTACGACGGCATGATCATCACCGGCGCGCCCGTGGAACTCATGCCCTTTGAGAAAGTGGAATACTGGAACGAGCTTTGCGACATCATGGAATGGAGCAAGAGTCACGTGCACAGCACCTTCCACATCTGCTGGGGCGCTCAGGCAGGCCTCTACTACCACTACGGCATTCAGAAAAGGCTTCTGCCCAAAAAAATTTCCGGCATCTATCCCCATCATGTGGATCATGCCGGTTCCATTCTCTTCCGGGGCTTCGATGACGTGTTCATGGTGCCCCATTCCCGTAACACCACCGTGGACAGGGCCGACGTGGAAAAGCAGCCCGAACTGAAAATACTCGCCTCTTCTCCCGTGGCGGGGCTGTATGCCATTTCTACGGACAACGGCAAACAGATTTTTATTACCGGACATTCCGAATACGACGCCGACACACTGCACAAGGAATACACTCGTGACCTTGCCGCCGGAATAAATCCCGAGATCCCCGAAAATTACTATCCAAACGACGATCCCAGCCAGCCTCCCCGCATGACCTGGCGCGCCCATGCCCATCTGCTCTACGCCAACTGGCTCAACTATTTTGTCTATCAGTCCACGCCCTACGATCTTGCAGAACTGGAGAAGCAGGCAAAAGCCGGCCGCAAATAAAGTCATTCGCGTCTCTTTTCAGGCAAGTAAGTCAGAAAGGCTCCGTTCTCTTCCTTCAAGAAAAGAGCGGAGCCTTTCTGCAACTGTAAAAATCACCAATACCCGGCGATAGCACGCCCAAAAAGAGAAGTCTTCTCCAAAAAGTTTGCGGGGAGCTCCGTGAACAGGCTTCCCGCTTTTCCTATGCTTTACAGCGAGATTTTACAAAATGTCGTGCATGCTCAGAACGCCGAGCGGCCTGTGCTCATCGTCCACCACGAACACGCAGGTGATCTTCCTCTCTTCCATGATGCCCTGTGCCTTGGCACTCAGCGCGTCGGCACCGACGCACACGGGATTTCTGGTCATAAGTTCGCAGGCCGTGCTTTCAAGAATGTTCGGCCCCATGTGACGGCGCAGGTCGCCGTCGGTAATGATGCCAACAAGTTTTTCCCCTTCCATGACGCCCACGCAGCCGAAGCCCTTTCGCGTCATTTCGGCAAGCACGTCCATCATGGGCGCGTTCAAAGACACGAGAGGCACGGAGTCTCCCGTATGCATGAGGTCACGCACAAGCGAAAGCCTGTGCCCCAGAGAACCTCCGGGATGAAAACGCCGGAAGTCTTCCTTGCGGAAACCGCGCGCCGTAAGCAGACACATGGCAAGAGCATCCCCCAGGGCCATCTGCACCGTGGTGCTTGTGGTGGGGGCGCAGTCCAGCGGACAGGCTTCATGAAGCTGAGGCTGAAGGAGAAGATGGTCGCAGTGCTTGCCGAGAAAGCTGTCGGCGTTTTTGGTAATGGCCACGAGGGGCATATTGTTCTGCGAGGCATAAAGAACGATGTCCGTCAGCTCCGAGGTGTTGCCGGAATTGGAAATGGCAATCACGGCATCTTCCGGCGTCATCATGCCGAGATCTCCGTGACTGGCTTCGGCAGGATGAATGAAATAGGCCGGCGAGCCCGTGGACGCAAGCGTAGCCGCTATCTTGCGCGCCACATGGCCGCTTTTGCCCATGCCGGTGACGGCTATTCTTCCCTTGATGCCGAGGAGGCAGTCCACCGTTTTTTCAAACGTTTCTCCCAGGCTGTCGGCCAGAATGCAGAGCGCCTGCGCCTCATCGCGCAGCACCTGCCTTGCTTCGTCAAGATACTTCATGGTGCTCACTCGCCTTTTTCTCCAATGATGCGGCGAACTTCTTCCAGGTCTTCCGGAGTGTCCACGCCGGGTCCCACGGCCTTCACTTCAAGCACGCGGATGGCTATGCCCGCCTGAAGCACGCGAAGCTGCTCCAGCTTTTCCGTATTTTCCAGCGGAGAATACGGCAGGGAACCGAAGTTTATGAGAAATTCCCGGCGGTAGGCGTACATGCCGAGATGCCCGAAATACTCGGGAGTGATGCCTCCGGATCGCGGAAACGGAATGGGACTGCGGCTGAAATACAACGCGTTGCCGTTGTGGGCGCGAACGACCTTGACGAGATTGGGGTTCTGCGCCTGCTCCGCGCTTATGGGATAGCAGAGCGTTCCCATTTGCAGCGAAGAGTCTTCCAGCATGGCGCGCGCCAGCTTTTCAATGGAATCCGGTTCCACCAGCGGCTCGTCACCCTGCACGTTCACATAAATATCGGCTGGATGAGCCTTTGCCACTTCAATGAGTCTGTCGGAACCGGAGGGGCAGTCTGTGCTGGTCATGCAGGCTCTGCCGCCGAAGGAATCCACAGCGCTCATGATGCGCTCATCGTCCGTGGCCACCAGCACCTCGTCGAAAAGCTTTACCCGGCGCACTCGTTCATACACGCGCTGCACCATGGTCTTTCCGCAAATGTCAACCAGAGGCTTGCCCGGCAGACGCGTGGACGCGTATCGGGAAGGTATGACGGCTATGATGCTCATGCGCACTTCTCCTTGGCAACGGCGTCAAAGGCCTTAATAAGGGACAGGAATTTGGGCAGATCCTTTATGGCCAGCATGTTCGGACCGTCGCAGGGAGCCTTGTCCGGGTCGGGATGCACTTCCATGAAAATGCCCGCCACCCCCACGGCCGCAGCCGCCCGGGCCAGAGTGGGCACAAATTCCCGCTGTCCGCCGCTGCACGAGCCCTGAGCGCCGGGAAGCTGCACGGAATGCGTGGCGTCGAACACCACCGGCGCAAACTTCTTCATGATTTCAAGGCCGCGCATATCTACCACCAGATTTCCGTACCCGAAAGTGGTGCCCCGTTCGCAGAGGGTAATACGCTCGTTGCCCGTGGAGCGGGCCTTTTTGAGCACGTTTTCCATTTCCCACGGCGCGAGGAACTGACCTTTTTTAATATTGACCGGCTTCATGGTGGAAGCAGCCGCCAGAATGAGATCGGTCTGGCGGCAGAGGAACGCGGGGGTCTGAAGATAATCCACCACTTCGGCCACGGGCGCGGCCTGTTCGGCGACATGAATGTCGGTAAGCACGGGAATGTTCCGGCTTTCGCGCACTTCGGCCAGAATGGACAGACCTTCCTTCATGCCCACGCCGCGAAAACCCACGCCGGAACTGCGGTTGGCCTTGTCGAAGCTGGACTTGTACACAAAGGGAATACCCGCCGCCGCAAATATTTCCTTGAGCGCGGCGGAAACTTCCAGAGCATGGGCGCGGCTTTCTATGGCGCACGGCCCGGCTATGAAGAAAAGAGGCTGAGCGTTGTCGGCCTTGATGTACGGTTTGCCGTTGAATTCAAGTTCAAACATGAATACTCCAAGCCCGTCGGGCGAAAAAAGGAAGAACTGAGGGGAAAAGTATAAGACATGCCCGAATCGACTTCAAGGGAAGAGCCGCACAAAGACTGCGGGAGCATCTTTTGAAAAAAGGCTTTTTCCGGCATGGGAAAAGGCATGGACGCCTCTGAAGAACCGTCGTATGCTGAATGCGGCACAACGATTTTGCACGGATTCACAAAACCAGCAACGCTTTTCAGCGCGCAGAAGGTATTCATGTCAGGCTCAAAAAACTTCCGGCCCGTGGCTCTTCAGCCGGTTCTTCTTCATAACGTGGTGGTACTCCCCGAAAAGTACGGTTTTTCAGGCGCATGGTGCGAAGGAAAGCCGGTAGCCCTGGCGCACATGTGCCGCCGGGGGCGCCAGTACGGCCGACAGGCTCCCTTTGCCGCTCCGGTGCGCACCGTGGAGGAGCCGTGCGTGTGGGGCGGAATCTTCCAAACACACTACGGGCATTTTCTCATTGAATCCATGCAGAACCTCTACGCCTTCCGGCAGCATCCCGAAAGGCGCATCGTGTGGCGCAACGGTTCGGCCGAGGCCCTGCGCCTCTGGCAAAAGAGCCTGCTCGAACTTACCCAGTGCAACAGAAACGGCTACGAATTCGTCAATGAGCCTACGCTGTTCCGGGACATTCTTTTCCCCGTTCCCGGGCTGATGTGCGACGTATGGCTCACGCAGGAACAGGTGGACGCCTTTGCCGTTTGCGAAGAAAAGGTGCAGAAAGGGAAAAAAGTCTGGCTTTCCCGCTCCAACGTGGATTCCGACAACATCGTCTTCACCAACGAGAGGGAGCTGGAAGCCATGCTTGCTTCCCGCGGCTGGCTCATAGTGCATCCGGAAAATCATTCCGTTGCGGAGCAGGCACAAATCATGGGATCCGCCGAAGTCGTCATGGGCTGCATAGGCTCGGCCTTTCATACGCTGCTTCTGCTGAAGAATCCCAAAACGCGGTACATCGTCATCAACCGCATGAACGGCGCGGAAGAGGCCCACAACCTTCAGTTCGACCTCATAGCCAGGGCCAAAACCGACAACTACTACGTGTGGGAACCTCCCAAACACGACGCCCAGCCGCTGCGCAGACGCAAGATCCATCACAACTGGCCCTGGTACGCCTTCGACCTCGACGTCATCGGCCGCGAACTGAACCTGCGGGACGACTTTCGCGCAGACATGACCGGATGCCCCGGCATGACGCCCATTGCGGAAAGAAAAGCCGTAAACGACTTGGGCCGTCCCATTCTTTTCAACATGGACGTGACCTTTGCCGACAGGCTCTATTACTACTACCGCTACGTGCGCAAAATGGGACGCCCTCTCAAAAACTGGTGGACGGATTTTCAGCAGCGGGTGTGGCGGAACTTTCACAGGAGCTGACGCCAAGTTCCCGCACAATGCGCTCCAGCATTCGGGGCGCCGTTTCAAAGGAATACCGAAGCTCTAGGCGTTCCGTGTCCTTATGGGCGTCCTTTCCCGAAGGCCCGGCGGAGGCAATGGGAACGTCCAGCGACAAAAGATCGTCCATGGCCAGGGAAAACACCGTTCCCCAGCCGGGCATGTTGTCCGCCAGAGTCTTCAGTTCTCCGGGCTCGCCCTGAAAGCCCATGTAGCTCAGGTCCATGATGCCGCTGAAGCACTCCACAAGCCCGACATTGCCCACGCTCTTTTCAAGATCGACGCAGACGCCTTCCATGATGGAACGCAGACGCCGCTCCTTTTCCGTGGCCCGAAGATTGAGCCGCTGGGGATAGTACGGCGGCAAAAAGCCCACCACGATGGCAGGCCCCTTGAGGTTGACCAGCGACACCAGATGGTCGAGCACGGCCAGCCCCTTTTCCCGCTCGTCCATGTCGGCAGGCAGTGATTCGGCAAAGTCTCGAAGAAGCGCCTTTGCATCTTCCTCGCTCTTCTCTCCGGCAAGAATCTGTGTGAGCTCCTGCACGGTGAACACGCGCGGCTCCCAGGCCGGCACGGGAGTATCCGTGCGCTTTGCCAGAAGCTGAAAACGACGCCCTGCCCCTCTGATGCCGGCAAGAGTTTCATCCAGCGCGCGACGGGCCACGCCGCAGCACACCTCAAGCATGTCCAGAGGGCTTCTGCTCACGGAAAGCACGTTGAAATAGGCTACCGCCCGTTCCGGCAGCGTAACGGAATAGGTGTCCCGCAGATCCTTGAGCTTGAGGCAGACCGGAGGCGTCAGCGTATCTTCTCCCGAACCGTCCATAAGGTCGGGGCAGCAGTCCATAAGGCACACTACTCTGGCTGCCAGAGTCGCGGCATTCACGCCGTCGAAGGAATAGCCAACGTGTGCCTCGCGCCCCACGCAGAAAAACAAAGGCATGATTTTGCCCGTGGTGCCGGTGAACAGAATGCGGTGAGGACGGCTTTCGCTCGTGGTCTTTGAAGTCCAGAACGCAGGTTCGCCCGAAAGGGCCGCCACAAGATCTAGCCCGTGCTCCCTGACGAAAGCGCAAAGTCCCGTAAGCGAACCGCGCATTCCCGTGGAACTGCCTTCCTCGTCGGGAACCGCCAGAAAAAGAAGATTCACCCCGAGTTTTTCACGATGCCGGGCCATGTGCGCAAGATAGCACATGTGGATGGCCAGCCCCGCCTTCATGTCCATGACTCCGCGGCCGAAAAGCCAGTTGCCCGACAAAAGATCCTCACGGGCGTCGTCGGGAATGTCCCGTTCCGAAATTGCCGCCGTGTAGGCGTCGGCATCAAAGGCCAGATCGGCCAGATCGCCGCATACGTCCGTATCCACCACGTCGAAATGACCGTTCAAAAGAACGGTACGGGCGCAGGGCTTTTTTGCCTGAACGAAGGCCAGCACGGCGCGTCTTTGCAGACCGCCTTCTTCCACGGAAAGAAAACGCAGAAAATCCGGATGATGCTGAAAATACGCTTCCTCGGACAAAAGCTCATAAATGGCATCCGCCGCCTCGTTTTCGCCGGGCGTATGTGACACACTGCGTATGCCCACCAGAAATTTCGTCAGATTCAGCATTCCTTCCCGCGTAAACTCAAGCATGGTGGCCTCCTTATCATGAGGGCGTACCGTAGTCCCGGACAAAAAAAAGACAAGACGCCAGCCTGCCGATCCTTTCCCGCAACGCCGCTCTCTTCGGGCAGGCGAAAGCGCGAACGGCAATCCCGTTCAGCGCGCACTGCGCTTTTTCAAGCAATCAACGTCAGCTCCTCTGCGGTTCACCCTCAAAGAAAACGCAGAAAACAACTTCTCCGGCAAGCCCCTTTTCGCCCGCAATCTTTCACACACAAAAATTCTGGCGCACGGCCGAACCCCGCCTCATCCTGCCGGCATTTCCCACAAACACTCCGCGCCCGGCCGCAAAAAACGTCTGCACTCTCCGCCGCGCGCTCAGCCCGGCCGCACAAAAAAAGGGCGCGCCGACACTTCTTTGTCGTGCGCACCCTTGCATGCTCCATACAAAAAGACCGATTACTGAGCGAGCAGTTTCTTCAGCGCCTCGCGCAGAGGTTCCTGCAGCTTCTTGTCCTGAAGGCCGAAATAAATTCCTGCGGTCAGATAATCCACCCAGTCGCCGGCGTCGAAGCGACGGCCCTTCATCTTCACGGCCAGCATGCCCTTATCTTTCATGTAATTGGCAAGAGCGTCGGTAAGCTGAATTTCTCCACCCTTTCCGGGCTTGACCTGGGCAATGTAGTCAAAAATCTCACGGGGCAGAACATAGCGGCCCACAATGGCAAGACGAGAATTCATGGATCCTACGGCGGGCTTTTCCACCATGTCGGTAATCCGGTATATGCCCTCCTCCACTTCTTCACCGGCAACCATGCCATACTTGTCTATCTTGTCGGCAGGAACTTCCATCACGCCTATGGTAGGCATGTTGTACTTTTCCGCCGCCTGCACGAGCTGCACGAGGCCGGCGTTGTCACCCACCATGAAATCATCGCCCACCATGACGGCAAAGTAATCTTCCTGCACCATATATCTCGCGCAGCCCACAGCATGGCCAAGGCCGAGCTGCTGCTTCTGACGTACGGCCATGACGTCCACCATGCTGGCGGCTTCCTGCACGGCCTTGAGCTGATCTATCTTGCCGGCCTCGGCCAAAAGCTCTTCCAGCTCTATGTTGCGGTCGAAGTGATCCTCCACCACGCTCTTATGGCGATTCGTCACAAAAATGACTTCCTGAACGCCAGCACGCACGGCCTCTTCCACAACGTACTGGATAACCGGCTTGTTATAGATGGGCAGCATTTCCTTGGGAATGTTCTTGCTGGCGGGAAGAGAACGGGTACCCCATCCGGCGACAGGAAGAACGACCTTGCTTACTTTCATGACGACCTCACAGAACCTTGGAAAAAGCTTTTACGGCGTTCGCCGCTTTCCAGAACAAAGCGGAAAATTCCGCGCATTGAACACACGGCATGGGCTGCCGCACAAACAAACCTTGGCAAAAGTCATTTTTATCACATGACGAGCCTTCCGCTGCATTATCAGCCAGATACGCATATCATGCCTTTCTTTTGCCTCAATTTATACTTTTTTCCTGCTTACGTCCATATGTTCATGCAATTGTAAAAAGAATGAAACAAAAAAAACATTGTCTTCCACAGAAATTCCTTCCAGGTCCGCAAGGTATGACGCCGTTGACCTTTCTTTTTATCAAGGTGCTGACACTGTTGTCTCAACAGGCAGGAGCTGAATCCCGACGTAAACAACAGGAACTCTCTCACGGCAGTTCCATTCGGAACATACAACAAGGCCTCGAAAAAGCTTCGACTTCTCCGAGACCTTGTTTCCAAAAAGACAAATTCAACCGCAATGCCTGCAGGCATCAGGCGTGATGCCCGCATCCGCCTCTGCACAGGTTGACGGCCCCGAACTCCTGAAGCCTGCCGTCAATATAAGCCTGAAGCACTTCTTTCACGCTTAAAAAGCCCGTTGCATAAAAAACCTGCATTCCCATCTGATGCATGGCATTCAAAGGTCCCATTCCCATGCCCCCGGCAATGAGAACCTTTACTCCCTTGGCTGAGAGAGCCTGTACGGGAACAATGCATCCGCCATGCTCATGCCCTTCGTTGTACTCTATGCTTACGTCAAGAATGCGCCCATCCTGAATGCGGGCCAGAGTATAGGCATCACAATGACCGAAATGGGCGCTGGGAACGGCATCGAGCCCGGCAGGAGCGTTGGAAGGAACTACGACAAGAACAGATTCGGACATGATAAAACTCCTTTTGAATATCCATGATCCGGCTTTGGGGAATGAGACGCCGCCCCGGCGGTCCAAAGGAAAATACCGCAAAGCCGACGCAAAACCGGACACGGCATGGTTCATAAAAATTATGCTCAAATGAGCAAATACGACTTTCTCTGCCCTTCGTCAAGGGGAAGTCGATTTTTGGGGCGGCAGCTTCGGAAAAAAACTTTCCGCTTCCGGCAAAGGGGACAAAAAGCTTCCCCGCAAACGCGCCGAAGGAGCGGTCTGCGGGGAAGCTTTCATGGGGAGGAAACAGTCGTCCCGCTACGGCGTCAGGCTCTGGTTCTTGCAGCCCTCAGGCCGTTGGCAACCACAATGAGCGCGGTGCCCACATCGGCAAACACGGCCATCCACATGGTGGCATTTCCGGTAAAGGCCAGAAGGAAGAACAGCGCCTTTACGGCAAGGGCCAGAGCAATGTTCTGCACGAGAATGGCGTACGTTGCGCGGGAAAGACGGATGAATCTGGGAATCTTGCGCAAATCGTCGTCCATGAGGGCCACGTCGGCGGTTTCCATGGCGGTGTCGGTGCCGCTTCCGGCCATGGCGAAGCCTATGTCCGCTCTGGCCAGGGCCGGAGCGTCGTTGATGCCGTCGCCGGCCATGCCAACCTTGCCCCACTGCTTCGAAAGTTCCTCAACGGCGTTCAGCTTGTCTTCAGGCAGAAGGTTGCCGCGAAAATCATCCACGCCCGCCTGGGAGGCAATGACGTGGGCCACCTTTTCGTTGTCGCCCGTGAGCATGACGGTGTGTACACCAAGCTTTCCAAGTTCGCGCACGGCCTCACGGCTGCTTTCCCGAATGGTGTCGGCCACGGCAAAGAGCGCGCGCACGGCCTTTTCATCCGCCAGGGCCACCACCGTTTTTCCCTGCTCTTCAAGAGATGCCGCAACCTGTTCCACCTTGTCGGAAGACAAGCCGGAAAGCTTCATCATGCGCATGCTGCCAAGGCTGAAGCGCTCTCCGTTCATGATGCCGCGCACGCCCTGTCCGGCAACGGCCTCAAAGTCGTCCACGTCAAGCAGGTTCAAGTTTTCTTCACCCGCCTTTTCCGCCACGGCCAGAGACACCGGATGATCCGACCGGGCCGCAAGACTGGCCGCAAGAAGCAGATCTTCCTGCACGCCCTGTCCGTCCACGGCCTTCATGTCCGTCAGCCTGGGCTTGCCGCAGGTCAGCGTGCCCGTCTTGTCGAGGGCAAGGCAGCGCAGGAGGCGTCCCTGTTCCAGGAACATTCCGCCCTTGACGAGAATGCCGCTTCTCGTGGCGGCCGCCATGCCGCTCACAATGCTCACGGGAGTGGATATCACCAGCGCACAGGGGCAGCCGATGACGAGAAACACAAGGCCGGTGTACACGCTGTCAAGCCAGCCGCGCCCCATGAAGAGCGGCGGAACTACGGCCGTGACAACGGCAAGCAGGAACACGGCGGGAGTGTACCATCTGGCAAAGCTGTCCACAAAGCGCTGCATGGGAGCGCGACGCCCCTGCGCTTCTTCCACGGCATGAATGATGCGGGCAAGCGTGGTGTTCGAAGCAGCCGCCGTCACCTCGAATTCCAGCGAGCCGGACGTATTGATGGTTCCGGCAAACACGGTGTCGCCTTCGCTTTTTTCCACGGGAATGCTTTCCCCCGTAATGGGGGCCTGATCCACGGCGGAATGACCGGAAAGCACCACGCCGTCCAGCGCAATTCTTTCGCCGGGGCGCACCCTCACGCGGCTGCCCATGGGCACTTCGCGAATGTTGCGCTCCACCCAGGAGCCGTCCGCCTGAAGAACCGTGGCCTTTTCGGGCGAAAGGGCAAGCAGTTTGCTAATGGCGTTGCGCGCCCGATCCAGCGCCCTGGCCTCAATGGCCTCGGACACGTTGAACAGCACCATGACCATGGCCGCTTCCGGATACTGCCCTATGATAACGGCGCCGGTTACGGCCACGGACATGAGGGCATTGATGTTGAGGTTGAAGTTGGACACCGCCAGCCAGCCCTTGCGGTAGGTGCCGAGTCCGCCGAGCAGAATAGCCGCCACGGCAAAAAGAAGCGGCAGAGACGAAATCAGGGAAAAGCCCTCGGCCGGACGGGAAAAGACTCCCCATTCCAGAGCGAATTCCATGGCTTCGGAAAGAGCTGCGAAAAGCCCGGCCATCGCAAGCCGCTTCCACGGAATGCGGGGCGATTCCACCGTGCGGGAAGCGGAGCTTTGCCTTTCGCCCACGGGTTCTGGAATCATGTCTATGGAGGCAAGGGCCTCCTCTATGGTTTTGGTGGAAGCAAGCCCATGATGCACGGTAAGCACGCGCTGCATGAGATTGAACTCAAGCCCGGTAATCCCCTCCACGGAAGCAAGCCTCTTGCGTATGAGTGCTTCCTCCATGGGGCAGTCCATGTTTTTGATGAGGTACACGGCCGTCGTGTCCGAAGCACGTGCGACCAGAGCGTCGTCCACGGGCTGCGGCGCTTCGTGATCGTGACCGCAGCAGCAGCCGTGATGCTCATGACCGGCATGGTCGTGGTGGTCATGATGCTCATGCCCCTCATGATCATGAGAGCGCTCCGCTTCGTGCATCTCCGGAGAATATATTTTAAGTGAAAAACCGGCGCAGGCACAGCTGGCCTGACCGGAGGAAGAGCATATGTCGTTGCCTTTCATGGTTGTTTCTCCTTGTTGAAAACAAGGTAGTGTCTATAGCAGCTATAGAGTCAATGCTTTTCGACAAAAAATTTGAAAATCTTTGTCAAAAAACAGAAAAAAGGGGAAATTCCTGTTATTTCAACTAACAAGAAAAACAATGCTTGACTCTCATGCCGTCTGACTTACCATGAAAAGCCTCGGAACGTTCGAGAAGGAGTACCGCATGCCTCTGAAAATCGGAGAACTGGCCAAACTTTCCGGCTGTCAGGTAGTCACCATACGCTATTATGAAAAGGAAGGGCTGCTGCCGCCGCCCGAGCGCACGAACTCGAACTACCGCCTTTACAGCGAAGGCGACGTCGAACGCCTCCATTTCATCCGGCGGTGCCGCCTTCACGGCATGAATCTGGCCGAAATACGAAAGCTTCTCGCCTTCAAGGATAATCCCACGGTCAGCTGCGCCTGGGTCAACGATCTTGTGGACAAGCACATTGCCGACGTAGAAAGTCAAATTGCCTCTCTTCAGCACCTTAAAAAGCATTTGGAAGCCCTGCGCCATGCCTGCACCGGCGACCACGTGCAGGGATGCGGCATCATAGACAGCCTGGACCACGGTTCCCACTGCACCTGCTGCGAAGAGGAACACTGCCCGCTCAACGAGTATCCCGCCTCGGCCGATCATGCGCACGGAGAAGCAGCGAAATAGAACCCCCTTCGACTTTTCTGCTTCACCCCGGGGCACCACGCCGGGCCGCTTGCGCGTCCCGGCCGCTTGACGTACCATTGCCCGGCCTGCGAAAAAACGTCCGCTCCGTCATGCGCGGCAGGCGGGCAAGGCGCGTTCCGCACAGGCAACGCGCCCAAGCAGACTCCGGCGACGCGGCCTAAACGGCATGAAAAAAGACGCGCCGCTCCAAAAGGAAGGAATCCATGAGTTTTCTCAAAGCCAGCACCAGCTTCACGCGCTTTCGCATCATTGACGACGTTCCCGCCGAACTGTGGTCCGCCATTCCCGAAAAGCTCCGTCAGTTCGCCTTCATGGACATTGACGACATTGCTGAGGAACGCGCCTTCGGCTGGACCAATTTCGACGACATGCTCGACACGGAATGGAAAATGAGCCCGCCGGAAAAGGCCGACTATCTGACCTTTTCCCTCCGTCTCGACACCCGGCGCATTCCCCCGGCCGTACTGCGCAAGCACACGCGCATAGCCCTTCGCGAAGAAGAGGCCAGAATCAAGGAACTCGGCAAGAAGTTCATTCCAAGAGACCGCAAAAAGGAAATAGGCGAGCAGGTCAAACTGCGCCTCATGGGACGCTTTCTCCCCATTCCTGCGGAATTTCAGGTCATATGGAACACCCGCACCGGGCGCGTGTACTTTGCCTCCACGCAGACGAAAATGATTGAACTGTTCCTTGAACTTTTCACCCGCAGCTTCGACCTGCGCCTGGAACAGCTCGTTCCCTGCGCGCTGGCGCTCTCCATGCTCGGTGAACAGTGCGCCGACAAGCTCGACGCCGTGGAATCCACGCACTTCATTTAACAAAAGGCATCGAACATGGCAGACATCGGTTACATTGGAGAAAACACCGACCTCATTCTGGGACAGGAATTTCTTACCTGGCTGTGGTTCCGCAGTGAAACGGGCAACGTTTTCCGCATGGAAACGGCGGAACGCGCCGGAGAACCCTTTACCGTGGCCATGGAGCAGCGCATAGTGGTGCGCGGCGGCGAGGGAGAAAACCAGGAAACCGCCACCGTTGTGGGTTCGTTCTCTCCCCTGCGCGAAGCAAGACTCGGCCTGCTCACCGGCAAGCAGGTGGTGCGCGCCCTCGTGCGGCTGGAAAAAGACGGCATGGACTGGCAGGTCACCCTCAAGGCCGAGGATTTCAGCATCAATTCCCTGCGCACGCCCCCCATCGCCAAGGAAGACGCCTCCGAAGATCCAGACGCGCTCTTTCTGGAAAAAATGTATCTCATTGACCAGGCGCTGGACATGCTGGATGAAATGTTCAGGCAGTTTCTCAATCTGCGCCTCGCTCCCGCAAGCTGGCAGAAGGAGGCCGAAGCCGTGGCCGAATGGATGCGGCACGACATCAGCCAGGGAACCATGCAGCCCGGAGCCTGACCCTCAAACGGGAAAATCGGGCTGCGCCGTCATGCCGCGGCCTTTCCGGCGGAATTTTTCCCGGGCGCACGCTCGTTGCGAAGGTTCCGCCCGGATTCCCCCTAAAGAATCCCGCTCTTCCGGGAACGGAGGACTATGAAAGACGCTCCCAATTGCGGCGGCAACGCCGCCTCGCGCTGGCGGGCACTTGGCGTTCGGGCGCTGCGCAAAACGCTCTGGATGCTGCTGGTGCTCTGGGGAATCACGCTGGTAAGCTTTTTCGTCATACACCTTGCGCCCGGAACGCCCACAGACATGCAGACCAGCCTCAACCCCCTTGCGGGCGACATGGTGCGCGAAAGGCTCAACGCCCTCTACGGACTGGACAGACCCCTTTGGGAACAGTACGTCGACTGGCTGAGCCGCCTCGTCAGACTCGACTTCGGCATATCGCTTTCCAGCGACGCCCGTCCCGTCATGGAAAAAATCATGGAGCGTCTGCCCCTTACCGTGGGCATGAACGTCATTTCCCTTCTGCTCACCCTGCTCATATCCATACCCATAGGCATAGTGTCGGCGGTACGGCGCGGTTCCGTGCTCGACCGGGCGCTCACCGTGCTGGTGTTTCTCGGCTTTGCCATGCCGAGTTTCTGGCTGGCCATGCTGCTCATGCTCTATTTCGGCATAGACCTCGGCTGGCTTCCCCTTTCCGGCCTCACGTCTCTGGACTACGCGCAGCTTTCGCCTCTGGGAAAGGCGCTCGACATAGCGCGGCATCTCACTCTGCCCATACTCGTGGGGCTGGTGGGAAGCATTGCCGGCACTTCCCGCTTTCTGCGTTCCTCCATGCTGGAGGTTCTGCGCCAGGACTACATGACCACGGCCCGTGCCAAGGGACTTCCGCCGCGTCTCGTCATAGGGCGTCATGCCCTGCGCAACGCGCTTCTTCCCGTCATCACCATGCTCGGACTTTCGGTGCCCGGTCTCATAGGCGGCAGCGTGATCATTGAAACCATATTCGCCCTGCCCGGCCTCGGTCAGCTTTTCTACACGGCCGTCATGGCCCGCGACTATCCGCTCATCATGGGCAATCTCGTGCTCGGGGCCGTGCTCACCCTGCTCGGAAACATGCTGGCCGACGCGGGATACGGCCTGGCTGATCCCCGCATACGATCCGCTTCGAAGCAGGAGGGCAGATCATGAGCATCAGCCTGAAACGACACGGAATGTTCCTCACGGGACTTGCCATAGTGCTTTTCATGAGCGTTCTTGCCCTGCTTGCTCCGTGGATAGCGCCATTCGATCCGGCCGCCCTGAATCTCGATCAGATTCTCATGCCGCCCTCTGCCGAACATCTGCTCGGAACCGATGAACTCGGCCGCGACGTTTTCTCCCGTCTGCTCTACGGGGCGCGCGTGTCACTCTGGGTGGGATTCGTGGCCGTGGGCATATCCACGGCCATAGGCATAGTGCTGGGGCTGGCTTCCGGCTATTTCGGCGGATGGACGGACGAACTCATCATGCGCGGCGTGGACGTGATGCTCTGCTTTCCCTCGTTCTTTCTCATTCTCGCCGTCATTGCCTTTCTGGAACCAAGTCTCACCAACATCATGGTGGTCATAGGACTCACGTCGTGGATGGGCGTGGCCCGCCTTGTGAGAGCCGAAACTCTTTCCCTCAGGGAACGCGACTTCATAGCCGCCTCAAAGCTGGCCGGAGCTTCCACGCCCCGCCTGCTTTTCGTGCACATTCTGCCCAACGCTCTCGCCCCCGTGCTCGTGTCGGCCACGCTCGGAGTGGCCGGGGCCATTCTGGTGGAATCCTCCCTCAGCTTTCTCGGTCTCGGCGTTCAGCCTCCGGACGCAAGCTGGGGCAACATGCTCATGGACGGCAAGAACACGCTGGAAATAGCACCATGGCTTTCTTTGTATCCGGGGCTTGCCATTCTCATCACGGTGCTGGGGTACAACCTTCTCGGCGAAAGCCTGCGGGACATGCTTGATCCCAGACTCCGGGAACACTGAAAAAGCCCTTCACACGGCAAAAACTGCGTTTCTGGGCCGCTCTTTTTGGAAACGGCGATACTCTGAAGGCTCCCCAGGCCTGCCCTCCAGTTCTTCGTCGTGCGCTTTTTACGGCGGCAGGCCGTAACCATGCAAAGCAGCAGGTCATGACCGGAAAATGTCCGTGGCGCAGGTTCGCTCTGTTGTGAAAGTCGACTGCCGAAACGTTCTTCTTTCTTCCCAAGCGCACGAAAAAAGGCCCCTTCTCGGGGCCTTTTTCAAAGCGTTCATGAAATGTCGGGGGCGGCGCTTCCGTTTTGCGCCCGTGCGCCTAAAAGGCTGCCTCTGCGTTGCGTCCGATCGGCTCTTTTATGCAGGCGTCACCAGCGACGGCCATGTCCGCCATAGTCGTGCCGTTCCTGCTGATGGCCGTAAATGCCTCCGGCCAAAGCTCCCAGACCGCCGCCTATGAGCGCACCCGTCGTTCCGTTGCCGCCGGTAAGCACGCTCAGGCCTCCGCCGACAAGCGCGCCTCCGGCCGCGCCGCTGAGCGCGCCCTGCTGCGTGCGGGACATGTGCGTGCAGCCCATGGTGCCGAGGGCCAGCGCTCCCGCAAGAAGTACCATAAGAGGAAGTTTCATCATTCCGTCACTCCAGAAGTCTTTCCGCGTTATTTGTCGGCCGGAGCCATGAATTCATACCAGAGCACATCGAACACGGAGCGGTTGAGTTCCGCAGGATGAGCGGCATACCACTTGTCGAGCTTCTTCTGAATCTGCGTCCAGCTTTCATTGCCGAAAGCCTTTATCCAGGCCGCCACAAAGGGCGACTCCTGCGTTCCCTGTTTTTCGGCCACAAGGTGCTCAATGGCCACGGTGCTGGAAACCCCGTAGAGAAAAGCCAGCTTTTCCGACGTCGTGGAAAGCTTCCACTCTTCTCCGGTAAAGTCCGCGGGCCTTGCCGTATCGGCAAGCGCAGGCGCGGCCAGAGCGCAGAGAAGAACGGCAATGCCCACCCCTTTAAGAAAACGCATTTTCATGGGCAATCCTTATAGGTGAAGATAAAAGGTGTTCCTCAAATGGACATCGGACGTCTGAAATCGGGACGAGGCGCGCCGGAGCTGGGCGCTCCCGGACGAACGCCGGGTCTGGGTGCTCCGGGGCGAGGTGCAGGCCTGCCGGGACGCGGCGCGGGACGGGGACCGCCAGGTCTGGGCGCTCCGGGGCGAACGCCGGGACGAGGAGCACCGGGGCGAGGCGCAGGCCTGCCGGGACGGGGGGCAGGACGCCGATCGGGACCATGCGGCGGTGCGGCTTCGGCTTCACGCGGAAGCAAAGATGCTGTCATTCCAACGGTAAACAGACTCACCAACGAACAAAGAAAGGTACGTCTATCCATAGTTTTTACCTCTTCCAATGCCAACCGGACAGGAACCTATTTGCAGACATAGCGCACTGCCCTTCATTATGCAAGAGTATTCCAAGAAAAGAACGAGTATATGATTTATATAATATCTTACCTAATTAACTTATTTAATTTCCTCATCAAATGTTCAACGACACAATGTAACGAAGTGCTGCGTTTTCCTGCCGTCTCTTTCATGGGGGGGCATGATGCCCCAGGAGCAGAAAGAAAAAGCCGTTGTCGACTCCTTGTATTTCCGTCTCCTGCAATACTTTTCATGAAATGAGTTTAAGCGCACAGACACGCTCAAGCGGGATACCGGTCCATGCTCCCCTGAAGCCACAAGGTGCCCACAATGTCGTCTCCGGTCTGCGGCACATACCCTTTCAGTACATGCTCGGCAGCGTACAGGTATCCGCGCAACGCCCCCTTCCCCTGACCGGAAAACAGCGTAAGTATGCGCAGAAAATGCCGCCCCATGAACTCCACACGTTCCGTTCCGAGAACGGGCAGATGAAAGGCCCACATTCCAACCACTTCCGTGGGAAAAAGAACGCCTCTGCCGTGCAGAGCGTTGTGGGTACTATCGCCGGAGCTGCCCGGGTTGTCGGCAGAGCCGCCGGTCGGCACATTGTCGTCGGCCTTTTCCAATGCAAGCGCCAGTCCCGCCAGATGAAATTCCGCCCGGGAGCCGAACTGCATCTGCGGAACGTGCTGAAAGAAACCCGCAAGAAAAAATGAAAGCGTTGTTCCCGTCGTCAGTTCCCGTGCAGCCACCACGCCGGATATGCCGTTGCTCCAGATGTGCGCCTGCTCTATGACGCAGGCCACGGGCAGCCCCTCAAATGCAGGATATCCGCCCACGAAATCCGCCTTCCCCTTTCCCTGCGTCATGACGATGTGGGAATGAACGGATATGCCTCCGCTTGTGGGATAGGCCAGCAGAATAACGCTGCTGCCGTCCTTTCTGTGCATGACCGGCCCCTGTGCCGCACTTTTTTCAAACACATCCTGAATGCCTTCCACGTATTCCCGGCTGCCTTCGGGGAAAAACGCCGACCATACATCTCCGAGCCCTTCAAAATGTCTTCCCGTAAAGGCGGACGCAGGCCCTTCGTTATCTGGAGCGGAATCACTGGACGTATTGTTTCTCACCGGAGGCTGTCTGACCGCCGTGCTGCTGTGCGTGCCGCGACCGCCGAAAAGTTTATCCAACACACCCATACTCTCTCCTTTCTCGTACACGTTTTTCTGTAGCGGCCGAACATTTCCGCAACACAAACAAGCAATTCTTCTCTGAAAACACTTACCGTTGCCGGCGACGACATGCGCGAGGCACAAAACAAAAGCCTTGTTTTCCTTGCTGTCCCACAAAAACCGTCTGCGGCATGATACCTCGACCAAGACAAGCTCCACGGAGACGAATTTTCTCCTCTCGATATCTGCTTAAGCAAACATCGAGATGCGGCCGGTATTCCTTTCCGATGGGACTTCGATTCCCATGCTACACAGACGAAAACAGTCGGGCAAGTCTGCTAGCGATGATGACGAAGTGCCCTCAAGCTGAGCCCAACGCCTATAAGATTGAACAATCCGAATAAAAGCAGCGTATAGCGCATGGCAAGGAGAAACGTTCCCGAGCTTTCATGCGTCACGGCGGTATCTCCCATGAAAAGCCCTATCATGCTGGCCATGACGATATGACTCATGAGTCCGCCCATGGTACGCAGACACCCGAGCAGCCCCGACGCGACGGAAAGATTCTCCTTGGGGACATTCCCCAGTGTGGCCGTCATGTTGGGCGCCACGAAAAACGCCGCTCCCGTGCCCAGAGCCGCCTGACTCACAAAAACCTGCCATACGGAGCTGTTCTGCCCGAGCAGCATGAGGCTGAGTATGCTCAAGCCGCACACCGCCATACCCGATGTGGAAACAATGCCGGGATGATACCTGTCGGCAAGTCTTCCGGCAAGGGGAGAAAAAAATGTCTGAAACAGACTCTGTGTCATGAGTATCATGCCTGCATGAAAGGCATTCAAACCGAGAACCTGCTGCAGGTACAAAGAAAAGAACAGAGAAAGCCCCTGAAATGAGCCGTAGTTTATGAAGGTTGCCGCCATACCGTCCGGCAGTCCCGGCACTTTGGCAAGAATCTTCAGGTCAAACATGGGATCGGGTGAACTCCATTCTCTGCGGATGAAGCCGATAAGAATGAGAATCCCCACAGGAATCATGCCGATAACGGCGGGATGCAGAAAGGTGCAGGTTGTTCCCACCGTCACACAAAAGAGGCCTCCGGCACCGAGTAGAGCGCTGACCGGATCAAGCGAACGACGTCTGCTCCCTCCGGGCTGCTCAGGAATGACACGCGCAAGAAGGACAAATTCCAGCAGTCCGACAGCGGCCACAAGGAAAAAGACTGAACGCCATCCGGCAATTTCCGTAAGCCCGCCGCAGGCCAGCGGCCCTATGGCCAAGCCAAGATAAACAGCCGATACTACAATACTTATCACCTGTCCGCGAATATTGGAAGGCGCCAGCGTAACGCTCAGTGTCGTCACCGTGCAGGAAATGGAGGCCGCGGCCACACCTTGTATAAAACGAAGGGGAATGATCACTCCCATGGCGGGAGCAAGCCCCATGAACACGCTGAACAGAAAAAAACTCCCCACCCCGACCAGCAATGTTCTTTTCACACCAAAAATATCGGCGATCCGTCCGCTCAGCATATGAGAAATGGATTGACCCAGGTTATAACACACCATCACGAGCGAAAGCATGACGGCAGGAGCACCCAGAGATTCACCTATGGAGGGAAGAATAGCGGCCACACCGCTCATGAGAAACGGAGCAAACAGATTTCCGGTCCACAGAGCGGCAATAATTGTTTTCAAACGCAGAGACGACGAGGAATTTTCAGCTCTGAACATGGCGGCCCTCCTTCGAAAAACCTATGCCAAACTGACACAAGTGGAAAGAACACCCGCCGTCTTCGTGAAAATACTCTCAAAAAATAAAAAGGCCATATTTCTCCCCCCAAAAAATGTGATTCCATTGCATGGACACGAAACATCCATACCTATATTATGAAAAACAATTACATATTAAGTACGTTCTATTATATTCTACTAATTATGTTTCTCCCCATCAAACACAAAATCCACGAAAAATTTTCCGCTTGGAAACAGGCAAAGAAAATCGGCCTTCTTCTCAACGAATTCAGTTTTCCCCTGCAAAAGCCTCTCTATCGGATCATGGCAGAAAGAGAAAAAATACTGTTCTTTAATTCACAATATGGTACATTACGACTCTCTGCAAAATACCGCTGTAAACACAAAAAGACCGCCCCTCCCGGGGCGGTCTTATCCGGATCAGCAGGTCCACGAATTCAGGTATCTAGCCGTCCTTTTTTCCTGTCTTTTCTTCCATAACCAGGGGAAGCAGCTCCCCTATGGTGCTTACCGTATGAATTTCTATTCTGCGGCGCAGATCAGCGGGAATCTCTTCAAGATCCTTGACGTTCTGCGCAGGAATGACGGCTCTTTTCAGGCCTCTGGCCACGGCTCCGAGAATCTTTTCCTTGATGCCCCCCACAGGAAGCACCCTTCCACGGAGCGTAATCTCTCCAGTCATGCAGGTATCGCCCCGAACCGAACGGCCGGTAAGAGCCGATACCAGAGCCGATACCAGAGTTACCCCGGCCGACGGACCATCCTTCGGAGTGGCTCCGGCAGGTACATGGATATGGATGTCCAACTTCTGAGAAAAATCCGGATCTATGCCCAGCTCTTTGGCATGGGAACGCGCATAGGTTACGGCGGCCTGAGCACTTTCCTTCATAACGTCACCGAGCTGTCCGGTGAGAAGCAGACCACCCTTTCCTTCCATGGTGCTCACTTCCACATGCAAAACCTCGCCTCCGGCCTGAGTCCAGGCCAGCCCCAGCGCCACGCCGGGCAGAAGCTCCTTTTCCTTTTCCTCGTCAAGAAAGATGGGAGCTCCGAGCAGGCGAGTCACCAGAGCCGGAGTAACCACAAAGGGAGGAGTGTCTCCCTCGGCCTTGCGTCTTGCAATCTTGCGGCATATGGAACCGAGCTGCCGCTCCAGGCCACGCAGGCCCGCCTCTCTCGTATAACCGCGAATGACGCGTGCAATGGCAGCATCGCGGAACACTATATCGTCCTCTTTCAGGCCGTTTTCGGCAATCTGCCTTTTCAGCAGATACTTTTTGGCTATGGACAGCTTTTCCTGCTCCGTGTAGCCGGAAAGATGGATAATCTCCAAACGATCCAGAAGAGCCGCAGGAATGGTATCGAGCTGATTGGCCGTGCACAGAAAAAGTACCTTGGAAAGATCGAACTCCAGATTCAGGTAGTGATCGCTGAAATGAGAATTCTGCTCAGGATCAAGAGCCTCCAGCAGGGCAGAGGCGGGATCTCCGCGAAAATCGTTGCCGAGCTTATCGATTTCATCCAGTACTATGACCGGGTTTCGGGTACCGGCCTGACGTATGGCCTGAATGATGCGACCGGGCATGGCTCCGATATAGGTGCGTCTGTGTCCCCGAATTTCCGCCTCATCCCGCATTCCACCGAGGGATATGCGCTGAAACTTACGTCCGAGAGCTCTGGCGATGGAACGTCCGAGCGAAGTCTTTCCCACGCCCGGAGGCCCGACGAAGCAAAGCACGGGGCCCTTGGAATCCGGATTCAGCTTGCGCACGCTCAGAAATTCGAGAATGCGATCCTTCACCTTTTCAAGGCCGAAATGATCCTCGTCCAGAATGGCGGCAGCCTTCACGATATCGAGCCTGTCACGGGACATTTTCTTCCACGGCAGCTCGGCAAGAAGGTCAAGATAGGTACGCACTACGTTGGCTTCTGCGGAGTCTCCATGCATGGACGCAAGGCGACGAAGCTGTTTATCGGCCTCGCGCCTGGCTTCAGGAGGAAGCGAAGCCTTTTCAAGAGCCTGTCTGAGGTTCTCGTTCTCGTCGTCCGTGTCGCTTCCGTCACCCAGCTCCTTGTGTATGGCCTTGAGCTGTTCCCGCAGAAAATAATCCTTCTGCGCCTTGTCCATGCCCTCCCGTGCCATGCTCTGGATGCGGGCCTGCATGGCAGCCACTTCCACCTCGCGAATAAGATGCTGGTTCACAAGGCGTAAGCGCTCAACCGGATCAAGACATTCCAGAAGAGCCTGAGCTTCATCCACACGCAGCCGCATATTGGCGGCGATGATGTCCGCGAGTCTTCCGGGATCGTTGACGGAGTTGAGAACATTCATGATTTCCCCGGAGGGAAGACCACGCAGGTGCAGAATCTTGTCGCTCTGCTCCCGCGCGGAACGCATCATGGCCTCAAGCTCCACATCGGAAACGTCACTGCGCTTTTCATCCAGAACCTGCACACGCGCCAGCAGAATGGGACCGTTGTTGTCGAACTCCTCCACATGGGCACGCGTAAGTCCCTGAACCAGCAGCTTTACCTGCCCATCGTTCATCTTGATCATGCGCAGTATCATGACCACAGAGCCGACATCGTACAGTTCCTCGGGAGACGGATCCTCTGCAGCCGCATCACGCTGAGCACAAAGCAGCAGATACCGGTTGCCGTTGAGCGAGAACTCCACGGTTTCCATAGCTTTTTCGCGGTTTTCAAACAGCGGGACTATCATGGAATTGAAAACTACGCTGTCCCGCAGAGGAAGCACCGGCAAAACGGAGGGAATGGTCGGAGCAAGTTCGTCGCCTTCTCCGTCCGGGCCTTCAGCGGAGCCTCCTTCCTGTTTTTCCTGCTTTTCTCCAGAATCATTTCCAGAGTCGTTCAAAGCGTCGGCCCGAACTTCCACAGGCGCGGAAAGTTCCGGGTCCTGTTCCAGCAGGTCTTTCTTGTCTTCTTCCGACAGCGCGGAAGGCATTTTTTGCATATTGCTCATGCTATCCTCATTCGGGCAGATCCCGTACATTCCTTTTCGTCACTTCAAACGACAGTCACGCATCATGCTGAAGACTGCGTCGGAAGTAATGATCACATGATCGTGCAGGAACAGGCCCAGAGGCCGGAGCGCCAGGGCTATGCGTCCTGTCAGCGCCCTGTCCTCCTGCGAAGGCAGGTATGTCCCGCCAGGATGATTGTGCATGAGAACAAGGCTGCTTGCATGGCTTTTGACCATGATTTCCACAACCTCAATAGGCTCCAGAAACACATGATCCGTCGAGCCATGACGAATCTGTTTAAAGATAAGCAGTCTGTTCTGTTTGTCCAGAAGTGCGGCCCACACTTCTTCCTCTGTACAATGCTTCAGCCGCCGCCTGCCCATCTCCACAAGATCGGGAAGCGTAACGACCCGCTTTTGTTGTACGTTGCTTTGCGATGCACGGGCAATGATTTCCCGCAGAAGGACAAGAAAACTATCAACGGCCGGTCCGCATTCCTCCACCTGCGCCAGTTCCTCAGAGGAGGCGGAAAGCAGGCCGTCAAAACTGCCGAACCGGGCAAGAAGACGCTTTGCAAGCAGTTTGTTGTCCCGGCGCATATAGACGCAGCCGAGAGCAAGCTCCAGAACTTCATAGTCGGGAAGTGCAGCGGGATCGGAGAGAAAACGTTCCCGAAGGCGTTTTCTGTGCCCGGCGCGCAGTTCAGCTTCGGATATATTCAAGCCGTCCTTCATTGTCATTCAGCGTCTCGGATTCTTTTCTCTCACGGGAGAGGAAAACAGGAGAGAAAGCGAGGCCACGAGTTCTTCCAAGGCCTGCAGCGGTTGCCTCGCCCCACTCTTTACGGAAAGTTCGGCCGTTCGGAGGGCGTCAAAAACCTGGCAGAGTCCGGCAAATCCGATGCATGAAGCCAGTTTTCGCTTTTCATTTTCCACGAACTTCGGAACGAAAACCCTGTCTCCGGCATTCAGCTGCCAGAGAATGCGGGCCTCTCTGGCCATAAGCGTAAGAAGAGGAAAAAGAAGAGATTCTCCGCCGTCGCCCTCGCGCAGAAGAGTTTTCCACACGGCACGCGTATTGCCGCTCTCCAGCTGACGGATCACATCAAATATGACCGCATCGGGAGTGAACTCCGTCATCTGACGCACAAGGTTCACATCCACGGAACCGTCGGCAGAGGCAAGATAAAGCTGCTCAAGCACCCCGTGAACCGCGGCAGCGTCGGGAATGAGCATTTCCGAAAGAACATTGAGAGCGTCGGGTTTCAGATTCAGCCCCATGGCAGAGGCCTGCTTCTGTACATACTGGCGGATGGCGCGGCCGTCTATCCCAGCAGAGCGCCATACCCATTTCCGGCTGTCGGCAAAAGCAAGACACTTGAGCTTGGCAACATGGGCGGGAAGCTTGGGCTGCCCTTTTTCCCAAGGGCATTCAAGGCAGAATATGGGAAGAACTCCCGGCCGCGGAGTACCGAGCGTTGAGGAAAGCTTTTTCCATACATCGGCGGGAAGCTGTTGTGCACCGCGTACTACGAGCACGCGACTGCGTCCGTCCATACCCAGAAGCGTAAGCGCATCCCAGAAGCGACGATCAAGACCTTCATCCGCCCAGTACGTCTGCACATCCGGTACCGGAGCACCGCTTCCGGGTGCAAGAGGAGAAATGAGCTCTCTCTCCACGTAGTCTCGCAACAGAGCGGCATCGGGACATATGCAGAAAAAGAACCCCGGACTTTCCATTCTTTTCTCCAAAAGACAGCCCGGCGTCAGAACTTCTGCTGCATACGGTCAAGGGCCCTGTGCAGAGCTTCCTTCAGCCCGTCGCGTATGGCGCTGGCCTCATCGACGGTTTCAAATTTATCGGTGTACGAAATAACACCGGAACGCCATACCACGGAGCCGGTCTTGCCGCTGCGTACAACCAGTTCTATCTGTACGACGGTATCGCTGAGCAGCGTGTTGTCCACATAGTTGGACACCGAAGAACGAACGCGGAAGCCGGGCATATTAATGGTAAGCAGATAATCGGCATTGCCGCTGTCCACCCAGCGGGCAAGACGACGCAGATTCACTTCGTCGCGCACGATGCCGCGCAGATAATACTGCACCCAGGGATACATGGTGACCTGTTCCACCTTGTCTATCCTGAGCGTGCTGTTTCCGTCGCCGAGTATGCTGACGGCACGTGAGCTGCTGGTGGAATAGCCATCCAGACTGTAACCGCAGCCGCCGGCAAGCAGGCCCAGGCCTAAAGCCGCAGCAGCAATCAGTCCCTTCCACGTTCCCCTTGGTCTTATCATCAGGCATTCCTTCATGGCGGCGCATACTTCAAAGTCTCCCGCCGGATAGCCGTCCGGCGAAGGTGAGACTTCAAAGAGACGTTTACTCCGAACGAAGAGAAAACGTCTCTTCCATTCCCGGCCTTCCCGCCCGAGGCGGGAAGGCCTTTCTTTTTCCGGCAACGGGAAATTATCCCGCGACTATGTTCACCAGCTTGCCGGGCACGACGATGACCTTGCGAACCGTCTTTCCGGCAATATGATTCTGAACAGAACGCTCAGCTAGAGCGGCCTTTTCCAGATCCTCACGCGAGGCTCCGGCAGGAACTTCCACCTTACCGCGCAGCTTGCCGTTCACCTGCACCACTACGGTGATAACATCCTTCTTGAGTGCTTCGCCGTTCCACTCCGGCCAGCGCACATCATCCAGAGAATCCGTATGGCCGAGCTGCTGCCATATTTCCTCGCACATATGAGGCGTGAAGGGGAAGAGCATGACAAGCACCGTAGCCATGGCGGAGGAAAGCGCATTGCGCCCCTCTTCCGTGGCGGAAAGCTCTTCGCGGTACTGGTTCACGGTATTGACCAGTTCCATGATGGCGGCAATGGCGGTATTGAACTGATTGCGTTCCGCTATGTCCTCGCCCACCTTCTTCACGGTGGCATGCTCGCTCAGACGCAGGGCGCGGATGGCATCGCTCGCGGCGGCGGACATGTCGGAACAGGCAGCCACAGGCTTCAAGACGGACTGCATTTCAAAGAACATTCTCCACACGCGGCTTACAAAACGGTAGGCTCCCTCAATGCCGCTGTCGCTCCAGTCGAAATCGCGTTCCGGCGGAGCAGCGAACAGGCAGAACAGACGCACGGTGTCGGCGCCGTACTTCTGCACCATGGCATCGGGGTCAACGATGTTGCCCTTGGACTTGGACATCTTGCTGCCGCCGAGCAATACCATGCCCTGCGTGAGCAAATTTTTGAAAGGCTCGTCCATGTCGGCAGGCAGATAACCGAAATCGCGCAGCATCTTGGTGAAGAAGCGGGAGTAGAGAAGGTGCAGAATAGCATGCTCCACACCGCCGATGTACTGATCTACGGGCAGCCAGTACTTGAGGGCTTCCATATCAAAGGGAGCGTCGTCCTTGCGCGCAGAGGTGTAGCGGGCAAAATACCAGGAGGATTCCACAAAGGTATCCATGGTATCCGTTTCGCGACGGGCAGGACCACCGCAGCAGGGACATACGGTTTCAACAAAGGAAGGAGTCTCGGGCAGAGGAGAACGACCGTCTTCGCAGGTTTTCACGTCGAGCGGCAGACGTACGGGCAGATCTTCGAGCTTCACCGGCTGTACGCCGCACTTTTCGCAGTACACCACGGGAATGGGAGCGCCCCAGTAGCGCTGACGGGAAATGTTCCAGTCGCGCAGGCGGTAGTTGACCGTGGCGCGGCCCTTGCCGGTTTCTTCCAGCTTCTTGATGATGGCTTCCTTGCCCTCTGCGTTGGGCATACCCGTAAACTCGCCGGAATTCACCAGAATACCGGGTTCGACATAGGCTTCCGTCATGGTGGCGGGGGCCATGTCCTTTCCGTCGGGGCTTACCACCACCTTCATGCCGATGCCGAACTTGCGGGCGAAGTCGAAATCTCGCTGATCATGCGCAGGCACGGCCATAACCGCGCCGGTGCCGTAGTCGGCCAGAACGAAGTTGCCGAGCCAGATGGGAATGCGGTCGCCGGTGAAGGGATTGATGCAGTAGGCGCCCGTGAACACGCCGTCCTTTTCCAGGGTTTCGGACTGACGATCGAGGCGGTCCATGTTGCGGGTGCGCTCGATGAAGGCGCGAATTTCGGCTTCGTTCTCACGTCCGGCAATGAGGGACTCCACCAGCGGATGCTCGGGAGCCAGCGTCATGAAGGTCACGCCGAACAGCGTGTCGGCACGGGTGGAGAACACCTTGATTTCGCCTTCGCGGCCTTCCAGCTTGAACACGATTTCCGCGCCGGTGGAACGGCCTATCCAGTTGTGCTGCATGGTGAGCACGCGGGCGGGCCAGCCCTTTTCCAGCTTCTTGAGGTCGGCAAGCAGTTCGTCGGCATAGGCCGTAATGCGGAAGAACCACTGGGTAAGATCCTTCTGTTCCACCTCGGAGTCACAACGCCAGCACTTGCCGTCGATGACCTGTTCATTGGCCAGCACGGTGTGGCAGCTCGGGCACCAGTTCTGAGGCGCCTTTTTGCGGTACACAAGGCCCTTTTCCAGACACTTCAGGAAAAATTCCTGTTCCCAGCGATAGTATTCAGGACGGCAGGTCGCAATTTCCCGGCGCCAGTCATAGGAATAACCCATGCGTTTGAGCTGAGAACGCATGTTGTCTATGTTGGCATAGGTCCACTTGGCAGGATGCGTTCCGTGCTTGATGGCGGCATTTTCCGCAGGCAGACCGAAGGCGTCCCAGCCGATGGGATGCAGAACGTTGTAGCCCTGCAGACGGCGGAAACGAGCCATGACGTCACCGATGGAATAGTTGCGGACATGTCCCATGTGAATGTTGCCCGAGGGGTACGGGAACATTTCCATAAGAAAATACTTGGGTTTGGAAGAATCGACATCACAGTTGAAGGAGCCTTTTTCAGCCCATATGTTCTGCCATTTTTCTTCCAGCGCATGAGGATCGTAACGAGACGAAAGTGCCATTTTAGTTCCTTGAATACTTCGGGCTTGAGCCCGCTATGCAAATCGAAGAAATATATGCCCGTCCCCGGCTCATCAGCCGCGGACGCGCAGCTCTCCCTTGTCCACAGCCTTGCTCACCGCATCGAGAATGCCGTTGACGAAGGTGTGGGAACGGGAGTCGCCGTACTGCTTGTCGAGCTCAAGGGCCTCATTCATGGACACCTTGGCCGGAACATCGGCACGGTACAGCATTTCATATACGCCGAGACGCAGCAGATTCAGCTCCACGCGTCCAACACGGTCAAGCCGCCAGTTGCGGGCAAAACGTTCTATGACGGCATCAAGTTCATCACGATGCTGCCACACTCCGTACACGAGCTCCCATGCGAAACCGGAAGGTTCACCGTCCTGCTCCAGAGCCTCGTCCTGACGAGGCACGGCAAGAAAAGCAGACTTGAGCTGTTCCACGGAAGCACATTCCAGAAATTCCTGACCGTACAGGGCCTGAAAGGCCAGCAGACGCTGCGCGCGGCGGGAGGGTTCTTTTGCGCCCATTACAACTGCTCCATAACACGGATGGTTTCCACCACGGCGGCGGCGGTTTCCGCGCCCTTGTTGCCCACATGGGCACCGGCGCGTTCAATGGCCTGTTCAAGAGTATCACAGGTCAAAAGACCAAAGCCCACGGGCAGACCGGACTGCAAGGAAACCTGGGCAATGCCTTTGGACGCCTCGGCGCAGACATAATCGAAGTGGGGGGTGCTGCCGCGAATGACGGCGCCAAGAGCAATGATGCCGCTGTACTGCGAAAAGGCGGCCAGCTTTTTGCATACGATGGGCAGTTCATACGCACCGGGCACGCGTACCACGGTAATGTCTTCCTGAGAAGCTCCGTGACGTGTCAGATAGTCTATGGCGCCCTCCACCAGATGCTGAACGATGAAATCGTTGAAACGTGACGCCACAATGGCGATCTTCAGGCCCTGGGCATTGAGCTGTCCTTCTATGGTCTTGACGGAATACATGATTTCCTCACTCTGTCTTGGGGCATACCCGCCGAAGCAGGTGGCCCATTTTTTCTTTCTTCGTCAGCAGGTAGTCTTCGTTGTAGCGGCCGGGCTCCTGCTCTATGGGCACCCGCTCCACAATATCAAGCCCGTAGCCTTCAAGCCCCACTATCTTGGTGGGATTGTTGGTCAGAAGGCGCAGCTTGCGGATGCCCAGATCCACCAGAATCTGGGCGCCCACGCCATAATCGCGCAAATCGGGCCGGAAGCCAAGACGAATGTTGGCCTCCACGGTATCGAGCCCCTGTTCCTGCAGTGCGTAGGCTTTTATCTTATTGGCAAGGCCTATGCCCCGCCCTTCCTGACGCATATAGAGCAGCACTCCGCGCCCTTCCTTTTCTATCTGCGAAAGGGCTGCGGCAAGCTGTCCTCCGCAGTCGCAACGCATGGAGCCGAACACATCTCCGGTAAGGCATTCGCTGTGCACACGGGCCAGCACCGGTTCGTCAGTGGTTACGTCGCCTTTCACCAGAGCAACATGGGTACGGCCGTCCACAAAGTTTTCATAAGCAATAATGCGGAAATCACCGTACTTCGTCGGCATGGAAGCCTCGGCGACACGCCTGACGGCAACTTCTCCGTGCTCCAGTCTCCAGCGGATGATGTCCTTGTTGGCGGCAATATGCAAACCGTGCCTGGCTGCAAAAATTTCCAGATCGGGCATGCGTGCCATGGTGCCGTCGTCCTTCATGATCTCACAAATGACGGCGGCCTCCCTGAGTCCCGCCATGCGGCACAAATCCACGCTGCCCTCCGTCTGTCCCGCACGGGTGAGCACGCCGCCCTTTTTCGCACGAAGGGGGAAAACGCATCCCGGAGAAACAAGATCGGCCGGTCTCGCCCCGTCGGCAACGGCCGTACGCACGGTATGAGCGCGCCCCGCCGCGGAAACGGGAGGAAATTCGCTTTTTCTCGCGTCAATGGACACGGTAAAGTTGGTGCCGAACTTCGAGCCGTTGCGTCTCGTCATAAGCGGCAGCTCCAGCGCGTCGGCACGTTCCGCGGAAAGGGAAAGGCAGATGAGTCCCCTTCCCTCACGGGACATGAAATTTATGATCTCGGGCGTAATGAACTCAGCGGCCGCCACAAGGTCTCCCTCGTTTTCGCGGTCCTCGTCGTCCACAAGAATGATCATTCTGCCTTTTTTCAAATCTTCAAGGGCTGTTTCCACACTGCACAGGGGCATACGCTATCCTCAAAAGCCAAAGCCGTTACGGCGCAGAAAGTCCATGGTAACACGTTCCTCGGCCGCCCCGGCCTCGCCGGAGGCAACATAGGGCTGCATGAGGTGCTTCACATACTTGCCGATGACATCCGTTTCCAGGTTCACGGCAGACCCCGGACGCCAGAGAGCCACTGTAGTCACCCGCCATGTTTCGGGAATGACGTTCACTTCCAGAAAGCCGGGGCCGCAGTCGTTTACCGTGAGACTTATGCCGTCCAGCGTGACCGACCCCTTGGATACGATCTGATCACTCCACTCCGGCGCGAAAGCAAGACGAATGCATCTCGACTGTCCCACGGGGCGCACGCTTTCCACATGCGCCACGGTATCCACATGGCCGCTCACGATATGTCCGCCGAAACGCTCTCCCATGGCCATGGCCCGCTCCATGTTCACAAAAGCACCGACGACAAGGCCTCCGAGATTGGAACAGGACAAAGTTTCCGCCGAGGCAAATGCCGTGAAGGAAGGTCCGGCAGAAATCCAGGTTTCCATGGTGAGGCATACGCCGTTGCAGGCAACGGACTCTCCGATTTTCGGCCTATCCCAGGAAAAAAGAGGATGAAAACGGAAAAGCATGTCCCCGCCTCTTCTCTCCATGGCCTCAATGCGGCCCTGCCCCTGTACAAGTCCCGTAAACATGGCTAGCCCCTGTCTGCACGAAAATAAAGATGTATGTCGCCGTTCACCACGGAAGTCTTCACCACACGCATGCGCAGAGCGTCTTCCATGCTGTCCGCCGTACGTCCGGCAAACACGGGCGTCGCATCGGCATCACCGAGAATGATAGGGGCAAGATGAAGATGAAATTCATCCACCAATCCCCGTTCCAGCAGCGACAGGGCCAGCTTGCCACCGCCTTCGCAGAGTACATACAGACAATGTTCGTCTTCCCGAAGTCTGGTAAGCACTTCCTCCACGTCCAGAGCGTGCTTGCCGGCGGGACAGTCCACGCCATAGACACGGGCACCACGATTGCGCAGTGCTGCAGCGGAAGGCGAAGCGGCCTGCGCGGCCGTACTGAAGAACACGCAGTCGCCCGGCCGCTCATCAAGCAGGTGACAGGAGGTATCTCCCGCAGGCAGCCGGGAAGTCATGACTGCGGCCAGAGGCTGCCGCTGCACGCTTTCCGTGCGTGCCGTAAGACGGGGATTGTCCAGCAGAAAAGTGTTGCCGCCCACAAGAACGGCACCGCCGGCGCGTCCGATGTTTTCGCGCAGACGCATGACTTCCTCATGGGAAGCTCGGTTGGAAATAAGCTGAGAGCGTCCCGCACGCGTGGCGATACGTCCGTCGAGCGTGGAGGCCATTTTCAAAATGACATACGGACGACGGGTCGTCTGCCATATCACAAAATCGGACACAAGATCACGACATTCCGCCTCAAGCACGCCCATTTCCACGGACACTCCCATGGAACGCAGATATTCCGCACCTCCGGCGGCCTGAGCATTCACGTCGGGCATGCCTACGACCACACGGGGAATGCCCGCTTCCAGAATGGCCTTCGTGCAGGGAGGAGTCTTTCCCTGATGATTGCAAGGCTCCAGCGTGACATACAACGTACAGCGGGAAACATCTACGCCCTTCTCTCTCGCATCACGCAGACAGCTGACCTCGGCATGAGCCTGTCCGCAGACCTGATGCCACCCTTCGGCCACTATTCTGCCTTCCTGCACAAGCACGGCACCCACCGTAGGATTGGGAGCCGTACTCCAGCGACCTCTTTCGGCCAGTTCCAGAGCTGCCCGCATGAACGTTTCGTGCTGATTCACGCCCTGCCTCCTTCATTTTCGTCAGTCGCTGTGCCACTCCGGGGAGTCTCACTGCTCGCAGAGCATGCCTCATCGGCGCCGTGAGGAAGATGCAAAACCTCCACACCGGCTTCGGCCAGCATGGTCTTCGACAGCTCATCCGGGTAGTTCTCTGAAACCCATATTTTTTTAATGCCGCAATTAATAAGCATTTTCGCACAGATGAAACACGGATACGTAGTGCAGAAAAGCTCTGCCCCACGCAGGGAAATACCGTGCACTGCGGCCTGAATGATAACGTTCTGCTCGGCGTGTATGCCGCGGCATATCTCATGCCTCTGACCGGACGGAATGCCGAGCTGTGCGCGCAGGCAGCCGACCTCGAGGCAGTGCGGCACACCGGAAGGAGCACCGTTGTAGCCGGTCGCCAGAATGCGTCTATCAAGTACGGCCACGGCTCCGACCCGTCTTCTCAGGCAGGTGGAACGTTCCGATACAAGATAGGCGATATCCATAAAATATCGTGGCCAGCTGGCTCTGCCGCCCTGCACCATAAAGCCTCCCGCTTCATTCACCGGAAACTACCATGGGCGAATCCGTTTGAAAACAAGGAAAAAAAGCGGCCCCGCGCACGAAAGAGCGCAGGGCCGCCCTGTATGTTACCAGGCAAACAGCGGGAACTGAAGAGCAAAAGCTTCCACTTCACCACGAATGTCGGCAAGACGAGTTTCGTTGGTGGTATTGGCAAGCACGTCCACAATCCAACCGCCCACTTTTTCCATGTCCTTTTCCTTCATGCCGCGCGTGGTGAGCGCAGCCGTGCCGATGCGCACGCCGGAAGTGACGAAGGGAGAACGGGTTTCAAAAGGCACAGTGTTCTTGTTTACCGTAATGCCGGCCAGGTCGAGCGCGTGCTCGGCATCCTTGCCGGTAATGTCCTTGCGGGTCAGGTCAAGCAGCATAAGATGATTGTCCGTGCCGCCGGACACAAGGTCGTAACCGGCATCGGTAAGACAGGAGGCAAGCACCTTGGCGTTGCGGATGATCTGCGCCTGATATTCCTTGAATTCAGGGCGCAGGGCTTCGCCGAGAGCCACGGCCTTGGCCGCGATAACGTGCATGAGCGGGCCGCCCTGGATGCCGGGGAAAACCTTGCTGTTGATGGTCTTGCCGTATTCTTCGCCACGGCAGGTAAGTATCATGCCGCCGCGGGGACCACGCAGAGTCTTATGCGTCGTGGTGGTGGTGATGTCGGCCCAGGGCAGCGGAGACGGATGAAGACCGGCGGCCACAAGACCGGCTATGTGGGCCATGTCCACCATGAGCTTTGCCCCCACCTTGTCGGCTATCTTGCGGAAACGCTCGAAGTCGATGATTCGGGAATAAGCGCTCGCGCCCGCCACAATAAGAGCCGGATGGCATTCCTCGGCCTTCTTTTCAAGCTCATCGTAGTCGATGCGTCCCGTTTCACGATTCACGCCGTAGGGAACGAAATGATACTCGCGTCCGGAAAAATTCACGGGGCTGCCGTGAGTCAGATGACCGCCGTGAGTCAGATCCATGCCCATCACGGTATCGCCGTTCTTGATGAGGGCAAGGTAGGCGGCCATGTTGGCCTGGCTGCCCGCATGAGGCTGAACATTGGCAAAATCGCAGTCAAACAGCTTCATCGCTCTGTCACGGGCGAGATTTTCCACGATGTCAACGAATTCGCATCCGCCGTAGTAACGCTTGCCGGGATACCCTTCAGCGTACTTATGCGTCATGATGGAGCCCTGCGCCTCGCGCACGGCAGAGGAGACAAAGTTTTCCGATGCGATGAGCTCGAGCTTGCTCACCTGACGGCGGGATTCCTTCCAGATGGCATCCGCGACCTCGGGGTCGCGCAGAATCAGTTCGTCCATGGTTCTCCGTTCCTGAAAATTGAGGGCCGGTTGCTCCGGCCCTGCAGATTACGCGGTAAACTTCTTCAGAACAAGGCTGGCATTGGTGCCGCCGAAGCCGAAGGAGTTTATCATGACATAGCGGGGATCGAGCTTTTTCGATCCTTCGCCCATATAATTCAGGTCACACTCGGGATCGGGTGTTTCCTGATTGATGGTGCCGGGAACCATGCCTGTGGTCAGCGTCATGGATGCAAACACGCTGGCCACACCACCGGATGCACCGAGCAGATGACCTATCTGCGACTTTACACCCGTAATGGCCAGATCCTTTGCATGGTCACCGAAAACTTCATGCAGCGCCTTGGTTTCCGCTGCGTCGTTGGCATGAGTGGATGTGCCGTGAGCACTCACATGGTCAATAACATCGGGAGAAACTCCGGCATCGGCAAGAGCATTCCGCATGCAGGCGGCCATGCCTTCGCCGGTTTCCAGAGGCGCTACCATGTGATGCGCATCGTCGGAAGCGCCGAATCCGGCCACTTCCGCATAAATCTTCGCGCCGCGCGCCTGGGCGTGCTCAAGAGTCTCAAGCATGAGCATGCCCGCGCCTTCGCCCATGATGAATCCGCTGCGGCCTGCGTCGAAGGGACGGGAAGCCTTTTCAGGTTCGTCCTGATGAGCCGTGCAAAGAGCCTTCATGGAAGTAAAGCCGGAAATGCCCATTTCCGTAATGGTGGACTCGGCACCGCCCGTGATGACGGCATCGGCACGGCCGAGCACAAGCTGGTCATAGGCGCTGCCTATGGCGTGCAACGCAGAGGCACAGGCGCTTGTGGAGACCACGTTGATGCCCTTGGCTCCCGTAAATATGGCCACCTGACCGGGAGCCATGTTGGAAATAAGCATGGGAATATAGAAGGGAGAAACGCGGTTGGGGCCGGAAGTGCGCAGTTTTTCGTGAAAATCCTCAATAGTCTTGAGGCCGCCGAGGCCGACCCCGAGCACCACACCCACACGACCAGCATTGCTCTCGTCGATTTTAAGACCGGAATCCGCCATAAGCTGCATGCCGGCACAGACGGCCAGCTGGCAGAAACGATCCATCTTGCGGCACTGTTTGGCCGGAATGAACTCTTCAGGCTTGAAGTCTTTCACTTCGCCTGCAATGTGGGTAGGAAATTCGGTGGAATCAAACTGAGTGATACGGCCGATGCCGGACTTGCCGGCAAGCAGGGCCTCCCAGCTGCTCTCAAGGTCGGTCCCCAGAGGCGTGATGGCGGAAAGGCCGGTAATGACTATGCGCTTACGATCCACGCGGAACAACTCCATATAAAGGTGACGGGAAAAGGCTCCCGATAAACATGCCGGCACTCCGCCGGAAACGCTCCGATGTTTTGTCCCGGAACATCAATCAATGCCTGCTCCAAGAGAAAACCGCTGCACAGACCTCTCCTTCCGTGAAACGAATTTCGGATGCGGTACTTGACCCGAAAAAATGACGAGCCGTAAAACCGGATGCCCGGACGAGGCCGTTCCCGTATGCGGATGGAACATCGTTTCTCCGCACGGAAGACCGACCGCCGCTTCTACGGACATTCTGCGGCGCGCCCGTATGCGCAACCGCTCTAAACTCGAATACGCCGGGGAACGCGAAGCTCCCCGGCATCTTCGTGAAAACAAGATGAAAGGAAGTAGTAAGTTACTTCTGCTTGCTTTCAATATAGTTGATGGCGTCCTTGACCTTCAGGATCTTCTGGGCGTCTTCATCGGCGATTTCCACGCCAAAGGCTTCTTCGAAGGCCATGATGAGCTCGGTCAGGTCGAGAGAGTCGGCACCCAGATCTTCGATGAAGGAAGCTTCGGGAGTCACTTCTTCTTCAGAAAGCTGAAGCTGTTCGACGATGATCTGCTTAACTTTATCTTCAACGGCGGCCATGTGTTCCCTCCAAGGGGTGTTTCAGGTTTTCCAGATCCGACCGGAAGCACTGCATCCGGTCTTGCCAAACGACAAGGGGGAAAGGCCCTCCCCGGCCTCTGGCACGGGATAAAGCCGGGCTTTTCCGGAAATATGCTCAGCAGTACAGGCCGCCGTTTACGGCAATGACCTGACCTGTAATGTACGAGGCCTTGTCCGATGCAAGAAAAGCCACGGCGTCGGCCACATCCTGCGCAGAGCCGAGACGCCCCAGCGGGATGGCGGAAACATAGGCCTTTCTTACGTCTTCGGCAAGAGCCGCCGTCATGTCGGTTTCGATGAATCCCGGAGCCACGGCGTTCACGGTAACGGAACGGCCTCCGAGTTCCTTGGCCGCAGACTTGGTCATGCCGATAAGCCCCGCTTTGGCAGCGGAGTAATTAATCTGACCGGCATTGCCCATCTGCCCGACGACGGAAGAGATATTGATGATGCGGCCGTTGCGCTGACGGGCCATGATTTTGGCAGCCTCACGCAGAAAAAGGAAGGCACCGCGCAGATTGGTGTTGACCACGGCATCGAAATCTTCGTCCTTCATGCGCAGCACAAGACCGTCGCGGGTGATGCCCGCATTGTTTACAAGCACGGAAAGATGAACCTTGCCCTTGATTTCCTCGGCAAAAAAGCGGGTAACTGCTTCGGAATCACCGGAATCCAGACGAAAGGCTCGGGCATGTCCGCCTGAGGCCTCAATGTCGGCCACGGTCTGCTCGGCAGCTTCGGGACGGCTCACATAAGTAAAGTATATCTGATACCCGGCGGAGGCGAGAGTCAGCGCCACTGTGCGGCCGATGCCGCGGGAACCACCGGTGACAAGCGCGGTAGGGGTAAGTTCGCTCATACACATGCTCCTGATGGACGGATACTAAGCGTTTTCCGGGGAAATGACAACGGAGAAACTAGGCCAGAAGCACGGAACCCCATGTCATTCCGCCGCCGAAACTGGTCAGAAGCACCTTCATTCCGGGGCAAAGCACCCCCGCACGACGGGCATCTTCCATGGCAACGGGAAGCGTAGCGGCGGAGGTATTGCCGTAATGCTGAACATTGGCGAAAACCTTGCCCTCGTCTATGCCCAGACGCTCTCCCACGGCCTTGATGATTCTGAGATTGGCCTGATGAGGAATAAAGAGATCAAGCTCGTCCAGCGAGAGCCCGTTGCGTTCAAGAATGCCCAGACTCTCATCGGTCATGCTGCGCACGGCGTGCTTGAACACGGCCATGCCCTGCATGGAAATGAACCAGTCCGGACCTATGGCGTCGCCTTCCTTCACGTGACAGGCGGAGCCGCCGCCTATCTTGATGAGATCGTGCAGGGATCCGTCGGACGAGCATACGGCGTCGCGAACCTGCCAGAGCGCGCCCTTGTCGGTTCCTCTGATCACCACGGCACCGGCCGCATCTCCGAAAAGCACGCAGGTCGTACGATCGGTAAAGTTGGTACGTCGGGAAAGCGCCTCCGTGGCTACAAGCAGCACCACGGCTTCGGGGTGAACGGCAACCGTGTTTCGCGCAAGCTCAAGGCCATAGACAAAGCCGGTGCATGCGGCATTGAAGTCCAGGCACATGACGTTGCCCATGCGTCCAGACGATGCGGAAATGCCGAGCTTGCCGGCAATAAGGCAGGCCGTGCTGGGACACAGGTAGTCGGGAGTGCAGGTGGCAACAAAAATATGGGTGATTTCTTCTGGAGAAACACCGGCCTCGTCAAGAGCGGCACGGGCGGCGCTCACGCCGCAGTCGGAAGCATTGACGCCATCTTCGAGAACGTGACGCTCCTTGATGCCCGTTCTGGTGGTGATCCATTCGTCGGAGGTATCCACCAGCTTTTCCAGGTCATGGTTGGTCATGACGCGGGGAGGAATGCAGGAGCCGAGTCCACAAATATAGCAGGGATGATTCATGAGATGTCCGAACACGGCCGCACTCAGGCGGCAGTCGTTCCTTTTGAGACGGGAGGAAAGCCCCTACAGACCCACCTTCCGGGAGAAGCCGCGCAATTTCCGCACAGGGACGAAGCGGCCGGCAGGTGCGCAGGGATAAAGGCACCTTGACACGTCAGACGACAAAAATGTCATCTTCACGACACGTCGTGCGGAAGAATCTCCAAGCGAAGAGCCTTCCGCACGACGAAAACATATTGCAGGAAACTACACGCTGCGGCCGTAGCTCGTCAGCTCCTCGTTGGCGCTGATGGTTTCCACCAGACGCTGCTGAGTTCCCTTCACAACATAAGTGTTGGCCATGGTCACAGCGCTGGTGATGGCCTTGACGTTGGACTTGCCGTGACACACAATGGCAATACCCTTCAGTCCGAGCAGAGGAGCGCCGCCGTATTCCGCGTAGTCCACCATTTTCTTGAAATTCTGAAAGGCCTTCATGGAAAGAAAAGCTCCCAGACGGGGCAGAACACCGTTGTTCAGAAGCTCCCTTTTCAGAAGATGCGTCAAAGAAGAGGCCAGTCCCTCGCTCAGCTTGAGGGCAATGTTGCCCACAAAGCCGTCGCACACCGCAACGTCGATGTTGCCAGTGAACAGATCCCTGCCCTCGGCATTGCCGATGAAGTTGAGATTGGACGCCTGTTTGAGCAGTTCGTAGCTGCTCTTCACGAGAGAATTGCCCTTCCCTTCTTCCTCACCTATGCTCAGTATGCCGACTCGGGGATCCTCGTAGCCGAGAATGTCCTTGACGAAAGTGGCTCCCATGAGCCCGAACTGAAAAAGATGATGCGGACGGCATTCCACATTGGCGCCCACGTCAAGCAGGAGCATGGGAGACTTTTCCGTCGGAATCACGGAGGCCAGCGCAGGACGTTCCACCCCGGGAATGCGCCCGAGAATGAACATGCCGCAGGCATAGGCCGCCCCGGAGTGACCGGCGCTTATGAAGGCGTCGGCTTCGCCCTGGCGGACCAGCCTGCATGCCACCTGCATGGAGGAATCCTTTTTGGTACGCAGGATTTCCGAAGGCTTGTCGGTCATCTCCACCAGCTGCGTGGCGTTGACGACTTCATAAAGCTCGCCCTCTTCTCCCGCATCGGGAAGACCGGCAATGGTCTTGCGTATTTCTTCCTCGATACCTACAAGGATGACTTTGGCGCCCGTGTTGCGAGCGGCCTGAAGCGCGCCGGGAACGACCACGGAGGGACCGAAGTCCCCGCCCATGGCGTCCACGGCGAGTCTTGCGCGATTACTGCTCATCGCTGGCTACAGGTTCGACCTGACGGCCATCGTACTTGCCGCAGGAAGGGCAAACGCTGTGAGGCTTGGTGGGAGCGCCGCAGGAGCAGTAAATGACGGTGGGCTTGGCCACGCGGTCATGAGAACGACGCATGCACTTTCTGGAGTGGGACTTTTTGTTCTGCTGAACGGCCATGTTGTTTCTCCTTATCGCGGAAACGGGGGAATCACCCCTGATGTTTCACTTTCAGTTGACGCAGAGCAGCCAGCCGCGGATCACCGCTGTCGCGGGAACAGCTGCAGGCACCTTCATTAAGATTCTTGCCGCACACGGGGCACAAGCCCCTACAGTCCGGCCTGCAAAGAGGCTTCACCGGCAGAGCCAGCGAAAATTCCTCCCACAGCAGCGATGCCAGATCAAGGAAAGGCGCTCCGCCTTCCATGGTCACGGCACATTCATCCAGAAATTCGTCAGGACCTTCCTCTTCCGGTTCGGTTTCGCCCAGTCCGGGATATTCCTCGAACTCGTCGAAGCTCTGGTTCAGCACCACAAGAGTCTCTTCCGTGCAGCGATTGCACGGCATGGCCACAACGCCCCGAATCGTGCCGCGAAGCAGACAGCCGTCCTGCTGCGCAAGTACGAACACTTCCGCGATGACAGGCTCAACTATGCGGCATGACACATGATATTCCTTCAACGGAGCCTGCCAGATTTCCTCGTCGGAAACGGTAAGGGTCATCCCCTGGGGGTCAATCTCGTTCAGTGCGATGTGTCTAAGATCCATGCTTTACCTCTGGAAACATGACAAGATACCTACCGTGCCCAGCTTTGTCAAGCTTGCATTCCGAATATCTCACGCCCGGTCCCGACGTTTTCTTCGAACTGAAGTAAAATTCTTTTCTTTTTTCGAAAAAAACACCGTCTTTTCTATTTGCCTTTCACCGGCTTTTCGCTGATGAGCATGGCATCGTGCAGACCGTAGCCGTCCAGCTTGCGACGCAGGACCTGAAGATCACCCTTGCTGCCGCGCATGAGCACCTGAACGTAATACCATGTCGTGCGACTGGTCTTGGTCTGCGTGCGGCGAGCGCGAAGTCCGTCTTTGGCAAGCGTGCTCACAAGTGCCTGCGCCTGGTTGGATTCCTTGAATGCCGCCACGCGGAGCACATAATCGAACTGAGGCTCCCGGGGCTTCTGCACTTCCTGGGCGGGCTTTTCCTGCTTCGCCTTTTCCTGCGTCACTGCCGGCTTTGCATCCGAGTCCTTCTGGGCGTCCGCAAGCACTCCGCCTGAGGCGTCGCTTTTCAGACTCGTCATGAAGCGCAGCTCTTCCTTGGGAAGAATCTTCTCCGGCTCCTCGCTCTCCGCTACCCCTTCCTTAGGCTCTTCCGAAAGAAGCGTATCCAGCTCAAGAGCCTGGGGCAGAGGCATGCTGCTGCGCCCCACTATCACTCCGGACAGAAAACAGAAGCCCAGCATGACAAGAGCAAGTACGCTCATGGTCACCAGAGCGGAAGGCGTAATATTCGCCCTCCAGGCAAAAACTCCACGGCCTTCCGGGCGGCTCTGCGGGCGCGGAGAAGAACTCTTGCGCGTAGAGGATTCATCGGCCGCGGCAGAAGAAGCCGCGGCTTCCGAACTTTCCTCCGACGCGAAGAAGGCATTCGTCCGGCGTTCCCGGTCGCTGTTTTTCTTCGCGCTGGAAGATGAACTGCGATAAAAGGCGTTGGCCATGACTACATGGATTCCGGTGCGCTGACGCCGAGCAGATCAAGCCCGTTGGCGATAACGACGCTCACGGCGCGCAGAAGTGCAAGACGGGCTTTCATCACGGCTTCATCGTCGCCGCTCAGAACGGGATTGTTGGCATAGTAGCTGTGCAGCTTGCCGGCCAGCTCCATGAGATAGAAGCTGACGGGATGCGCCGCACGGGCACGGGCCGCGTCTTCAACCACGTTGCGGAAGCGCTCCGCTTCGCGCAGAAGCGCCAGATCGTCGGCGGAAGTGAGGGGCGCAAGCATGTCGGGCGTGCAGTGCTCGGGCAGAACCACGCCTCTGTCGGCGGCGCGGCGCAGCAGCGCGGCCACGCGGGCATAGGCATACTGCACGTAGTACACCGGATTTTCCATGTTCCGCTGCTTCACGAGATCGAGATCGAAGTCAAGCGGGCTGTCGCTCTTGCGGGAAAGGAACATGAAGCGGGCGGCATCGGTGCCCACGTCATCGAGCACTTCCCTCAGCGTGACGAACTCGCCGGAACGGGTGGACATGGCCACGGGCTCTCCGCCGCGCATGAGGTTCACCATCTGAATGAGCACCACGTGAAAATCCTTTTCCGGATCATGCTTCATGCAGGTGATGGCGGCTTTCATGCGGGGCACATAGCCGTGGTGATCGGCACCCCAGATGTCGATGCACTCATCGAAGCCGCGCTCGAACTTGTTGGCATGATAAGCGATGTCGGAAGCGAAATAGGTCAGATATCCGTCGCTCTTGCGAAGCACTCTGTCCTTGTCGTCGCCGAACTGCTGCGTGGCCAGCCACACGGCGTTGTCCTTGTCGTACACAAGGCCCATGGCGCGCAGCTTGTCGAAGGCCTCGTCCACCTTTCCGGCATCCACGAGGCTCTTTTCCGAGAACCACACCTGATGCTCCACGCGGAATTCCTTGAGGTCTTCCTTGATGCCCGCCAGAATGGTGGCGCAGGCATATTCATAGCAGAGATCCTTGGCTTCCGCTTCGGGACGTTCCGGCAGAGAAGGATCCTTTTCCAGCATTTCGCGGGCTATGTCGCGGATATAGTCGCCGTGATACCAGCCCTTGGGATCTTCGGGATACGTGACGGGAAGGTTGCATATCTCGCGCATGCGAAGATACACCGAGTCTCCCAGAAGACGCATCTGACGGCCGGCATCGTTGATGTAATACTCCGTGGACACGTCGAATCCGGCAAAGCGCAGCAGACGAGTAAGCGAATCGCCCACGGCGGCACCGCGGCCGTGACCGATGTGCAGGGGGCCGGTGGGATTGGCGGAAACGTACTCCACCACAATGCGGCGGCCGCCGCCATTTTTCGAGGAACCGAAGGCCCTGCCCTCTTCTTCCACCTCGGACACGACGCCCTGCCAGAACGACGGAGCGAAGGTGATATTAATGAAGCCCGGACCGGCTATTTCGGCCGTAACGAGACCGGGGAACTTTTCGCAAAGCCGGTCCAGAATCTTGTCGGCCACGACACGGGGCGCAGCCTTGGCCTGCTTGGCGAGCACCATGGCCAGATTGGTTGCCAGATCGCCGTGACTGGACTCTCTGGGAATTTCCAGAACGGCCTTTTCAGGCCACTGCCAGCCGTTGTCAGCCACAATGTCACGAAGAGCCTTTTCAATGAGAATTATGTCGCGCATCGCTATCCTTCAAATGCATCAACGGCGTCTTTGTTGGGAATATGAACGGTGGTGTAGCTGCCGTCTGCCACGTCCGCAGCCACAAGAATGGGACGAACCATACGGGTGAGCACGCCCTGAGGACCGAACTCGACCCAGCGACGTACGCCGTCTCTCCACTGATTGGAAATGGTGTCCACCCAGCACACCGACGAGGTCATCTGACGGCGCATGGCACTGTGCAGAGCCTCCGCATCGCTCAGAGGTTCGCCGTTGATGTTGGAATAAATGGGGAACCTGGCATCGTGCCAGTCCTGCTTGTCGAGCAGCTTGGAAAATTCCGCCGAAGCTTCCGCCATCATGGGTGTGTGGAAGGCTCCGCTTACGGCCAGAGGAAAGCCCTTGGCGCGCGGATTTTCCGCCTTGAGCTTTTCCGCGGCGGCTTCCACGGCTTCGCGGTGACCGCTCAGCACGAACTGCAGCGGGGTGTTCTTGTTGGCCACGCGCACCAGCTTGCCGGTACTTTCGGAAACCTGCTTGGCCGCGGCTTCCACCTGTTCCTGGGAAAGGCGTATCATGGCGCACATGGTGCCTATGTGTTCCGGATCCACGTCGGCCATGAGACGGCCGCGCAGCGTAACGAGTTCCAGCACCTTGTCCATTTCGAGCACTCCGGCCGCAGCCAGAGCACTGAATTCGCCGAGACTGTGTCCGGCTGCGCAGGCCGGAGAAAGACGGTCGGATACGCTCAGCCAGAGGGCTATGTTCACCACAGTGATGGCGGGCTGAAGATTGCGGGTTTCGGCCATGAGCGTGGCATCGTCGCTTTCCCAGTATATTTCGCGCAGAGGCAGACCGCTTATGCTTTCCGCCTTCTTCCAGAGTTCCATGATATCGGAAGACGCCTCGGCAAGACGTCTTCCCATGCCAGATGCCTGCGACCCCTGACCGGGGAACAGGATGGCGGTCTTGACACTGTTCATTTCCATACTCCCTGACTGGGTTATGGGTCTCATGCACAGCCCCGCCAGATGAGGGAGGCTGAGCCTTCAAGGCACGTCACTTCCGTACCGGCCACGCGATGCCGGAAGCCGTGCCGCCCGAACATGGCGGAACATTCCGCAATGCCGGGCGCTTACTGTACTCTTTCGCATCCGCCGCAGTCGCCTGCAGCCTTTTTACTGTCTAGTCGTACCGGACGGAGCTGAACTTCATCAGTCTTTCCCAGTTATGATGGGATTCAATATAGCGGAAGGTGCCGGTTTTGGCACGGATGACCAGAGAATGCGTAACGGCGCCTCTGCCGGAGTAGCTCACGCCACCGAGAAAGGTACCGCCGGAAATGCCGGTAGCAGCAAAGAACGCGTCATCGGCACGGATAATGGAATCCACGGTAAGAATTTCATCCAGTTTCGTGCCTTCCGCCAGCATGGCCTGCCGTTCGGCCTCGGACTGAGGATCGAAGCGGCCGAACATCTGTCCGCCCACGCCCTTGATGGCACAGGCGGAAATGACGCCTTCGGGAGTACCGCCGGTTCCCATCATGACATCGACGTCCACGCTGGGGTCGGCCACCATGAGCGAACCGGCCACGTCGCCGTCCGTATGCAGAGTAATGCGGGCACCGGTCTTACGGATTTCCTCAATGAGTCCCTTGTGACGGGGCTTGTCGAGCACGAACACCACAAGATCGTTGATATCCTTGCCCACGGCCCGGGCCACTGCCTGAAGATTGTCGGACACGGGGGCGTCGATATCCACCACGTCGCGTGCCTCGGGCCCCACCACGAGCTTCTTCATGTAATAGCTGGAGCCGGGATTATACATGTATCCCGACTTGCACGCACCTATGACCGCAATGGCATTGGGCCGGCCGAGCGCCAGCAGGTTCGTTCCTTCCACGGGATCCACGGCGATATCGATTTCCGGGCCCGTTCCGTCCCCGACTTCTTCGCCGTTGTACAGCATGGGGGCCTTATCCTTGGCCCCCTCGCCTATGATGACGCGGCCCCTGATGGAAAGGGAGTCGAAAGACAGCCGCATGGCGTCCACCGCCGCACCGTCGCCGTCTTCCTTCGCGCCTTTTCCCAGCCAGCGGGCCGCGGAAAGAGCTGCGGATTCCGTTACACGGAGCAGATCGAACGCCAGATTTTTTTCAGGAGCTTGCATATTGTCCTCCCTCGGAAAGGGGCTGTTACATAAAGAAAGGCCCGAACGCAGGCCGCAACGGCATAACTATAGCCGAGCCTGCGTTTTTCATCAAGAGTAAAGACTTTGACATAAAGGAGCGACTCCGTCTGAAAAAGTCCTAAACTTTTTACAACTGTCCCGGCTTACAGAAAAAAGAAGAGAAAGCCCCGCTTCCGGGGGAAATATGTTCACCGCTCCGTGCCACGGATGTCCACAGGGCCGCAGTCGGAAAAGGCAGCTCTCGACATCTGCCGCGGTGAAACTTCAAAAAAAGTGCCATTTCAAGCGCACCCGCGTTTCATCCCGACGCCCGGGACACGGCACTTCCAAGTACGACGAGAAAAGGGCGGACCGAAAGGTCTGCCCTTTTTACTTCTTCCTTTATGCGTAAAGGTCGGGATCAGAAGGCATGACATCCCAACGGATCTTGCCGTAACTCTTCTTTCGTCTGCGGATGAGCACATAAAAGGCCCCGGCTCCACCGTCCTCCTGTCTGGCCGTGCAGAAGGCAAGAACCACGCGCTTGAAGGGGTCCTGGGTGAGCCACTGCTGTACGCGGGAGCGAAGTACCGGCACGCCGTTCAGCGAGTTCAGCCCCCTTCCGGTGACGATGAGCACCGTTCGCCAGCCCTTGTAGTAGGCGTTGCGGAAAAAGCCCACCAGGTTCTGAAACGCCTGTTCACAGTTCAGGCCGTGCAGGTCGATGTGCGCCTCGGGGCTGAACTGCCGCGACTGAAGCTGGGAAACTATCATGAGATCGAGTCCGACAACGTGACCTTCCGCATATTCGGCGGTGCTGGCCACGGAAAATTCCACCTTGCCTTCCATGAAGTCCTGGAGCGGATGACGAGGATCGGTCACGGGAACCGCCGGAGGTTCCGGCTCCACGGGAACGTCGCGGCCCTTGCCGTTGAGCGGAACAGTGCCCTTGATGGCGCTGAAAAAATCACGACTGTCATCGGCCTCCGCGCTTTTTCCGGCGGCCTCGTTCATCATGTCGGAGTCGTCGCGGCTGCCTATGCGTTCACCGGCCAAAGCCATGGCCGTCAGCGTGGCGGGGGCCTGTTCCTCTTCCGGTTCGGCCTTCGGCGCTTCGGGAACGGGGGCTTCCGTCTTTTTGCGCAAAAGCTTCTTTACACCCTGCTGCTCCAGAGCTTTGGCAAAGCTGTCGTTGTCGCCGCCGTCAAGCGGCCTGCCTTTTGCGCCCCGCCCCCCGGAAGGCTTGGCAGGGGCGGAAAGCTCCCGCACATTGCCTCCCATGGCCTGCATGAACAGTTCCGCATCGGCGTCCTGCGCGGATTCTTCGGCCTGTTTGTTCTTCACCACCGTTTTAACATGGCGCTGTTTTTTCGAATTGTCTCGTTCACTACGGGAAGGAAAGTCCCGCGCATTCAGTCGGGAAAACGGATTGGAAGCATCTTTGCTCATGGGAACCGCCTTGAAAATAAAAATTCATGCCGCTCGGGGCACTCCTTTTCTAAATACTCCTCGGGGAAATGCAAGAGCATGAGCTTCGGCACTACCTCTGTGACAGGCATGTGCCTTACGCTTCTGTCACACCGAACGTGTCTCCTCAAAAGACTTTTTCCCACGATCTTCTGACAAGGCGGGCAAACGCTCTGCAGCCTTTTCTTCGAAGCCTGGAATACAGGTTCCACGAACCACCGATTCTGGGAGACGCCGTTTAAAAAACTTGGCAAACCGAGCGGAAGCTACTATTAATACGGGGCACCTGTATGAACGATTTCCCGGGGAAATGCCGCGCGTCAAAGGTTTTCATCCTTCTTCGCGCGCCACGCAGGAGCAAACGCAGTAAGGCCCGCCCCAAGGCGGACGCCTTCAAACAGGAGATACGACCATGAGCTTTTCCCGTTCCGACGCATACACCTCAGCCGGCGTCGATATCAGTGCCGGCAACGAGCTGGTTTCCCGCATCAGGACCATGGTGGCCAGCACGCAGACGCACGGTGTCCTTTCGGACATAGGCGGCTTCGGCGGCCTGTTCCGTCCCGACATCACGGGCATGCAGGCTCCTGTTCTCGTAGCGGGCACCGACGGCGTGGGTACCAAGCTCAAAATGGCCTCCATGTTCAACAGACACGACACCGTAGGCATCGACCTTGTGGCCATGAGCGTGAACGACTGTCTGGTTCTTGGTGCAAAACCCCTGTTCTTCCTCGACTATTTTTCCTGCGGAGAGCTTGATGTGGAACAGGCCACCACGGTTGTCGGCGGCATAGTCGAAGGCTGCAAAATGAGCAACTGCACGCTTCTCGGCGGAGAAACGGCAGAAATGCCGGGCATGTATGCCAAGGGGGACTATGATCTTGCCGGATTCTGCGTGGGCATTGTGGACGGTCCGAACATTGTGGACGGCTCCACCATCAGCGTTGGCGACGTGATCATAGGTCTGGCCTCATCCGGTCTCCACTCCAACGGCTATTCCCTGGTGCGCAAGATCTACGAGGAAAGCGGCGTAAAGCCCGACGACATCGTGCCGGGCACCGACCGCACCTTTGCCGACGTGCTGCTTACGCCCACCGTCATTTATGCCGACCAGGTGAAGTCCATCATGCGGGATCTTCCCATCAAGGGCATGGTTCACATTACGGGCGGCGGCTTTTACGACAACATTCCCCGTGTTCTTTCTCCTTCCGTATGCGCCAACATCCGCTTTTCCAGCTGGGAACGCCCCGCCATCTTCAACTGGCTCAAGGAACAGGGTAATCTCACCTGGCCGGAAATGCTCCAGATCTTCAACTGCGGCATAGGCTACATCATGATTACCGACCGGGCCACGGCCGACGACATGCTTCCCCGCTTCAAGTCCATGCACACAGACGCATGGGAAATAGGCACCATAGTCCGGCGCAAAGACAATCAGGAACAGGTGGAGATTTCCTTTGACTGACTTTCCCAAACCCTGCCGCTATGTGGTGAGCGCCTGCCTTGCAGGCACTCCCTGCCGCTATGACGGCCGCTCGAACCTGCGCCCCGAAATCGCCGCTCTTGTGGAAAGAGGCGAGGCCGTGCCGGTATGTCCCGAAGTGCTCGGCGGACTGCCCACCCCGCGCACGCCGAGCGAACGCAAGGCCGATCGCGTAGTTTCCGCCTCGGGCGACGACGTGACAGCGGCCTTTCTTGCCGGAGCGGAGGCCGCTCTCTACATTGCCGAGGAATACGGCTGCTGTGCGGCCGTACTTAAAGCGCGATCCCCTTCCTGCGGCTGCGGACGCATTTACGACGGAACCTTTTCGCACACTCTCATAGACGGCGACGGACTGTTTGCCGCGCTTCTGCGCAAGAAAGGCTTCCAGATCTTTACCGAAGAAACTTTTTCCCCGGACAAAGCATGAAACGCGGCGTTCTTCTGGTAGCCTACGGATGCGGCAACATTCGCGGAGCCGCGGCTCTGCGGGCCGTGCAGGCCGCCACGCAGGCACGCTTTCATCTGCCGGTGCGCTGGGCGTTCACGTCCGAGGTCATGCGGCTCAGGCTTGCCAGTTCCCGCACGAAGTCCGATTCCGTGCTCAAAGCACTCAAAAGAATGCGCTATGAGCGCTATACCCATGTGGCCGTACAACCCCTGCACCTCATTCCCGGCATGGAGTACGGCGGCGTGGCCGCCGACTGCCGCGTCATTGCCAAGGAGGGCAAACTTTCGGTAAGCCTCGGGCTTCCGCTTCTCTCCAGTCTCGACCCCAACGACGAATGTGTTGCCAAGGCTGCCGCAACGCTGCTCAAGCACATTTCTCCCCTGCGTTCTCCCAGCGAACCCGTGGTTTGCATGGCTCACGGCAGCCGCAACGAATGCGACATTCTTTACCGACGCTGGGGCGAGGCCGTGCGCGCCCAAGACCCGCACATTCACGTGGCCTGCATGGTCGGTTCCGGCATGGTGCGCCCCGACGAGGCCACGCAGGACACTCCCGCCTTCGACGGGCTGGACCTTCTTCTGCCCGAGCTTGCCAGAGAAGCCGCGCCGAGCGGCCGGGTATGGTTGCTTCCCCTGCTTTCCGTCGTCGGCAGGCACACGCTGGAAGACATGGCCGGTTCCTCGCCCACGTCCTGGAAAAGCCGTCTCGAAGCCGCCGGCTTCCGCTGTCAGGCGGAACTGCGGGGACTGGCCGACGATCCGGCCTTCGTCACGCTCTGGCTGGACAGACTGGAAGCGGCACTTGCCGCTCTGGAATCCCCCGCACCGCAGATGGCCGCCGCAGAGCCGCATGCCTCATCCAACGCATCCTGCTGTTCGTCCTCCCTTTTTTTTCCCGATTTCTTTCCCTCATTCAAGGAGACTGCCATGTCCGCTTCCGTTCTCAGCTCCGCCATGGAGCAGAATCTTTCTCAGGGATCCATGATCCGGCGCATGTTCGAGGCCGGCATAGAACTGCGCAAGAAATACGGAGACGAAGCCGTATGCGACTTCAGCCTCGGTAACCCCGATCTCGCTCCGCCGGCCGAAGCGGCCCGTGCCATGAGCGCTCTTGCCGCCCGTCTCTCCGAGCCCGGCATTCTCGGCTACATGCCCAACGGCGGATTTGCCTGGGCCCGCGAAAAGCTGGCCGCATGGCTGAGCGATCAGCAGAAAACGCCTCTCAAGGCTCAGAACGTCATGCTCGGCTGCGGCGCCGCCGGTGTCATGAACGCCTTTTTCCATACCGTTCTCGAACCCGGCGACGAAGTGCTCACCGTGGCGCCCTTCTTCGGTGAATATCGCTTCTATGTAAGCAATCACGGCAGCACGCTGCATCCCGTTCCCTGCCGGGCCGAAGACTTCGGCCCCGACGTGGATGCCCTGGCTGCGGCCGTTACTCCCCGCACCCGCGCGCTCATCATCAACTCGCCCAACAACCCCTCTGGCGCAGTCTATTCAAAGGAAGACCTCGTAAAACTTGCCGCCATGCTGGAAGAAGCCTCCAGGCGCATCGGCCGCATCATCTATCTCGTGGCCGACGAACCCTACCGCTTCCTTGCCTACGACGGCATAGAGGTGCCCGCCGCCCTGCCTCTCTACAAGCACTGCGTGGTCATCAGCTCCTTTGCCAAAAACTACGGCATGGCCGGTGAACGCGTAGGCTACATTGCCGTCAATCCCGACATGGAAGACGCCGACAAGCTCATGGACGGACTCATCTTCTCCAACCGCGTGCTCGGCTTCGTGAATCCCCCCGTGGTCGGTCAGTACCTCATGGCCGAATGCCTCGGCACTTCCACCGACGAGGCACTCGGCATCTATACCCGCCGCCGCAACAAGCTTGCCGCCATTCTCGCAGATGCCGGGTATGAATTCACGCCGCCCAAGGGCACGTTCTACTTCTTCCCCAAGGCCCCCGGCGGAGACGACAAGGGCCTCGTGGATCGCCTCACGAAAAATCTCGTTCTCGCGGTGCCGAGTTCCGGTTTCGGTTATCCCGGCTACATCCGCCTGTCCTTTGCCGTGGAAGACGCCGTCATCGAGCGTTCCGCCGAAGGCTTCCGCAAGGCACTGAAAGGCTGATCCCCAGCCCGAAGGCGCTTCTGCGGCGCCTTCGGGCTTTTTCCGCTTCCGCGTTTCTCTCCCGGCGCTTCCCGCACGCACCTGTGCTTTCCAACGCCGTTCACTCCAAACCGCCTTTCTCTCCGGTTCTCCACCCTCACCCCTCGGGAACCTTCCCCGCAAACAGGCTTCCTCCTTTACCGAAAAGCCCGACCGCCGTATTTTTCTTTCGGCGTCTGTCCTCATTCTCCGGTGAAAGCTCCCCCATCCTTCTTATTTCCTGACGCCGGAACTCATGCACCTGCCCAGGCTCCGGGCTCTCTTTTTCTGCATTGCCGACGCCGGCGGATGCCATGCGAAAAAGCGTCCTCCTGCCCGGCTCCGCCGCCTGATTTCTCCTCTGCGTCTCACGCAGACGCTTGCCCACCGCAGTCACGCGGGCTTCCCATGTTCCCTTTTGCTGCATGAAAAAATAATTTTCTATTGACACCGCCATGTTTTTCCGATTAATAAATCAATTTTTTATTTACCGAAGAATAAATTTATTCTTGACTTTTCATCTGTTTTCAACGAAAGATGTTCTTGTCGGGAGCTGTCCGATCAACTTTTTTTCTGGTGGTATTATGCTGGAATATCTGCGCATACGCGGTCTTGCGCTCATTGACGACATGGAGCTGGAGTTCGGAGAGGGCATGAACGTGCTCACGGGCGAAACCGGAGCCGGCAAGAGCTTCATTCTCAAGGCCATCAACTTTGTTCTCGGCGACAAGCTCACCACCGACATGGTGCGCCCCGGTCGGGACAAGGCTCAGGTGGAAGCGCTGTTCACAAGGCACGGCGAAAACGGAGAGGAGGAGGTCGTGCTCCGCCGAGAGCTCTCCGCCTCCTCAGGGCGCAGTCACTTTTTTCTCAACGGGGCTCTCACCTCTCAGGATGCCGTGCGGGCACTGCGCCCTGCGCTGCTTTTTCACGTGAGTCAGCACGGGCAGCAGCGACTGCTCCAGCCCGCCTATCAGGCGGCTCTCATCGACTCCTTTCTTCCCGATCAGACTATCGTTGCCCGCAAGGACGCCCTTGTCCGGGAACTGAAGGACGTGGCGGAACAGCGCCGCAGGCTGCTGGACCGCATGGAAATGTTGAGCGAGAAACGTGAGCTGCTGGAAATGCAGCAAAAGGAAATCGACCGCGTTGCTCCCGAAGATGGAGAAGAAGAGCGACTGGAAAAGGCCCGGGCAGAGCTCAAAAACGTGGAGCACCTGCGGGCGCAGTATGAGCAGGGGCTTGAACTCATGCTCGGCGGAGAAGGCGGAGGTCTCTCCACGCTGCTCGGCGAACTGGAACGCCTGCTTCACAATCTGAGCCAGGAGGATGAAAGCTTTTCCTCTTCTCTGGAAGCCCTGCTGAATTTTGAGGAAGAAGCCCGGGAACTTGCGCGTCGCTTCCGCATGACGCCCTCTTCTGAGGGAGAATACGATCCCGACGAGCTTGAGGCCAGACTTTACGAGCTTTCTCAGCTCAAGCGCCGCATGCGCCGCAGCATTCCAGAAATTCTGCGTCTGCGCGACGAAATAACAGAGAATCTGTCCTTTCTCGACGCCTGCGGGCTGGACCTGCACCGGCTGGAAAAGCAGGAACGAGAACTTGCCAAAAAACTCCATGCGACTCTTGAAGAGTGCAACACGCTGCGCAAAGATGCCGCCTCGCGCTTCTGTTCCGCACTGGAAAGGGAGCTTGCCGGACTCGGCTTTTCCGACCGCGTTCACGTGGAGCCGGAGTGCACCGCCCATGAACTGTGGCCGCAGGTGGAAGACAAGGTAAAGGTCATCTGTCCTGCCTGCATGGAAGATCGCTACCGCCTTCTCTGGGCTCCGAATCCAGGCCAGCGTCCTCAGCCCTTGGACAAAATTGCCTCGGGCGGCGAACTGTCCCGCTTTCTTCTGGCCGTAGTGGGCATACAGGCCACAAACGAAGATGCCACTCTCATTTTCGACGAAGTGGACGCCGGGGTAGGCGGCATCACCCTGAACCGCGTGTCCGACCGACTGCACGACCTTGCCCTGCGCCGTCAGCTTCTCATCATCACGCACTGGCCTCAGCTTGCAGCGCGGGCAGCCCAGCATTTTCAGGTGTCCAAGGAAGTACGCGGCGACGAGACCTTTACACGCTGCCGTCCTCTGGATGCAAAATCAAGAGAGGCGGAACTTCGGAGAATGGCGGGAGAGGAAAGCTGAAGCCTTCGAACGTGACCCTCCTCCCCGACCGCCTTCGAAGAAAAAACGAAATCGGAGAATATCTCCGGAGATTCCGCAATGCTCCGAAACTGCCCCGTTACGTGGCGCCGGAGCTTGGCATGCCGCCGTCTTCACCGTTTCAGCACAGATAAAACCCGTCCTTCTCGCGTTTCCGCATCGTGCCGTCGCAAGATCGTCGGCAGAACAAAAAATTCCGTTGCCGCTTCGCATGGAGCGGAAAAGTCTGTTTCCCTCCGCACGACACGTCTGCCGTTTACTGCAACGGAACACCTTCGCTCGTACGGCGACGTTGTTTTGTTTTCCTCATGAATTCAGCGGAGTCCGTGGTGCCTTTCATCCGTGTACGGTATTTTTCAGTGCGCCGCCCTGAGAAACCGGAAAACAAAAGACCGCAGTACCCTGCATGGCAAAATCTGCAACAACCGAAGAAAATACGGTCTTGCTTTTCCCTGCCGAGGAAACTGCGCCGTGCTCTGCACCCCTTCTCCGGCAGAAAAGCGGAGGCGCCCACTCTCACGGGAATGACCGGAAGACACGGCAAAAAAGCGTGTTCCGACACGGAGGCATCTCTGAGCCTCCGGCATCCCGATTCATGGTTCCGTCCTGCAATCCCAGCATTCTTCGAAAGCCGCAATCACCCCATCAGGCATTTACGTCACTTGGGAAAATACTGCCGCACGAATGCATTCCATACGGCATCCCGGTTAGTCGTGATGATAGGGCATATTGCGGATAAGCGTTTCCGCCCGGTACAGCTGTTCCATAAGAACCACTCGGGCAAGCTCGTGCGGCAGGGTCTGCGGCCCGAAGGCAATGAGATGCCTTGCCGTCCGGCGCACGCTTTCATGCAGGCCGAAAGGCCCGCCCACAATGAAGCAGGGGCGGCGCGTGGCGTCGGCGGACATGCCTTCCAGAAAGCGGGCAAATTCCCGTGAGGTCATGGAACGGCCCTTTTCGTCGAGGCACACGACAATGTCCTGCGGGGCAACGGCGGCCAGTATGCGCTTTCCTTCCTCCTCCACGCGCCGGGCAACCGGAAGCGCAGGGTCGGAATCGCGGATGATGGTGTCGGTCACCTGACGGAACCGGGCAAGCCTTTCCAGGTAATGGGCCGCCGCATCCTTCCAGAACGGCGCGTGCGGTCTGCCCACGGTCATGATTCGCAAGGGTTTCAAGCTCATGCGTCTCTTATAGACTTCCCCCGCGCCGGAGGCAAGCAAAAGCCATGCCGGCTCTTTTGCCGCCGTGCAACGCCCATTGATTCACGCATGACGCCGCGCACGCGACTGCATCCGACGCAATGCAAAAAAAGATCAAATGTGATTTTCATGACAATTGTGTAAAAAATTTATAAGTTTTTTTAATACGCCTTGACAGCGCGCTCTCATCTTGAATAAAAACTATTTCAGTTGTCGGCTCATGAAAGCCGGCTTTTCCCCTTTCAGCCTTTTGTTGCTTCAGCCATGACGATGTCCATGTACGTTCTTCCCTTTACCTGACTCTTCCGCCCCCGTGACGGAAAGAGTTTCTTTCTTGGACATCAAAGGATCCTCCAGCATTAGTTGATCAATAATTAATTCTGTCGTTCCAGCGCTCTTTCCGGTCACCGTTCCGGAAGGAGCGCTTTTTTGTTTTCAAGACCCGTTTTGCGGCGGCGCTTGCGCGTGAGGCAGGCCCGAACAAAAACGTCCGGTCAGGCGGCAGGAAAAAAACGCCTGCGCCACGCAAAAAATGCGCGCCCTTCCGCAAAGAAGTCCCCTTGTCATTTCTGCCCGGGGAGCACAGCCCTGCTCCCTTTCCGTTCACCCCGAACACTGTTTTGGAGGCATCATGTCCGTTTCTCTCGACTGCCGGGGCCTTGCCTGCCCCGAACCCGTCATCCGCACCCGCGACGCCCTGAAAGATTCTCCCGATTCCATTGAAGTGTGCGTGGACAACGTGCCCGCCACGGAAAACGTCAGTCGCTTTCTCGGCCGTTCCGGCTACGTTGCGGAGATAAAGAAAACCGGCGATTCGGAATGGAAGGTGTGCGGCCGCAAAGCCGGCATCAACTGCGCCGAGGCCGAGGAAATCATTGCCGAAGCCGGAAATGCGCGTTCCGGAAAAACGCTGGTGCTGCTCACTTCCGACGTCATAGGATCCGGCAGCGACGAACTCGGCTCCAAGCTCATGGGCAACTTTCTCTCCACGCTCCCCGAAATGAACGAACTGTGGCGCATCGTCATGGTCAACGGCGGGGTTCGTCTTGCCTCCACTCCCGGCAAGGCCCTCGACGCTTTGAAAAAGCTGGAAGCTTCGGGCGTGAGCATTCTCGTCTGCGGCACCTGCCTTGAGTTCTTCCACCTCACCGAACAAAAGCAGGTGGGCGAAACCACCAACATGCTGGACATCGTCACCAGTCTCGATCTGGCCGACAAGGTCATCCGTCCGTAACCGTCAATCTCCCGGCAGGCCGTTGCCGGGAGAAAAAGGAGAATGCCATGCCCGTGGCAGGCGTTGACGTAGGCTCTGTGGCCGCAAAGGCGGTCATTCTCAACGAACGTACCAAGGCCGTTCTGGCTCATGCCCTGGTTCCCACGGGCTGGAATCCCCGGCAGGCCGGAGAAGACGCCCTCAACAGGGCGTGCTCTCTGGCCGGTGTGGAACGCGCGTCGCTCACGCGCATCGTAGGCACGGGCTACGGGCGCATAGCCCTGCCCTTTGCCGACAAAAGCGTGACGGAAATAACCTGTCACGCGCTTGGGGCCGTGCATCTTTTTCCCCGCACGGGCGTAGTGCTGGACATAGGCGGACAGGACAGCAAGGCCATTGCCGTGGATGCCGACGGCTCGGTGCAGGACTTTGTGATGAACGACAAGTGCGCGGCCGGAACGGGACGCTTTCTTCAGGTTCTTTCCGGCATTCTGGGCATGGACGTGCGCGCGCTGGACGAAGCCGCGGCCTGCGGAAAGCCTGCGGAAATTTCCAGCATGTGCGCCGTGTTCGCCGAAACAGAAATAGTCGGCCTGCTGGCGCAGGGCGCAAAGCCCGAAGACGTGGCCGCCGGAGTGTTCCGCTCTCTGGCAAGGCGCATGGTTTCGCTTTCCCGCCGCATCGCCTGCCGGGGCGAATGCACCTTCACGGGCGGGCTGGCCTCGCTGCCGGCCTTTGTCCGCTGTCTGTCTTCGGAACTCGGCGTTGCCGTCAATGTTGCCGAACAACCGCAAAACACAGGAGCACTCGGCGCGGCGCTCATTGCCGCGCGCTGATAGGGAGCAGTCATGTCACATTCCAGCATTGAACGATTCAAAACCGTTACCGACCGCAACGTGCTGGCCCTGCAGGAAGCAAAGCAGGCCGGAGTGAAGGTGGTCGGCCAGTACTGCATATACTCCCCTCTGGAAATGGCCCTGGCCGCAGGGGCCGTTCCCGTTTCGTTGTGCGGAACGAAAAACGATTCCATTTTTTCCGCGGAAAGCATTCTTCCCCGTTCGCTCTGCCCGCTCATCAAAAGCAGCTTCGGCTTCGCCCTTGAAGACAGCTGCCCGTACCTCGCCGCCTCCGACATCGTGGTTGCCGACACCACCTGCGACGGCAAGAAAAAGATGTTCGAGCTTCTGGCCGAACGCAAGCCCATGTTCATGCTTCAGCTGCCGCAGATTCAGAACGCGCCTGCCCTCGAATACTGGAAGGAGCAGTATGAGAGCCTCATGCGTCATTTTGAGCAGCTCTTCGGCGTTGTCATTGGCGAAAAGGAGCTTCGCTCGGCCATAGCCAAGGCCAACCGTTTTCGCCGGGCGCTCAAAAGCGTGCTCGACCTTGCCAGGAAAAAGCCTTCGCCGCTTTCCGGCATGGAACTCATGGAAATTGCGCACCGCGCCTCCTTCGTGCCGGACTGGGACAAGGCCGCGGAACTTCTGGAAGACATTGCCCGCGAAGTGGGCGCTTCAAACGAAAGCCCCTTTTCCGCCTCCGCGCCGCGCGTGCTTCTTACCGGCGTGCCCGTGGGACTCGGTTCCCACAAGGTGGTGAAGCTGCTGGAAGACTGCGGCGCAAGCGTGGTGTGCCTCGACAACTGTTCCTGCTACAAAAAGGTGCGCCTCATGATCGACGAAAGCGCCGACCCGCTCACCGCCCTGGCCTCCCGCTACCTCGACATGCCCTGCGCCGTCATGTCGCCCAACCCCAACCGCTATGCCTATCTGGAAGAGCTTGCCTCGGAATTTAGAGCCGACGCGGTGGTCGATCTCACCTGGCAGGGCTGCCAGACCTACGACGTGGAATCGTGGTCGGTAAAGAAGTTCGTTCGGGAAAAGCTGCATCTGCCCTTCCTGCAGATAGTCACCGACTATTCCCCGGCCGACACGGAACAGCTCAAGGTTCGCGCGGAAGCCTTTCTTGAAATGCTCCGCTGACACAAAAAACACGCCTTCATCCCATGCAGGACATCCGCATCAATCATCTGTCATTCGGCTACACTCCGGAACATACGGTTCTGGACGACATAGACCTTGCCATAGACACCGGTTCGTTCGTCTGCCTTCTGGGGCCTTCCGGCTGCGGCAAGAGCACCTTTCTGCGCCTTCTGGCCGGACTTGAGCATCCCGTAAAGGGCGACGTCACCATGGACGGCCGACGCATAGAAAAGCCCGGTCTCGACCGGGGCATGGTGTTTCAGGATTACGGCCTTTTTCCGTGGATGACCACGGGAGAAAACATCATGCTGGCGCTTGAGCAACGCTTTCCCAAGGCGGGAAAAAAGAGCTGGAAGGAAACGGCGCTTGCCAAAATACGCGACGTGGGACTCGACGAATCGGTGTTCGACAAGCTGCCCAAGGAACTTTCCGGCGGTATGAAGCAGCGCTGCGCCATTGCCCGCGCCTTTGCCATAGACCCGCCCGTGCTGCTCATGGACGAACCCTTCGGCGCGCTCGACGCCGTCACCCGCGCGAGGCTTCAGGATCTCGTGCTGGAACTCTGGGCCAGAACCGATCCCAAAAAGACCGTTTTCTTCGTCACTCACGACGTGGACGAGGCCATTTTGCTGGCAAGCCGCATTCTCGTGTTCGGGCAGTCGCCGAGCCGGGTCATTTACGACTGCTCCATAGCGCCGGAAAAGCGTCCCACCCGTGAAACCCAGTTCGACGACGTGGAAACGCTGAAGCTGAGAAACACGCTCATCCATCAAATCAACCGCGACGTGAACAGGCGCATGGCCTGATCGCGTTCCATTCCCTCAAAGGAGCAACGTCATGAAAAAAATTCTCGCCGCCCTTCTTGCCGCCTTTCTGCTGAACTCGGACGCGGCCATGGCCCAGGACAAGCCGGAAGTGAACACCGTGCGCTGGGCGCGCGCCAACAGCGGCAACGTGCTCGTCACCCTTGCCAAAAACAACGGCTATCTTGAAGACGTGGGCATCAACGTCATTGAAATTCCGCTCAACTCCACCTCGGACGCCCTTACAGCCCTCAACGCCAAGCAGGTGGACGTCACCTCCAACAACGGCACCAACAACCCGCTGCAGTTCATGGCCAGGGGGTCGGATTTCACCATTGTGGGCGGCTACATGCTCAAGGGCATGTACATTGTGGCCAAAAAGGGCACGGGCTGGCACGGCGTTTCCGACTTCGTGGGCAAAAAGATAGCCGCGCCCAAGAGCCAGACCTGGATTACCGGCCCCCTCATGTGGGCCGGCCACAGCATTGACGACGTAACCTGGCTCACCTACAGCACCAACAGCGACAGGCTCACCTCCGTGATCAAGGGCGAAGCCGACTACGCCAGCCTGAGCGGCGACCTGCTGTTCCGCGTGGGCAACATGAAGGATCAGCTGGAAATCGTGGTGTGGGCCGACCAGCTTCAGCCCAACTACGGCTGTTGCCGCATGAACATGAACAGCGACTTCGTGAAGGCCAATCCCAAAACGGTCAAGCTGCTGCTCAAGGCACTCATCCGTTCCGAACAGTACCTGCTCTCCCATCCCGACGAAAGCGTGAAGATTCTGGCCAGGGAACTGCACGCCAACGAAGACTTCGTGGCCGCGTACCTCAAGAATCCCAACTACCGTCCCAGCGTCGATCCCGTGCGCAACGCCGTGAAGACCACCTGGAAAATCATGATGGACACGGGCTTTCTGCCGGAAAGCGCCAAGAACTACGACCTCGACGCCCACATCAACATCGATCTCTACAAGGCCGCTCTCGATGAACTCGTAGCGGAACGCTACAACGAAGATCCCGCCTTCTACGACGACCGCCTCGCCTTCTTCAAGGCAAACAACTTCTAACGGACCGGCCCGTCTTCCCAAAGGAACGACGGGCCCTGCCTTCACGGAGCGCCCATGGTCAGGCTTGTCACGTTCCTCAAAAAATACTGGATCACCATTCTCATCTATATAGGCATCGTTCTCGGCTACAAATACATTGCGGACACAAAGGCCTTCAACTCCTTTCTCTTTCCGCCCACCAGCGAAATAGGGGCCGCGTTTTTAAAAGACTGGAAGACGCTTTTCATGAACATGCTCTATTCCTTCCAGCTCATGATCCCTTCCATAGTCATAGCCGTGGCCATAGCCCTTTTTCTCGGAACGCTCATGGGAATGCACAAGAAGTTCCGGGAAGTGATTCATCCGGTCATTTATTCCATCAGCGTCATTCCGGCCATTCTCATGTCGCCCTTTGCGCTGCTTCTCGCTCCCAACTTCCGCGCGGCCTCGCTTTTTCTTGTGGTGTACAACACCATATGGGCCACGCTTTTCGCCACCATCAACGGCATCATGACCATAGACAAGCGCTATCTCGACAATGCCGCCACTCTTGAGCTTACGGGCTTCAAGAGAATGCGCAAGGTCATACTTCCCGCCGCCATGCCTTCCATACTTTCCGGCTTCATCACGTCTCTGCGCGGCTCTTTTCTCGTGCTCGTGTACGCCGAAATGTACGGCGCGGAATACGGCATGGGCTTTTACGTCAAAAAGTACACGGAGTACGGCCTGTATGCGGAAGCCTGGTGCGGCTTCGTGTTCATGGTCGTCGTGCTCGTCATAGTCATGCAGTTTTTTGAAAAGGCCAAGAACCGTCTGCTCAAGTGGACGATTCACTGATGCAACAACAAAGAGGTTGACACTATGAAAATCACCAAGGTCGATGTCATTCTCATGGACATGCATCCCGCGGACAATCCCGGCTGGGCGCCCGTGCTCTGCCGCGTTTATGCCGACAACGGCATGTACGGCGACGGCGAAGCGGCGCTTGCCTACGGCAACGCGCACAGGGCCGCCTTCGGCATGGTTCAGGACTTTGCGAGGCGCATCATAGGCATGGACCCGCTGGACAACGAAGTCATCTGGGAAAAGCTCTACAAGTCCTCGTTCTGGGGCCAGAACGGCGGCCCCGTGGTCTTTGCCGGAATTTCGGCCCTCGACATTGCGCTGTGGGACATCAAGGGCAAATACTTCAACGTGCCCGTGTACAAGCTTCTGGGCGGCAAAATGCGCGACGATCTGCGCTGCTACGCTTCGCAGCTTCAGTTCGGCTGGGACGACAAAAAAATTCCCGCCGTCACCGTGGACGACTATGTCGCCAACGCCCTGAAGGCCGTGAACGAAGGCTACGACGCCATTAAAATCGACTTCTTCACCTACGCCGAAGACGACGGACACCGTTTGGGTTCCGAAGAAACGACCCGCATTCTCACGCCCAAGAACTACGACATGATAAAGCGCCGTCTCGCCGCCGTGCGCGAAGCCGTGGGCGAAGGCGTGGACATCATCATGGAAAACCATTCCTACACCGACGCTCAGGGCGCGGTGCAGCTCGGACGCCTGGCCGAAGAGTACGGCGTGCTGTATTTTGAGGAACCTTGCACGCCCACGCCCAAAATGAACAAGTTCGTGGCCGACCGCATTCGCGTGCCCGTGAGCCAGGGCGAGCGCATCTACACCCGCTGGGGCTACGCGCCCTATTTCGAAGACGGTTCCATTCAGCTCATTCAGCCCGACATCGGCAACTGCGGCGGCATAACGGAAACGAAAAAAGTCTGCGACCTCGCCCACATCTACGACGTGGGCGTGCAGGCCCACGTGTGCGCCTCCCCGCTTTCCACCGCGGCCGCGCTGCATCTGGAAGCGGCCATTCCCAACTTCACCATTCACGAACAGCACGTCTATTGCCGCTACGACTACAACCGCAGGCTCTGCATCCACGACTACCAGCCCGTAAGCGGACGTTTCTCCATTCCCGACCTGCCCGGTCTGGGGAACGAACTTTCCGAGTACTGCTTCGAGCACGGTGAAACGGTCACGGTCAAATAACCGCGCAAAAGGCGAAGGGCCGGCGAAGAGCCGGCCTTCCGCGCTCAAGGCCCCGGCTTTTTGCCGGGGCTTTTTTAGTCCGCTCATGGCACAGCGCCCGGCATGCTCCCTTCTTAAGGCCCGTGCCGGCACGACGCGCCGCATTTCATGACTGCCGCACTCAGGGCCCCTGCGCCGTTCTTTACTCCCGTTTCCCCGGCGTTGCTTGCAAGTCGTCGGTCGAACAGGTATGAAAAAAAAGAACGGTCTGACTTTTCCGCTTCATAACCGGGCATCTTCTCCTCTCTCAACCGGAAAGCCCGGTCCGCCCCATGAAGACATCGTTTTCCGCTCCCGGAAGGCGGAGGCCGTTTCTGCCTCTGCCTGAAGAACAGGCGCGGAAAAGTTGTCCGCTCCGCGATGGACTTTACTGTTGCCACGGAGGCAAATGTGATCTTTTCCTTTCCGGAAGCGGCCCGCCGCATGAAAAACGGCGGTCTGCTCCTTTATCCCACGGAAACCTTCTTCGGCATAGGATGCCGTGCCGACGACGCCGAAGCCGTCCGTCGGGTGTTTTTCTGCAAGAAACGCTCCCTGAGCATGCCTCTTCCCGTCATTCTCGGCAGTGCAGATCAGCTTGACCTTGTGGCCTGCCCCGGCCGTGACCTTGCCGGAGACATTGCCGCACTATCCTCATTCTGGCCCGGCCCCCTCACGCTGCTTCTGCCCGCGAGGCCGGAACTTCCCGAGATACTCACCGGCGGCAGCGGAAAAATAGCCGCCCGAGTCAGTTCCCATCCTTCGGCCCGCGCCCTGGCAAAGTTCTGCGACTTTCCCATTGTTTCCAGCAGCGCCAACATCAGCGGCAGGCCTGCGGTCACCCGCGCCTCCGACCTCGATCCAGAACTGCTTCAGTCGCTGAACCTCTCGACCGACGGCGTTCTCGACGAGCCCCCGGCCCCCGGGGGTGGCGAGGCCAGCACCATCGTGGAGGTACTCGGCGGCCGCTGTCTGCGCCTGCTCCGCAACGGCGCTCTGCCCTCCGACGAGCTGGAACAAGCCGGTTTCACACTTATGACTTCATCCTCTTCAAAGGTGAACGCATGAACCATCCCCGCTACTGTCCTTCCTGCGGCACGCTTGTCGTCCGCTACAGCAACCCCTATCCCACTGCCGACGTCGTCATTTATGACGATAATCGCGGCATCGTTCTCATACGCCGCAAAAATCCTCCTCTCGGCATGGCCCTGCCCGGCGGATTCATTGAAGAAGGCGAAAGCGCCGAACACGCCGCCGTGCGAGAAATGAAGGAGGAAACCGGACTCGACATCACGCTGGACGGCGTTCTGGGGGTCTATTCCTGGCCTCTGCGCGACATGCGCTGTCATACGCTCACCACGGTTTTCGTGGGGCACAGCGAACACCCCGAACAGCTTCTTGCCGGAGACGACGCCGCAGCAGCAGCCTTCTATCCTCTGGATGCGATTCCCGAACCGCTCTGCTTCGATCACGCCCGCATCATCGGCCACTTCCGGGACTGGAGGGAAGGACGTCGTCCGCTTCTGCCCTGCGCTGAAGATCCGTCTCTCGAATACGACGACATTCCCTATTCCCGTCCCTTCTAGCCTTCGGAGAAAACATGTTCCACTACGGCCGCACCTCCGGCGATGAACAGGACGTCTGGATCAGAGAGCACTTCCGCAGCCGCACCGCCGGTGCGGAGTTCATGCTCCCCTGGACCATAGACACCTGGTTCAATACCGTAAGCGCTCTGAAATCGCTCTTCACCGCCTCAGAGCTGAAAACCATCATCGACGCGCACAAAAACATCGTCATCGACACGTCGCACCTCAGACTCACGCATCTTCTCATCCACGTCATGGAGCACTGCGACAGAAAGGAACTCTACCAGAAGCACGGCAGCAGCCCCCGCAATCTGGAAACAAAATTCCGACAGCTTGACGATGCTCAGGCTTCCGTGCTCATACTCTGGGCCTCTTCCTTCTGGCGCGGGCAGACCTGCTCCGCCCAGGCCATGGAAAAATACATAGCCGCAAAATAATCCAACGGAACTTCCCGTTCCGCCGGAACAAGATTCGTTCCGGGTTCCGCAGCCCTTTTTCAAAAACTCTGTCCAAGGACTCTTCATGGCCGACTACGCACGCAACCGAATGTTTTTCGCATCGAGCACCACCCTCATGCTCGCGGTGGCCGCCTACATGTCGTTCAGCCTGTTCTGGCACGAACCCGTTCCCATGGGCTGGCGCATTCCGCTCACCATTCTGCTCTTTCTCGTTTCCCAAACCATTACGGGCATGCGCGTGCTCATCACCTGGAAGCCGAATCTGCCTTTCTCGCTCATCCGGGCGGGAGGCTTCATCTCATCGTCGTTCATGGTTCTGTCGTGGATAGTCATCGTGCGCGACGTGCTGCTGGCCCTTGCCTTTGCCGCGGCTTTTTTCGTGCCCGAGGCACAGCAGGTGAAAGACGTTCTGTTTTCCGCCCTTCTTTCGCCCGTTGCAGAATGGATCATGCTTGCCGCAAGTCTTACCTCGGCCGCCTTCGGCATGGCCCGCGCCCTTGCAGTGCCTTCCGTCAAAAGGGTGGACGTTCCCCTTCAGGGTCTTCCGCAGGATCTGGACGGGCTTACCATCGCGCATCTGAGCGATCTGCACATAGGCTCCACCTTCACCGGAACGTGGCTTAAAGAAGTGGTACGCCGCACAAACGAGCTTAAGCCCGACTTCACGCTCATTACCGGCGACCTTGCAGACGGCAGGCCGGAACGCATAGGCGAACTTCTGCGCCCCATAACCGAACTGCGCGCCCGTTTCGACGTCATCATAAGCGTGGGCAATCACGACTATTATTCCGGACTGCGCAGCTGGGTGGAAACCTGGCGCAGCTGGGGCATGACGGTGCTGCTCAACGAACACCGCGAATATGAAGTGAACGGCAGGAACGTGGTCATTGCCGCCGTTACCGATCCGTGTGCCGTGCTCTTCCGCAGTCTCGACGACTCCATGGGCGCTCCCGATCCGCGCAAGGCGCTGGAAGGCGCGGGCGAAGGCTTGCGCGTGCTCATGTCGCACCGGCCTGGCCACGCGGAACAGAACGCCGCCTTCGGATGCCATCTCCAGCTTTCCGGCCACACGCACGGCGGCCAGTTCTTCTTTCTGTTCCCTCTGGTCTCGCGCCTGAACGGCGGCTTCCGCTCCGGTCTGTACAGAGCCGGTTCCATGCCGCTGTACGTGAGTCCCGGCACGGGCATGTGGGGCTATGTGCCCATGCGCCTCGGCGTGGGCGCGGAAATAACCCTGCTCACCCTGCGCCGGGCCGAACCGGTCACACCGCAAAAGCCTACCTACCGGGGCAAGATAGGTGCCTGACGCCCAGCAGCACTTTTACCCCAAGAACAGGGTTTGCTGAAGGGAATTTCCCTCCCTCCTTTTTAAAAGAGTGAGGCAGTCTCAAAGACTGCCTCGCTTTCTTTTCTGCACATGAAGGCCGCAAGTCGGCCGAAGCCGCCTACTGACGGGTGAGCCTGCGGTACTTCATGCGGTGAGGCGTGTCCGCCTCCTTGCCGAGTCTCTTGCGACGATCTTCTTCGTATTCGGAGAAGTTGCCCTCGAAGAACGTCACCTGTCCTTCATCCTCGAAGGCGAGAATGTGCGTGGCTATGCGGTCGAGGAACCAGCGGTCGTGGCTGATGACGAGCACGCAACCGGCAAAGTTTTCCAGCGCGTCTTCCAGGGCGCGCATGGTGTTCACGTCGATGTCGTTGGTGGGCTCGTCGAGCAGAAGAACATTGGCCCCGGACTTGAGCATGCAGGCCAGATGTACGCGGTTGCGCTCGCCGCCGGAAAGCACGTCCACCTTTTTCTGCTGATCGCCGCCCTGGAAGTTGAAGCGGGAGCAGTAGGCGCGGGCGTTCACCTCGCGGCCGCCGAGCCTGATGAAGTCGTTGCCGCCGCTTATGATTTCATACACGGTCTTGCCCGGCTCAAGGGAGGCGCGGTTCTGATCGACGTAGCCGAACTTGACGGTTTCGCCTATGCTGAGCGTGCCGGAATCGGGCTTTTCCTCGCCCACCAGCATTTTGAACAGCGTGGTCTTGCCCGCGCCGTTGGGACCTATGATGCCCACAATGGCGCCGGGCTGCACCAGAAAGTTCGCGTTTTCCACCAGCACCTTGTCGCCCATGCTCTTGCAGAGGTCCTTTGCCTCAATGACGGACTTGCCGAGGCGCGGTCCCGGCGGAATGTAGATTTCAAGGTCGGGCGCAAGGCGTTCGCTTTCGTGGCTCAGCATGGCCTCGTAGGCGTTGATGCGCGCCTTTCCCTTGGCATGGCGGCCCTTGGGCGACATGTGAATCCACTCCAGTTCACGGGCCAGGGTCTTGCGGCGTTCGGTGTCGGCCTTTTCTTCCAGCGCGAGGCGCTTTTCCTTCTGCTCAAGCCAGGAGGAATAGTTGCCCTTCCACGGAATGCCGCGGCCTCTGTCGAGTTCCAGAATCCATCCGGCCACATGGTCGAGAAAATAGCGGTCGTGCGTGACGGCGATGACCGTGCCCGGGAAATTCTGCAGATACCGTTCCAGCCAAGCCACGGATTCGGCGTCCAGATGGTTGGTCGGTTCGTCGAGCAGCAGAATGTCGGGGTTCTGCAAAAGCAGGCGGCACAGGGCCACGCGGCGGCGTTCGCCGCCGGACACCACGGAAACGGGCGTGTCGGCGGGCGGGCAGCGCAGGGCGTCCATGGCCATTTCAAGGCGGGAATCAAGATCCCAGGCGTTCAGGGCGTCCATTTTTTCCTGCACCTTGGCCTGACGTTCCAAAAGCGCGTCGAAATCCGCGTCGGGGTCGGCGAACTTTTCGTTGATCTCGTTGAATTCCTTCACGAGATCCACGACTTCCTGAACGCCCTCCTCCACGACTTCGCGCACGGTGCGCGTTTCGTCCACCAGCGGTTCCTGTTCCAGGTAGCCTATGGTGTATCCGGGGGCGACCACCACGTCGCCGTCGAAGGCCTTGTCCACACCGGCCATGATCTTGAGCAGCGACGACTTGCCCGCGCCGTTCAGGCCGAGCACACCGATCTTCGCGCCGTAAAAATAGCCGAGCGAAATATCCTTGAGCACTTCCCGCTGACCGTGGCGCTTGGTCACGCGGTTCATCGAATAAATGACTTTATCCGGCTGGTTTTCGTTTGCCATAGCAGTTCCATGAAGTTTGCATCACCCGTTGAAACGGGCAACAGAATAATAGAACTTTCATTGTTGCAAAAGCCGGAAAGCTTGTCCAGCAATAAAATGACGACGCGCCGCCCCCCCCCCCCTCCCAGGCACCCCCCCCCCCCCCCGACCGATCCCCCAAAAAAAAGGGCGCCCCCCCCCGCCGGACAGTTCCGAGCCCTGCGAAGAACCGCGCGCCC
>CALUPL010000065.1 GCA_944322635.1 uncultured Mailhella sp.
CTTGAACTGTTGAAAAAGAGAGGGCGCCGACCAGAGAAGTTCAAGCCGGCGCCCTTAAGGCGCGAGTAAGTAACAAGCCCTTACAGGGCTGAACAAGCCACCCGTTTTACGGGTGGTCCTGACTTAAGCCTTTACGGTAACGATACGCCGTTCCTGATATCCGGCGTATTTCCTGCTGTCCTTTCCCCCTTTTTATTTCTTCTGTGCAAAAGCTCCGATGACGGAGGTGCTGTCACGTGTCTGCCTCCGGGGCTTTTCATTCAGCTTCGTATTGCCGGCAGGTGGATACGTCCGGGGAAACTTCATTTTAATTCCGTGTTCACGGTACTCATGAGAGAGATGTAAAAAACGGCATCATTGACTGATACGGTGGTTCAGGAAATCTATGCAACAACAGGCCGGTAAGCCGGAAACCGGAACTCCGGACTGCTCCGACATCAGCTTTTCCTGTTTATCCGGAGAGGGTTCTTTTCAGAATGCTGCTTCCGTAGGGAAACAGCGTTTGGAAACTTGGATTGTTTCCTGCGGCCGGGATGACGGATAGAGCAAGTTTGACCGGTGATGTTTTGACGATGCGTTTTTCATGAAAAATGGGAGGACCTTTTCGGGAAAAGTCGGAAATTTTCATGACCGTCAAGGCTGATTTTGCGCCTGCACGTTCAATGTTCTGGGGGAAGGATAAGCGGAGAGCCTGGGGAGGAGAAACAGGGATGCATCGTTGGGGGACAGGCCTTTATCGTTCTTTGCCTGAGGGAAGAATATTGCGGCCGTCAAAGAAATCTGGCCGGAAACTTTTGTCGGGCGGAGAGCACTTTTTTCGACAGGGGCAGCGTACGGTCGCCTTTTAAACATTATACTGCGAGGGGGCAGCATATTTTTTTTATTGACAAAAAATAAGATGTTAGGCAGTTATACCCGAACAAGGAAAGATTATGGCTATATTTTTTGAACAGCTTGTCCGCCGGAACTTTCGTTTCGGGCGAATGTTTTGCTCCCAGGCGCATCATATGCGCAGGGGGTCTATGTCTGTTCTCTAGATAAAAGCCTGCTTTTCGCCTGCGCCTGGGAGTCTTCGTGCGTTCTCCGGAAGGTATTCCGGTCTTTTTCCTCTTTTCGTAAGGAACGCATCCCATGATTCGTCTTGAAGACGTCTGCAAGGTATTCGCAGGCGCGCAGGGCCCCGTGGAGGCCGTCAAACATGTCCACCTTACCATCGAAAGCGGCGAAATATTCGGCATCATCGGCTTTTCCGGTGCGGGAAAGTCCACGCTGCTGCGCTGCATCAATCTTCTGGAACGTCCTACGTCGGGCAGGGTACTGTTTGACGATACCGACATCACTCAGTTGAGCGAAGCAGAGGTTCGTGCCGTGCGTCGCCGCATCGGCATGATTTTTCAGCAGTTCAATCTGTTCAACTCCCGCACGGTCTTCGGCAATGTCGCCTTTCCTCTGGCCGGACGCGGCCTTTCCAAGAACGAGGTTGCCGCACGGGTGGCAGAGCTTCTTGAGCTTGTGGGGCTTTCCGGCAGAGAGGGCGATTATCCTTCTCAGCTTTCCGGCGGTCAGAAACAGCGTGTGGCCATTGCCCGTGCTCTTGCCAGCGACCCCGATGTTCTGCTCTGTGACGAAGCCACCAGTGCGCTCGATCCCCAGACCACCCAGTCCATACTTCAGCTTCTGCGCGAATTGAATCGCAAGCTGGGGCTGACCATAGTTCTCATCACCCATGAGATGCAGGTCATCAAGGAAATCTGTCATCACGTAGCCGTCATGGAGAACGGCGCCGTGGTGGAACAGGGCGATGTTTTTTCCGTCTTCGCCAATCCGCAGCAGGCCGTAACCCGTAATTTTATGGAGATGACTTCCCATGTGGCCGGATTCCGCCGCCTTTTGAAGGATAAGTCCCCCCTGCTGGAACTGAAGCCGGGTCAGTGCATCCTCAGCTTTCGTTACCTTGAACGCAATGTCTGCAGCGCACTGGTCTCCTATCTTTCCCGCACCTACGACGTGGATCTGAACATTATTTTCGGTAATGTCGAAATGATAGACGGGCATCCTCTGGGCGGTCTTATAGTCATTGCCGAGGGCAGGGAGAAGTCCATTCGCGACTGCATTGATTATCTTGAAAATATTCATGTAGGTGTGGAGGTGCTTCTCAATGCATGAACTGCTCTTGGAATTTTTCCCCTATACCATGAAGTCGCTGCCCATGCTCTGGCGCAGCACGGTGGAAACCCTTCAGATGACGTTCTGGTCCGGGAGCATATCCTTTGTTCTGGGGCTTGTGCTCGGCATCCTGCTCATCGTTACCCGGCGGGGAGGTCTTATGGAAAACCGCCTGGTGTACGAAGTGCTGGATAAGACCATCAATCTGTTCCGCTCCGTTCCGTTCATCATTCTGCTTTTCTGCCTTCTGCCGCTGACCCGTCTCATTTCCGGTACGGCCATCGGCGTGCAGGGCTCCATAGTTCCCCTTGTTTTCGGAACCGTTCCTTTTCTGGCAAGGCAGATGGAATCGGCGCTGAGCGAGGTCAGTCCCGGCCTCGTGGAGGCGGCTCAGTCCATGGGATGCGGCAGACTCGACATCATTTGCCGGGTGTATCTTCGTGAAAGCATTCCTGCCATGGCCCGTGGTGTGACCATCACGCTCATCAGTCTCATAGGGCTGACGGCCATGGCCGGAGCCGTGGGCGCCGGGGGACTCGGCAACTTCGCCTATGTTTACGGACAGCAGCGCAGCCGCATGGACATCATCTATTCCACGGTCATCGTGCTTGTTGCCATTGTAACCGTCATCCAGCTTCTGGGAAGCCTTGTGGCCCGTATTTGCAAACACTGATTTTTTGAGGTTCATCATGAATATTTCCGCTCTTATCAAGTCTTCTGTTCTTTCTTTTGCCCTTCTGACCGTTGCCGCAGTTCCCGCCTTTGCGCAGCAGGTGGTGAAGATAGGTCTTACCGGCGCCGTTTATGAAGAAATCTGGGCCCCCGTGGCTGAAGCCATGGCCAAAGAAGGCGTGAAGCTGGAATACGTGCAGTTTTCCAATTTTTCTCTGCCCAATCAGGCGCTGGCCAGCGGGGAAGTGGATCTCAACGCCTTTCAGCATCATGCGTTTCTGCGGAACGAGATCAAAAACAACGGCTATGAGATCACATCCATAGGCGATACGTTCATTGTGGCCATGAATCTGTACTCCCGCAAGATCGGTTCAATCGAAGAACTGAAGGCCGGGGACAAGGTGGCCGTACCCAACGATGCCACCAATGAAGGGCGCGCTTTGAAGCTGCTTGAAGCGGCCGGAGTGCTGAAGCTGAAGGAAGGCGCGGGAGCTTCGCCCGAGCTTTCCGATATCGCTTCCACCCGGGTTCCCCTTGAGTTTGTGGAGATGGATGCCAACCTGATTGTTTCCACGCTGCCCGACGTGGCACTGGCGGCCGTCAACGGGAATTATGCGCTGGACAGCGGCCTTACGGCCGATGAGGCAATATTCAAGGAACCCAGGTATGACGACGACAGCTATACCTGCCTTATTGCCAGCCGCAGCGCGGATGCCCAGAATCCCGTATTCCGGCGCATTGTGGAAGCGTATCAGTCTCAGGCGGTCATAGACGTATTCAACACCACGTTTGCCGGTTTCTTTGTTCCGGCCTGGAAATAGGAGAGTACCATGCGGGAACTTTACGATATCATCGAAGACAGAGATCGCGTCGTTTTGGAGAATATTCCTGAAGCCGCCTTGTCCGATACTCTGGGGCGTCGTCGCGGCACAGCGCAGGCTCTGGTCTATCCTTTGTCCACGGAAGAGGTAAGCGCCGTCATGCGCTTTGCCTGGAAGAACCGGATTCCCGTGACCCCGCGAGGAGCGGGAACCAATCTTGTGGGCTCCACGGTGCCTGCCGGAGGGATCATCCTTGACCTTTCCCGCATGAACCGCATTCTCGAAGTGGACCCCGATACTTTTACCGCAACGGTGGAACCCGGTGTTCTGCTGAAGGATTTTCAGGCCCGGGTCGAGTCCGTGGGATTGTTCTATCCTCCCGATCCCGGCGAGAAGGCCTCCACCCTGGGAGGCAATATTTCCACCAATGCCGGGGGCATGAGGGCCGTGAAATACGGAGTTACCCGCGATTATGTGCGCGGACTCACCGTCGTTCTGGCCAATGGGGACGTTGTGGAGCTGGGGAGCAAGAACGTCAAGGATGCCAGCGGGCTTGATCTGAAGCAGCTTATCATCGGATCGGAAGGAACGCTGGCCGTGATTACACGCTGTGTCCTGCGTCTGGTGGGGCGGCCGGAACACTCTCTTACGGCGCTGGTGCCCTTTGCCGGTCTTCATGAAGGCATACGAAGTGTACCGCTGATCCTTCAGGCAGGTCTGGATCCCACGGCCGTGGAATTTGTGGAACGCAGCGTGGTGACTCTCGGCGAGCGTTTTACAGGTCTCAGCTACCCCTGTCCTCAGGCCGAAGCCTATATTCTGCTTACCTTTGACGGTCGCAGGGAAGATATTGAAGACCGCGTGGAGCGCGTGCGGGATCTGGTGCTTCGGCATGGGGCGCTGGACTTCGTGCCTCTGCACGACGCTGCCCGGGCTGCGGATATCTGGCGCGTACGGGGCTGTCTGGTGAAGGCCGTGGAAGCCATATCCGAACAGGAACCGGTGGATATTGTTGTGCCCATCGACAGAATTTCGGAGTTTGTGGATTACGTCCATCAGATCGAAAGAGAAACCGGAGTGCAGATGGTGGCCTTCGGACATGCCGGAGACGGCAACGTGCATTTGTGCGTGATGCGCGGCCGGCGTTCCGAGGATGACTGGACCAGGGATCTTTGTGCCTGCATGAAGAGAATTTACGGGGAGGCTTTTCGGCTGGGAGGCCTTACCTCCGGAGAACACGGCATAGGCTTGAGCAAGCGTCCGTATTATTTGTCCCATACTTCCGATGTCAAACTCGCTGTGCAGCGCAGCGTCAAGAACGCGCTGGATGAGCGTCACATTCTCAACGATCATAAGTCTTATCTGGCCTGAGGTACACCATGCATAATCTTTCCGACAGAACAGCCGTTTTTACGGATTCCGTGATCCGCCGCATGACCCGCGTATCCATGGAATTCGGGGCCATCAATCTTTCTCAGGGGTTCCCGGACTTTGATCCCCCGAAACCCATTCTTGACCGTCTGGCCGAAGTGGCCGAACAGGGGCCCCATCAGTATTCGGTAACGTGGGGAGCGCAGAACTTTCGTGAGGCCCTCGCCGCCAAGCAGTCCCGCTTCATGGGCCGCCCCGTGGATCCCGATACCGAGATAGTGGTTACCTGCGGAAGCACCGAAGCCATGATGGCCGCCATGCTCACGGTGACCAATCCCGGCGACAAGGTTGTGGTGTTTTCTCCGTTCTATGAGAATTACGGGGCAGATGCCATACTTTCCGGGGCGGAACCCATATACGTTCCTCTTGAGCCTCCTCTGTTCCGTTTCGATCCTGAGAAGCTGGAAGATGCCTTCAGGCAGAAGCCCAAGGCCATTATTCTGTGTAATCCCTCCAACCCGTGCGGCAAGGTCTTTACCCGTGAGGAGCTGGACATCATCGCCGGTCTTGCCCGTAAATATGACGCCTATGTGATCACGGACGAGGTCTATGAGCATATTGTTTATGCTCCTCATCGACATGTTTACATGGCGTCGCTGCCCGGCATGGCCGAGCGAACCATTTCCTGCAGCTCTCTGTCAAAAACCTACTCCATCACGGGCTGGCGTCTGGGATACATTATTGCTGCTCCCGAGGTGGTGGAGCACGCCAGAAAAGTACATGATTTCCTTACCGTAGGCGCGGCGTCTCCGCTGCAGGAGGCTGCCGTGACAGGACTGCGTTTCGGTGACGACTACTATCGCGACCTTGCCGCGCTGTACACGGAGAAGAAAACGCTGTTCATGAAGGGGCTCGATGATCTCAAGATTCCGCATACCGATCCAGAGGGAGCCTACTATGTTCTGCTGGATATATCGGAGTTCGGCTTTGAGAGCGATGTTGCTTTCTGCGAGAAGCTTGCCGAACATGTGGGAGTAGGCGCCGTCCCCGGATCCAGCTTTTTCCGGGAACCGGAAAACCGGTATATTCGTCTGCACTTTGCCAAAAGGAAAGATACCCTTGAAGCCGCACTGGAACGCCTGGCCGGCATGAGGAAGAAAATGTCGGGCCTCAGGGGATGAAAGGAGCAGGAAGAACGGCGATAATCCGTTCTTTCCGGCAGGTGGAACGTTTCTCTGCCCTGCGGGAGGGGAGCGTTTCATTTGCCCCTCCTGAAGAATAGGAAATTTTGATGGACTGCTCATCGGGTGTTCAGGTGCTGGAGTCGGTCCTGGTCGGGAATGGTAATCGCACCGTGTCCGGCCAGACGCAGCATTATGGCCTTCAGGTAGTTGAGGGAGCGGAAGCGATGGAAACAGAAAGTCACTCGTTTATTGGGTAGATCTCAAAAACGGTTATACTTAAAAACACCTTTTCGATAAGACGGCGTTGTTCAGGTTCCCGTCCATATCAAAAGGTGTTTTTTTATGGTGAAAGAATAAAATCTGGTACATGCGAAATGGCTGTGTAGGTACTATATTGTCTTCACTCTCACGTATGGGATAAAAGTAATTTATAAGCAATACCGTAAAAGGCAAGAGAAATACGACAGATTTATAATGACAAAAAGATTAAGAATTATTAATGGATTTATGAGATAGATTATGTGTATATGTTCATTATAATAAATGACATCAAGATGTGTAATATAGTCAGTTGTTTAGGGGCATAAAAAGTTCTCTGATGTTTTTGATACATTTCACTAACTAAGATACAGGTATGGCAGTCAGAGATTCTTGAGCGTAGGATATTTAATATATACGGGAGCAGAATTGAGAAAGTATCATGTTCGATAAAAAAATGTGCAGGGAATATACGGATCCATTCAGTCCCAAGCTGGAAAAGCTCCTTTAGGAGCGACTACGGGGCAAACTCCATAGAGGGGAATTGTTGAAAAAAGAGAACGCCGACTTGAGAAGTTCAAGCCGGTGCCTCTTAGGCACGAGGAAGTAACAAGCTCTCATAGCGATGAGCAATCCGCCAGCGTTACATGTGGGGCCTGGTTGCTTCCGCTTCCTCAACTGCCTGAAGGCCTTAATAAAAAAACGGGAGAGAATTTTCATTCTCTCCCGTTGAGTCGTACGTTCATACGAGCGGGCTAAGCCCGCGTCGAATTAGAACTTGTACTGGAAGGTAAGAGCGGTGCTCCAGGAATCCTTGTTGATGTCGTTGTCAGCAGCCCAGGCCTTGTGGTCGCCCTTGTCGTAGTCGGTGATGATGTAGGCGAGTTCGAGGCACACACCAAGGTTCTTGTAGATCTGGTAGGTGCTGGCGAGGTTGAATTCAACCGCGTTATCGTTCTTGGTCATGTACTTGACGGGGTTGGTAGAATCGCTGCCAGTCAGCACGGAACCAGCTTCGTTGGTGCCCTGGAACCAGGTGACGGTGAACTTGTGGGTCAGATCCTGCAGGAAGCTGACTTCGTCGATGCCGAGCTGGAGGCCCCAGGTACCGGCAATGGCGTGACGGGCGTTGTTGCCGTACATGCCGTATTCACCGTCCTGATAGGCATAGGTGGGATGGAAACGGCCAGCCCAGGCAGGAATCCAATCCTGGCCGAGGTACTGCACGTCCTTGTCGTCACCGGAAGCATACCAGCCGCCGAAGATCGGGGTGCCGTAAGCGGTCTTGTAGGAGGCCAGAGCCTGCACCTGCCAGCCGCTGCGATCGTGGGGGTTCATGCCGTCGAATTCGCCGCCGTCATAGGCGATCATGCCGTAGGCGCCGGAGATCTTCAGCACGAAGGGATCGAAGTAGCTCATCACGAAGTTCGTGCCGGCCCAGAAAGCGTTGCCGTTGCCCTTGAGCATGCTGCCGCCGAGACCGTCGGTGGAGTTGTCAAGAATGCTGTCGGTACCAGCAACGGAGCCTTCCTGATCCAGGGAAGCATACATGACGTAGGGGGAGAAGGCGAAGCCGTCGAACTTGAAGTTGGTCACGGCACCGAAGAAGTCGGACTTGTTGGAGCGGTCGGTGTCGTTGCTGTAGTTGTTGTCATAGGCGCCGCGCAGCCAGAAGGCGGAGACGTCGAGCCAATCGGTCACAGGAGCGGCGACGACAACGCCGTCACGGCCGTTCCAGCCGGAGTGCATGATAGCGCTCTTGCCGAAGGCGTCGTTGGGCAGACCCACGAGCTGACGACCGATGCGGACCTGAACGTTGGTCTGGGGCACCAGCCAGTCGATGTACAACTGACGCATGCCGATCTTGGCGCTGTTACCGGTGACGTCGGTACCCCAATCGTAGTTGGAGGTCTTGTCGCTACCGGAACCGACCTGCACCTGGAAGTAGCCGGACAGGTTTTCATTGGCGGTGAAGGTCATGCCGAGACGCAGACGCTGACCAGCCTTATCGAAGTTCTGGCCGGTACCAGCATATTCACCGGTGATGAAGTTGAACAGATACTGTCCGTCCATCTTCACGTCAACGGCGGAAGCAGGGGCAGACGCAGCAAAAATCATGCCGGCAGCCAGAAGAAGCGTAGTAAGCTTTTTCATTTCAATCATTCCTTTGAAAAAAGTTGGTTTGTAACACCAGTATGGAAAATCCCTCTTTTTCCATGAGCGGAGCTTAGAATTAACTCGTCATTTAAGCAATAAAAAAATGTTAACAAAATAATAATTTTTACATAAAAATGAGGAAAAATTAATGATATTTTTATTATTTCAACATGTTATAATACAATAGGGACGTAGATCGGCAGTTTTGCAGGCTATGCGCAAAAAGGGCTCGAATATTATATTAATATATTGAAATAATTTATTATTATAGGATACTTCCGTGTAGAAAGTTTTTCCCTCGGCATCACGGAAATTTGAGACGTTTTTCATGGTGAAATACGATTTAAGGGGGGAAAAAGAGGAAAAAAAGGCCTTTTGGGGGCGGTGTGTTGAAATTTTTGTATTCGGCAGAAAAAAGAAAAAGCCCCTTTGACACATCGGAGGGGGAGAGAAGAAAGGCGGATAACGAAGGGAGGGAACGAAAAGTTTTCCCGTTTTATTTAAAGGAAGCATGCGGGGTAAGTCGTTTCGTGAAGCGAGCGGAGGCTTTGCACGGAAGACACGGGATCATTCTGCCCAGTCGTCCGATTCGATTTGTGTCCGCCTTTTCCTTCTTTTGTTTTTAGGGTAGCACAGGCAACGACATAGGAGGTTTGTCTTATGAGTAAGGAATATGATCCGCGCATGCACACGGCCGAGCATACGCTGAGCGGTGTTCTCATTCGCCGCTACGGCTGCCCCCGCTGTTTTTCCACCCATATCAATTCCAACAAGTCCAAGGTGGACTTTCACTTTCCCCATGATCTTTCTTCGGACGAAGTGAAAAGCATTACCGAGGAGGTGAATGCCGTTCTTGCCCGTGATTTGCCTGTCGTGGCCCGCGACATGCCGAGAGAAGAGGCGGCACAGAAGTTCAGCCTGTCCCGGCTGCCTGAAAGCGCCGGTGATACGCTGCGCATCGTGTACATCGGCGATCCCGACTCTCCGGAAGGAGCACTGGACGCCTGCCCGTGCATAGGAGAGCATGTGACTCATACGGCGGAATGCGGAACCTTTATATGGGTTTCTCATGAATGGAAGCCGGATGACGGGGGCGTGCTTCGCATACGCTTCAAGCTGGAACGCTAGAGCGTATCCTTTTGAACCGTTCTGCCCGTCAGGGGCGGAACGGAAAAAATTATCTGCAGCACAGACGATGAGGAGCTTCGTCGTCTTATCCGGTGCGGAACGGTTCAGTCCTGTTTTCGTACTGTGTGCGTTGCGCTTTTTCCGACTTCATTGGAATGTACGAAAAAAACGGTCTTCGGCATGTTTGAGCTGACATCGGATCAGCCGGTATAACGGCTCCGGCCGGTTCGGTTCGAACCTGTGGAGAAGGTACACTCCTGGAAAGGAGCGTACCTTTGTCGTGTTTACTCATGCCGTCTGCATTCCGCTGAAAATGCGCGCATGGGCATGAATGGGACGAAGCGGGGAAGAGATGGCAATCCGACGGGGACGAGGGAGTTTTTCCGTCTCCGCCGGGGATTCCCGCTTTCCTGTCGATGCGGATACCTGAACCGGAAAAGCCGGTCGTGCAGCATAGGTTGGAAGCTCTGGTGCTGCGACGTTCATTCCGTGCGCAGGAAGCTAGCGTATGCGCAGGAAGCTAGCGTAATAGTCCATGACATGACGGAGTCCGTCTTCAAATTCCGTGTAGCCGATCGGCGTTTCCGGAGAGGCGTGCAGCGGGGCGAACATGGCCTCGTGCAGAGCGTCGGCTTCCTGTCTCGGAAACTGGGCCGCGATACGAAGGCCGCGCTTCTGGCGGATCCGAGACCGGCGGCATAGCCTATGGACATACAGCCGGAGAAATTGTTCATCATGCTGCTGACGTAAAGATGCTTCACGTCCAGGCTCTGCAGGTCGTCGTGGCATATGAGACCGCCTATCATGCGTTCGCCGACTTCCACTTCCAGTGGTTCCCGGGTGAAATCTATGCCTCTGGCCAGACAGTAATCCCCGTAGGTGGCCTTGTCTCCCGGCATGAGGTCGTACTGGAGATGGCGGGCATCTTCCGGCGAGAAGTGGGGCATGTCCATGTAGACCGGAAAGTTTCACAAAGAACTTTGAAGAAAACGGAGCGTTCAGCAGCGGTAGGCGTCTTCCCGTTCGGCAAGGGTGGGAAGAATTTCTCCGGCAAGGGCCGCAGCGGCGCGGTGAGCGCTTCCGGGTTGTCCGCAGCGCTCACGAAGTTCCTCAAGGTCGCGGACAACGGCTTCGAGCTTCTGCGGATTTTCGAGCCATTCCTCCACGCGGCGTGCCATGGGTTCGGGATCGGCATTTTTCTCTATGTGCTCGGGAAACACGGTGCGGTTCATGATGAGGTTGGTCAGGCTTATCCACTTCACCTTGATGACGCGAAGGGCGATCTGATAGGAGAGAGGAGACACCTTGTAGGCCACGAGCGTGGGCACGCCGGCAAGTCCCGTTTCCAGCGTGGCCGTGCCGGAAGCGGCCATGATGCACTGAAAGGTTCGCATGAGGCGGTAGCGGTCTGTGCCGTCGTGCATGACGAGAGGCACGTTGCAGTTCCACAGCGAGCGCAGATATTCTTCGGAAAAGTTGGAGGAGCGCACGCAGTGGAATTCGAGGTCGGGAAATTTTTGCAGGAGGATGCGGGCCGCTCCGGCAAAGGCCGGCATAAGCGAGCCCACTTCCTTGCGGCGACTGCCGGGCATGAGGCCTATGCGATGGGGAACGGGAGAAACGTCTTTGATGTTCTCGTAGTCCACAAGATCTACCAGCGGGTTGCCCACGTATGTCACTTCCATGCCGTGGGAGCGGTAGAAATCCACTTCGAAGGGCAGAATGGAAAAAATGCGGCGCACGTGTTCCTTCAGAAAGTTCACGCGGCCCGTGCGCCACGCCCATACCTTGGGCGGAATGAAATAATAGACGGGAATGTTCAGCCTGCGGGCAATTTTCGCCACGCGAAAATTGAATTCCGGAGCGTCGATGAGCAGCACGGCGTCGGGATGAACCCTTTCCATTTCCCGGCGTATGCGGCGCAGAAGACCGAAGATGCGCGGCAGGCTGGTGATGACCTCCACAAGGCCCATGACGGAAAGTTCTTCCACTCTCAGCAGGTTTTCCTGTCCTGCCCGGGCCAGATTGTCGCCGCCCATGCCCACGACGCGAAGGTCGCCTTCCGGGGTGATGTCGCGCAGGGCGGAGAGCAGAGCACCGCCCTGAAGATCGCCGGAAATTTCACCGGCATTGATCCACAGAGTCTTCATGGGAATCCTCACGGCCGCTTCCGGCAAAGCGCCGGAGGGCAGGGTAGAAGGCGTTGATGAGAGCCCCGGCCGCCAGAGTGAAAACCAGGCGGAAACCGAGCAGTCCCCAGAGGCTGCCGCCCACCAGGGTGAGAAGCAGGGTATCTTCAATCAGGGAATGGGAGAGTCCCAGCAGCGAGATGGCGCAGAGTGCGTCCTGACGGGAGAGCGTGCCCTGCTGCGCGTTTTTTATGAGTATGCCGCTGCCGTAGAGCAGCCCCATGGTGAAGCCTATGACGACGATGGAAACGGCTTTCGGGGAAATGCCGAGCAGCCGGAGCACCGGTCCGAGAATCCGTCCCATCAGATCGGAGATGCGGAAGACATCGAGAAAGCGCTGAAGCAGCATGACGGCACAGATGATGACGTATATTTCCGCAAGAGTCTTTGCCTGCTGAACCAGCCATGCGCCCCAGGAGCTTGTGGCCTTGGCAGAGAGAAGTATGGTTGCCGGATTTTGAAGCAGATCGAAGCCGTCGAGCGCAAGATGGAGCAGAAAAGCCGCCAGTATGCTCGAGACGAGGCGCAGTAACAGCTGAAAGGGCATGAAAACGCCGCACTGCCCGGCAATGCGCACTTCCAGAATGAGACTGTGTGCTATGAGCACGAGAACGCCGAACACCGTCATTTGAGCAACGGTGAGATCCGGCAGCTGCGGCACAAGGGAGACAAGCACCATGAGGCCGGAATATATGCTTACGAGAATGCAGGACACCCATGCAAGGCTGAGTTCCGGGGGCAGTCCGACCAGTTCCATGACGGGGCCGAGCGGCATGGACACGTAGGGGATGAGTCCGCTTTCCTCAAGCAGCTTGACGAGAATCACGATGGGAATGAGGAAGCGGAAGATGCCGAGGGCCACGTTGTGTCCGTCGTGCCAGCATTCTGTCAGATGGGCGAGAAGTGTATTCATGGCGTTTCGAAAAATACGGAGTTGCGCAAAAGGTCCCGCGGATCCTGCGGAGGAAATGCGTGCGTCTTGGCTGTTTCAGGCCGTATGCCGAACAAACGGACACCGTTTGTTCGTCGTTTTTTCGGAGCGGACGGGGGTGCCGGTCAGGGACCGTGCGGAGTCGGCGCTTTCTTTGCATCAGAAAAAGCCGCGCGGAAGCAGAATGTTTTTTCCGCGCGGCTTTTGAAGGGATCGGTGCTTCCGCCGAGGAGGCGGACGACCTTTCGACTCGTTCCGTCCGGCAGAGGGCTATTTTTCGCGATCGAGGTAGCCGTAGCGGGCGGATACGCCGTCGGTGCGGCTCACGATGCGGTCGGCCACTTCATCCACGGTGTCGGGGGTGACGATGCCGAGATCGCGCACGAGATAGTACTCCATGGAGCCTTCGGAGAGGGCGAGCGTCCACACCACGGCATAGACGGAGCCGACTCCGGGACGGGAAGGAAATTCCGAAGCCGTGGAGAGCAGAATGCGGAACTTGGCCTCCCGTGCGGGAGTGGCCGGGTTGGAGATGTTGATTTTTTTCTGCAGACTGGAGAACAGCGCCACTCCTATGCTGTCGTTGCCTTCAAATTCCACCACCACGGGGGTGCGTCGTTCCGCCTTTTTGGAAGCGTCATCGGCAGCGAGAGCCGAGGAGCTCATGCAGAGGCAGGCAAGCATGGCAAGCGAGGTGAAAAGACGGGAAGCTTTCATGAAATCTCCCTCGGCTGAAACAGCCGTATGTGCGCGGGGCGCACGGAATGAGCCGGAAAACGGCAATGACGGACAGGGTTTAGAATCCTTCTTCCAGGGGCGGCCAGACAAGGGCAAGCTCCGGCTGGGGAGCCTTGGGGCGGTCCGACGGCGTAAGCAGCACGCGGCGGCCGTCGAGGCGGAGACGGTCTTCGGCCAGCCATTCGAGAGCCTGCACGTATATGCGGTGCTCGAACACGTGAATGCGGTTCAAAAGTTCCTCGTCGTCTTCGTCCTGCCGCACGGGAAGCGTGGCCTGAACGATGATGGGGCCGCCGTCCATGACCGGATCGACGATGTGCACGGTGCATCCGCTGAATTTTGCCCCGTACTGCCAGGCGTCGCGCGCGCCGTGCGTGCCGGGAAAGGCGGGAAGCACGGCGGGATGCACGTTGAGAACGCGGCCGGGAAAGGCGTCGAGAAACGCGGGCGTGACAAGGCGCATGTAGCCGGCAAGAGCCACGGTGTCCACGCCTGCGGAGCGAAGTTCTTCCACCATGCGCAGATCGAAGGTTTCACGGTCGGGGAAGGTCTTGTGATCGAGACACAGATGAGCGATGCCGTGCTTTTTCGCGCGCTCAAGCACGGGTGCGCCCGGCCGGTTGGCGATGATGATGCGGATGTCCGCATCCAGCTTTCCGGCCTCTGCGGCGTCTATCATGGCCTGGGCGTTGGTGCCGCTGCCCGAGGCGAGAATGCCGAGCTTGAGAGTCATGCGCGCTCCTTGTGCGCAAAAGCGGCGCACACGGCATCCACCATGGCGGGAATGGTGAAGGTTTCCGAAAGAATGTCGGGTTCAACGCCGAGGGAACGCATGGTGTCCGCGGTCACGGGGCCTATGGCGGCAAAGCGGACGCCGGAATGCTTTTTCAGCTCGTCCAGCGGAATGGAGGCAAGGAAGTTGCGCACCGTGGAAGAAGAGCCGAAGGTCACGCAGTCGAGCTTGCCCTCTTCAAGAGCTTCCATGACCTTGTCGCGGTTCTCCTCGGAAGGCACGTTTTCATAGGCGGCAATGACGTCCACCTCGGCTCCGGCCTCGCGCAGGGCGCGGGGCAGAACGTCGCGGGCCTCCTTGGCGCGGGGCAGAAGCACCTTTTGCCCCTTCATGCCGAGTTCGAGCATGGCCTTGGCCACGCCTTCGGCCACATAGGAGGAGGGCACGAGGTCGGCACGTATGCCCATGCCTTCCACGGCCTTTGCCGTGGCCGGGCCTATGGCCGCCACCTTCACGCCGTGCATGGCACGGGCGTCGAGGCCCAGGGCGGCGAGGCGTTCGCGGAAGAAGCGCACGCCGTTCACCGAGGTGAACACCACCCAGCCGTAGCGGGAAAGATGTCCGACGGCTTCATCAAGTTCGGCATAGTCGGGCATGGGCACTATTTTAATGGTGGGGAACTGAATGACGCGTGCTCCCTTTTCGGCAAAGAGAGCGGCGCTTTCGCTGGCCTGTTCACGCGCCCTTGTGACCACGACGGTGCGACCGAAAAGAGGCTTTTTTTCGAACCAGTCGAGCTTGTCCTTGAGACGCACCACGTCGCCCACCACGATGATGGAAGGATTGGTGAAGCCCTCGCGCACGGCGGCGTCGGGCAGGTCGGCCAGCGTGGAGGCAAGGGAGCGCTGCCGGTTCGTGGTGCCCCAGTACACCAGGGCTGCGGGCGTATTGCCGTCCATGCCGGATTCCATGAGCTTTGCCGCAATGTCGGGCAGGTTCTTCATGCCCATGAGAAAGACCAGCGTGGAGGCGCTGCGGGCAAGAGCCTTCCAGTTGTGCACGGAGCCGGGTTTGCTGGGATCTTCGTGACCGGTGATGATGGTGACCGAGGAGGACCAGGCGCGGTGCGTGAGCGGTATGCCCGCGTAGGCCGGACCGGCTATGGAGCTGGAAATGCCGGGAATCTCCTCGAAGGGCACTCCTGCGTCCACGAGTTCCTCGGCTTCTTCGCCTCCGCGGCCGAAAATGTAGGGATCGCCGCCCTTGAGGCGCGCAACAATCTTCCCTTCCTTTGCCTTGGCAATGAGAAGCTTGTTGATGTCGCCCTGTTTCATGGCGTGATTGCCCGCAATTTTGCCTACATAGATGAGTTCGGCATCGGGCCGGGCCAGGGCGAGGAGCTCGTCGCTGGAAAGATAGTCGTACACGACGACATCCGCTTCGGAAAGAACCTGTCTGCCTTTGCAGGTGAGCAGGCCGGGATCGCCGGGGCCTGCGCCGATGAGATAAACGTACATCCGTCCTCCGGGTCTTGAATTCAGGCGCAGTGTACTTATTTAAAGGTTAGGGAGCAAGACTTTCCTCGACTCGTCCCCTCCGCGTTGTGACCTTGTGAAAGTTCTTGCCGGCGCAGGCTTGTTTTTTTGCGCCTGCTGGTGTAATCTTCATCAGCTTTCCTCCGGTGCATCCTTGCGCCGGTCCTGCCGCCCCGGCCAAGGGGTTCGTTTGAAAGAAGTATAATAATTCCTTGTACTTCTATCTGTAAAACGACATCGCGGCGGGCGGTTTGGAAGCTTGGTGCGGAAATGATGGCCGGGGCAGATTGCCCCTGTCAGGATGCAAGTTGGCGGACAACGCGACAGGAGACAACCATGAGCATCTTTTTCTACTGTTTGGCCTATGTGGCAGTTATAGCCTTCGTGGCCGTGGCTCTGATGAGAATCATCGGCTATCTCAAGAAACCTCAGCATCTGCGCTGGGAACTGTATCCCGTGGCGCATGAAGACCCTGAAAAGGTCGAATACGGCGGCAGCT
>CALUPL010000066.1 GCA_944322635.1 uncultured Mailhella sp.
CGCCCTGGTCAACGGAGCTCATGACTTCGGCGAAGGGCATGGCCTGGCCGTTGATGCCGCATTCCTTGGCGAAGGTGGTGTACAGGGTGATGTTCGGCACGCGGAGCTTGAGGCCCTTGATGTCGTCGATGCTGTGGACGGGCTTCTTGGTGTAGAAGTGACGGAAGCCCAGGGGGAACATATTGAGAGTGCGGAGGCCGGACTTTTCGGTGAAGCCGTCGGTGAGGAGGTCGAAGATACCGCCGTTGATGGCTTTGTAGGCATGTTCATAGCTGTCGTACAGCATGGGGGTTTCCATCATGGCCATGGCAGGATGGAAGGAGGCAACCTGGGTGCCGGTAGCGCACATTTCGATGGTGCCGCGGCGGGTATCGGCAATATACTTGTCTTCCTTGCCAAGGGAGCTGTTGGGATAAACCTTTACCTTGTACTTGCCGTTGGAGAGCTTTTCAAGATATTCGCCGAACTTGTGCATACCGATGGTTTCGGGTTCACCTTCGGCCTTCATGCCGGCGATCTTGATGACTTTGGCGGCCTGGGCGGTACCGACCATGGCCGTGGCACCGATCATCAGACCCATGATCAGGGAAAGAGCAACAAAGCGTTTCATAAGTCCTCCTCAGAACTTGTTCAGGTATGCCGCCTTGGCATACCTGTTGCGGCACCCCCGCGAACCAACGGGAATGTCATGTCCGCAGGCGGATATCCGCGTCTGCGAGTATGTCTTTCGTGTACTATACTTCCGACCTTTAAGCAATACAAAGTCCGGTCTTTTTTATCCCTGCACGGAGGAAGCGCTTCTAGGTTCGGCGGCGGAGACGTCTCCTTCAAAGGTAATGGAAGGCAGTTGCTGAACGGTCCTGCGGCCGGGGCGGCAGAGCTTCATCATGGCATTGAGGTAGTCGCGGCGCTTGTCGAGATAAAAAGCCAGAGGCTGCGAAAAGTTCCGGCCCACAAGGCCGTCCACAAACAGCTGACTGATATCCCTCTCGCGCAGAAGTACGAGCTGGGAGCGGGCGAACACGGTTCTGTCGGCCTGACTCATGTTTTTCACCATGCGTCGGAAGGCATCCTGGGCGCGCGGCTGATAGAACCAGAAATACATGAGATCGAGGGCGTTGATGATGAGGGCGAGTTCCAGCTTGCGGGCCTCGCCGTAAAGCTCATCCACGCGGCCTTCGGAGCGGGCCAGCTTGATGAGTATGTCCTCTTCGGGGAAGAGCAGCTCAAGGCGAGTGTAGCAGGCGAACACGCGGGCTATCTTGCCGTCGTAGTCCCAGCGGCGCATTCTGCGGTTGTTCTGACTGTCGGCGTAGCCTTCAATGACGGCGGCCACGGTGTCGGAAGCGAGCTTGGAAATGATGGCCGCGCTCGGCACGGAATAAAAGAGCGGATCTTCCACGCCGCACAAGAGCAGAATGGCCACGAAGGCCTGATTGTACCAGGACGACACGGGAATGGCGAGAGCGCTGCGGAACAGATTGCCGATGGCGGCCTCTCGCGGGAAGCCCCGGTATATGTTGTGCGTACAGATGTATATGGCGTTCACGAAGTTGAGCACGGCGAACACAATGCCCGGATGCTCGCGCACGCTGAGTCCGCACAGATCCTCCAGCAGCCACACGCGCACGATGACCTCAAGAAGAGCGACGGAAATGCCCGTGTACATGAGCGAGTCGCATATGCGGCTTATGCTCACGTGATCCTTCCAGCGCAAAAGCGTGGTGCGCGTGGTGCCGTTGCCGGCCACGACCATCTGAATGATGTTGCGTATGCCCGTGATGCCGAACCATATGAAGGTGCCGAACCAGGCAAGGAACCACCAGTCCTGGGTATAGAGGAAGGAAGCCACGGAGGGAATGAATCCGGCAAGCACCTTGATCCAGTTGGTCACGGTGGTGCTCAGGTAGGCGGAACCCGGCTTGTCCTCCCTGTGCGGAGCCTTTTCCTCCAGAAGCGCATTGGCCGGGGGCGTGTTGATGCCGCCGAGACTCACCACGTTGCCGGAACGGGTGATTTCGCTGTTGTCGTCGGGCAGCCATGCGCGGTTTCTGGCCTGAAGGAAATGACGGAATCCCGGCACATGACGCACGGCGCGGATGAGCGCCGAAACGTTTTCGCTGTCGTCCTCGTAGCTCACGCGCTCCTCGATGCGGGTATGCACGGGAATCTCGCCCACATACTTGCTGTTTTCCCGCAGGGTCTTCTTGGCGCGGGAAGGCAGGGTTTCGGCGTACACGAAGCCCATGCCGAAGGAACGGCCGTTGTTGTCCCTTGCGGAGTTCGAGCCTATGCGGCTTTTCAGGGGATTTTTGCGGTAATATTCCCAGAGCGTGGGTATGTTGCTCTGAATGCTGCGGAACTTCTCCGCCCTTTCGATTTCGCCCTGCTCTTCAAGACTTTCGAGAATTTCATGCACCATCTGCTTGATGCGGGGACCGCGGCCCTCATTGAGCACGCGCTGCAGCTCGTTGATGGCGGGCAGATCGTTGAGCAGGCCCTCATGCCAGTCCTTGAGGTTGAAAAGCTCAAGGTGCGTGATGCAGCAGTCGCAGTCGTAGAGCAGCTCAAGCACGTCGCGCACGTTGAGTCCGGCAAGGTTCAGAATGAGGCGGTAGCCGGTGTGCAGGGTGGAAAGCTCCTCCACCATTTCGGCGGGCGCGCGCGTGAGCATGACGGGCAGATTTTCCTCTTTCGCCCCTATGACGGGCAGATCCGAACCTTCCAGCCAGTCCCGCGCAATGACGGCGCTGGTCAGATTCTCCAGCTCCAGAATCTCGCGTTCCGCCGCGCCGTCGTCGTCCTGACCGGCGGCCACGCGTTCCTTGAGGGCGCGGGCACGCTCCTTGGCAAAGGGCAGCACATGACCGTGCATGCATTCGGCAAGATGCTCGAACGAAGCCTGTCCCAGTCCCACGCAGGCCATGAGACGGCCGGGCTTGATTTCGGGAATCTCCATGCCCCACGCTCTGGAAAGTTCCTTGCGCCTGCCCTCGTTCCAGCGCTCGAGGGCGTCGAGCGTGCGGGCCTTGCGCCATTCCACGGCCGCACGTCCCTGTTCGGTGAGGGCGCGCATCTTGTCCGACTCCAGAAATTCCAGAAAGTCGCCGGAAGCGCTGAAGCCGCGCGGCACCCACACCATGCTTATGTAGCGGCCGCGGAACGGACAGCGCACTTCGAGCCCCACGCGCACGTGAATGCCAATGATGGCCGCGGCATCCAGAATTTCCCTCGCCGCCGCGTAGTCTATGTAGTTGGAATACACCACGGTAAGATAGCGCAGTCCCTTGATCCACGCGTCCATGATGAGATGCGTGGGCGTTTTGCGGCCGCGCGAATGCGCGTCATACACGTGATCGTCGAAGGAAAGCTGATTCCACTCTTCCGGCATTTCCGGCAGATGATAGCGCGCAAGCATCTTGCGCACCACGCGGGGGGTGCCCTGCGCCGCCTTGCGGAAATCGTGAGCCAGCTTGAGCTGAGTGAGCGGAGAATCCTGCGCGCGCACGAGATCCTTCATTATCTGAAGGAGCACGCGGGCCGTGTTGCGGCGCAGCATGGAGTGAGCGCTGCTCATCACCTCATCGTACAGCGCCTGAAGAGCCATGATGCGGTCGTCGGCCTGCCCCACTTCCAGATTGGTGAGCAGGTTGATGACGGCATAGGCCACCCGCGACACGCGGGAAATCACCAGTCCCTTGATGCCGTGCGGATGCAGGTTGGCGTCGAACACGCGGCTCTGCGCCTTGTCCGGACACTCCAGTATCCTGTTGACCATGGTCAGGATCTCTCTGTCCTGCCTGTCGAAATAGAAATTTACCGACATTCTGTGCCTCTTTCCCCGGTTATCGCTGACGCGGACATCCGCGCAATTCCCATTCGGCGCAGCCCCGCAGGGCAAAACGACAAAAGCCGCCGTGCGCACAAGTCCTTCCGGATTCCCGCCGCGCGGCGCGTCTTTCGACTCGAATGAAACACCTTGCCCCTGAAAAAAGATATTTTCAAGGCCGAGCCGTCCTTGCGCTTCGAAAAGATTCGCTTTTTTTCAGAACGGAATGCGGGCGGACGCTCCCTGCCCTTCTTCTGCCACCCTGAAAAAGACAAACGGCTTCAAGTTATTCAATGTAGTCTTTGTTACGCCAATGTGTCAATAGCGTTTTTTTTCACAAAACAGCATGGCTCACAATTCTTTTCCCTTGCCGAATGCACCCGGTTGCCTTTATACTCCGGGCACTTTCGAGCAGGACCGCCCATGAACAAAGCAGACAGTCGAAAAAAGAACCTTCTGGAGTTTCTCAATAAACGCGGCTATGCCACCATTGAGGAACTGGCCCAGCATTTTTCCGTCACGCCGCAGACCATGCGCAGAGACATCAATCAGCTGGCCGACGAAGGACGTGTGCAGCGTTTTCACGGCGGCGTCGGCATGCCGCTCAGCACCGAAAACATCATCTACGATCAGCGCAAGCTGCTCTTCACAGAAGAAAAGCGGCGCATTGCGGAACTTGTGGCGCGGCACGTGCCCGACGGGGCATCGCTGTGCATCAACATAGGCACCACCACGGAGGCCGTGGCCTTCGCGCTGCTTGAACGCAAGAATCTGCGCATTCTCACCAACAATCTCAACGTGGCGCGCATATGTGCGGGGAATCCATCCTTTGAGGTCATCATAGCGGGCGGCACGGTACGTTCGCACGATCTCGGGGTCATAGGGCCGGAAACCGAACATTTCATACAGGAATTCCGCATGGATTTCGGCATAATAGGCATATCCGGCATAGACGATGAAGGCAATCTTCTCGATTACGACTACCGGGAGGTTTCCGTTGCGCGCGCCATCATCGAGCATTCGCGCCGCGTGTTTCTGGCCTGCGACAGATCCAAGTTCGGCCGTCCCGCCATGGTTCGTGCGGGGCACATACGTCAGCTTGAGGCCGTTTTTTCCAACGGTCCCCTGCCCCCGCGCTGGCAAACCATGATTCAGAAGGCGGGCGTGCAGCTTTATCTCGCCTGAGGCATCCATGACGAGCGCAGTCTCTCCGGCATCGCGACGACAGGTCGTCATTTTCGCCCTGCTCACCGCCGCCTGCGTGGCGGGCGACGCCATGCTCTACGTCGTTCTTCCGGTGCACTGGCGGGAAGCCGGTCTGGATTCTCTCTGGGAAGTGGGCGTGGTGCTTTCGCTCAATCGTCTGGCAAGGCTGCCGCTCAATCCGGTCATGGGCTGGGTGTATTCGCGCGCGAACACGAAAACGTGCGCCGTGGCGGCCGCCGTGCTTTCCCTGCTCATTCCTCTGGGCTATGCCTGCGCCTCCTCTCTTGCCGCGTGGGCGGCCCTGCGCGTTCTGTGGGGAACAGCCTGGTCGCTGCTCAAACTGGGGGGACTGTTCACGGTAATGGCCGCGGCCGGAAAAAGCGACAGAGGATATCTCGTCGGCGTTTACACCGGCACGTATCGTCTCGGCAATCTGGCCGGAATGCTGGCAGGCGCCCTGCTGGCCGACCTTTCGGGGCTTCACGCGGCCTTTTTCGCCAGCGCGGTCATGGCCGCTCCGGCCCTGCCTCTGGCACTGTTTTTTCTGCACGGCGTTCCGCCTTCCGCACGAAAGGCAAAGGAACCCGACAAGTCGCGCCCTTCACTGCTTTCGCTGCTGCGCACGCCGGGGCTTTTCTGGGTGCTGCTTACCTGCCTTGCGGTCACGCTCATCATCGAGGGCTTTTTCATGTCCACGCTGTCCGCGCTCATGGCGCATCACTGGGGCGGCGTTCTGCACCTGTCCGGCCTTGCCGTGGGCTGCGCCACCATGGCGGGCATGATTCAGTCTCTGCGCTGGGGATGGGATCCCGTGCTTTCTCCGCTCGTGGGACGTTTTTCCGACGGCAGACTCGGCCGCACAGGCATGTTTGCCGCGGGGGCGTGGACGGCGTCGGCCCTTCTGGCGCTGACCGCCCTTCCGCTGCCGCTCGTTCCGTGGCTTGCCGTACTGGTCGGCATGGAGCTGTGCTGCACGGTCATGACCACGCTTTCCGACGCGCTTGCCACCGATGTGGCCACGCGCACGCAGCCGGTGTTCGTGATCACGGCCTACACGCTGGCCATGGATCTCGGCGCCGCGCTCGGCCCGACAGGCGGCTTTTTCATCATTTCCCTGTGGGGCATGGAGACGGCCTATGTTCTCGCCGCCCTGCTGCTTGCGTTTTTTGCCCTGCGCTGGAGCTTCCGCCCTCCTTTGAAAGGGCCGGATAAGCATGCCCGTCCGTGCTGATGTACCGTTCCCCTCAGGCCTGCCGGGCGGCGCAGCCGCACGGCAGAGACAAGGGGGCGCGGGGGACAGGGAGCGCACGAACATCTGCGACATTTCCGTTGCCTGAGCGACACCTTCTCCCGTCTGCTTCCGACACGCTGAGCGAACTCATGACCTGCACGACGGACGCGGCGTAAGCGGCGGCACGCGTTACGCCTGCTCATGCTCTCGGCAGGACCGCCCGAAAAATTCCCGAAGCCCCGAAACGTTGCCGAACCGTTGCCCGAAGCTTCGCCCGAAGCCTTGAAAAGGCCTCCCCCGACGCAATCGAAAACAGGAACCTTGAAACAGCGCAGCGCATACTTATTCCGTTCCCCTCAGGCCTGCCGGGCGGCGCAGCCGCACGGCAGAGACAAGGGGGCGCGGGGGGAATTATTCCCCCCGCTGCCTTTCCTGTCTTTCCTGCCTTTTCTCTCTTTCTGCGGCCTTGCGTTCCAGCATGGCGAGGCGGATGAAGCCCTCGCCGAATTCGCGGAACATACCGCGGGCGTCGGCGTGGCGCAGGTGGGAGGGGATGCGGTTGAAGGATGCCTGCCGCACGAACTCCCACGGTCTGCCCAGGCGTGCGATATTGTTTTCACGGCTCCAGGCGGCCTTATCATAGGGAATATAGACATTGAGCCAGCGGCGCACGTTGGGCAGGAAGAGAGGCCCGCGCACGCCCACGGGGTCCAGCGTGACGAGGGCGTCCACAAATGCGCTGCGGCAGGCGGGAATCACGTCGCGGGCAAGGGAGCTTGCGCCCCAGCTGTGGCCTATGAGCACCACCCTTCGCGAAAGCACGCCGTAGCGGCGCAGGAGGCGTCTTGCGGAAGAAATTTCGTCGTATTCGCGGTAGTACAGATCGAAGTCCGGGCCGAGCAGTGCGGGAAGGTCGGCCATGACGGCGTAGGCACGGCCGAAGAAGGCATCCGTAAAGCCTCCCATGACCAGGCAGAAGTCTCCGAGGACATTGTCGGGAGCGTCGTTCAATCGACGGAGAAAGCAGCTCTCCTCTCTCGATGAGCGCACGGGCGATTCCATGTCCCACAACCTGAGCAGGCGTTCGGGATTTCTTTTCCAGCGCCGGGAAAGCACTATGGCCATGATCGACTCCTTCATATTCCGGCAGAGCCGGTTCAGGCAAAAATGTCCCGAGTCTCCGGGACCGGAAAGGCGGCCGGCGAGCCGCAAGATGTCGGCTCCGGGAAATGGGCCGTCGGAACGCCGAAAGAACCCGCGTGCGGCGGGACTCCGGCATTTTCTCCGCATGATGCGGGGCCTTCCGCAGAAAGACAATATTCCTTCCGCGACACAAAGTTACATTATTTTTGCCTGTCCGCCGAGGCAGCTTTTCCGGCAAAGCGAACGCTTGCCGCGCAGGCTGCGAATGCGGGCAGGCGCGCTTCCGTCCGTTTCCGAAAGTCTCTTCCGGGCACGCACGGAAAAACTGAATCCGGCGCTTTTCGGAAAACGCCCTTTCAGCATCGTCCGTGCCGGGGCAGAACTACACGCGCAGCATATCCTGAGCAAAGACGTCGGGGCTCTCTTCCGGCCCTGTCTCTTCCGCGTTCAAACACACTCCCTGCCAGTGCTGAGCCACGTCCACAAAGTTCTGCACCCACGAGACGATGCTGGAACCGTCAAGAACGCGCATGGGCATGACGCCCTGAAGCGTGACGCCGGTGTCTTCCCTTGCGGCCAGCGTGAACCCCTGCGTGCCGCGGAAAAAGGTATCGGCATCAAGCAGTGCGGCAAAAAGCTCGTTTCTCCCGCGTTCCGGCAGGGGAGCCACCACGGTGAACATCATGACGGCGTCGGAGCCGGGCAGATAGCGGATGCTCACCTCAAAGTCGTCGATGACCAGCAGACAGGCAGGGTCATCCTCGCGCACGGTGATTTCCGGCAGACCCAGAACGGGCGCCAACGTGGAAAGAAGAGAGGCAAAAGCTTCGGACATGATCGCATCCTCATCGACGTTTCATGTGTACACGCCCCGAAAGGCGCGCATTGCCGCCGTGCGGGCGGCATGACGGAAAAACGCTCCGGATTCCGGCCCCCCGGAAGGGGAAAGTCTCCGAATTGTCGGGCCTTTTTCCTCATGCGCGGAAAAAGCCGTCCGCAAGGTCCGCTTTCCCGCGCATCAACGGAACCGACGGCCCTGCCGGCGGCCGTGCTTTCCGGCGCCCCCGGGAAAAGGAACGCCGGAAAGGCTTTTTCCTTTCAGCCTGCGGCAGGCTGTGGAGCTCTGGCCTGCATGCGGCAGGCGGTGAGACGGCTGCTGCCGTCGGGCATGACGGTATAGGTATAATCCATGTCCAGCGGCGAGGCGTCGGGCTTGAAAAAGCGCATGGTCACGCTGCCGTCGGCCTGACGGCGCACGTCGATGTCCAGCGGGGAGTGTTCGAGTTCAAATACGCCGAGCACGGCGCTGTTGGACCGCACGAGAAACGCGCCGCTCTGCCCCATGCTCAGAGCAACCTGCCGTGCCTGCACCTCGTTGTCGCCGCAAAGACGCCGCGCCTGTTCCACAAGCCGGTGACTTATGGACGAAGGCTCTCCCGCCTTGTATGCCGCCACATCCTCTGCCGACATGCCGGTCGTATCCTGAATGCGCACGGTCTCCACAGCTCCTCCGGCATTGCCGAAACTGATGGTCGGCACATATCCGGGCAGGGAGTTGAAAGAGCCGCGACGACAGATATCTCTGGCAAGGGAGGCCTCCACCTTATTCATGGGGTCGAGATTCTGCACGGGGGTGAGTCCGGGCACGTTCACGAAGTCGCCCATGACCAGCGTTACAGGCCCGCGCAGGCTTTCCAGCGACTTTTCCATGGATATGCCCGTGGAAAGCACGGTCATGCCTTCAGCGGCGGCGCCGGGGTCTTCCGGCCTTACCTGCTGGAACAGCGAAGCCAGCCGATGAAACGCGGCGTCGCAAAAAGCGCGGTTGCCCGCATTCCTGAGATCGGCGGGCAGAGGCTCACGAAAGCAGCCCTGCCAGATCGTTTCGTGCGTGAGCAGCCCCTCGGGCTGCGAGGCGCGCATGTCGCCGAGCCTCTGCGCCGCAAGCGCGCCCATGGCCAGACCGCCCTGCAGGGCAAGATGCTCGGCAAGCATGGCCAGATCCGCGGCGTTTTCCGGCGTGGCCCAGGCCATCATTTCCTGGGCAACGCTCGATACCTGCACGTTTCTGCCGCAGGCAAAGGCAAAATTCTTCAGCACGGGCAGGGAGCCGTCGGCCACGGCCCGGGCCACGGCCTGCGCGTCGAAGGGCTTTTCCGCGTCCGCAGCCGCCCGAGCCTCATGCATGACCGCCATGTTCACGAGCCTGCCGAGTTCCCTCTTCTGCGCTCCGCCAAGTCCCAGCCTGGCGGCGCAGGCGTCCACGGACCGGCCCGCATCGTCGTCAAGAAAGCGCTGCGCCTGCACGGCGTTCCAGGCCTGCTTCATGGCGGGAAGCGAAGCGTCCTTCACCATGTCGGCAAGCTGCGCGTAGGAGAGAATCTTCTCCTTTTCCTGCCCTGCGGCACGAAGCACGGCCTCGCCGAACAGATTTTTGAGCTGCTGACGGTCGGCGGGATTCACGGAGTGCCCGGCGCAGAACGCATCGAAGGCCGCGTCGAGATTGCGGGTGTCGCCGCGGCCGTCGTTGGCCAGCACGAAATGACGCGCCATGTCCTCGTTGATGCGGCCCAAGCCTTCATGCATGACGGCCGCTTCGGCCAGAATGTCGCGCGCCGCTCTGGCGCTGAGCGGTCTGCCCTCCTGCCGGAAGGCCCTCATGCGGGGGGCAAGCGCGTCGGCCACGGTGTCGCCGTACTGCTGACGCACGGCGGCAAAAAGCACGTTGCCCGCATAACGGTTGGTGCTCTTGTGCGTAAAGAACGTTCCTATCTTGCCTCGGGTTTCGAAGCCGCCGTTCTTCACGACTATGCTCGTGTCGTCGCTCATGTGCGTGGCAAGATGCGTGAGATTGTCAAAGGTCAGGCTGATGGGCTTGCTCATGATGCCTCCGGAAAATATCGGTCTCGACAGGTTTCCCGTATCGTCAACGCCGTTGATGCCCTTCGTTCCGCCTGCCGAAAACACGGATTCACGGAACACGCACGCCCGTTTTCACCGGAACCTCCGTCTTCCGGCAGGACGCCGCACTTTCAGAACTACACGGAACAAACGGGAGACGCAAGACTGCGGCTGCATTCCCCCGGCGGAAACCTCGTTCGACTACGTCCATGCAAAAAACGTGCCGCATGAAAACACGCCGCGAAACGCGGCTTTTTTCTCCGCCTCCGGCCGCAGCCGCCCCCAAAAGGCCAACATCGGTGCTTTTCGCCCGAACCATCGGCAGGAATATTGGCAAGATGTTCCCGACGAGGGCATTTTTTTTGCAGGGGCCTTCCGTTTCCGCCCTTCTCCGCTCCGGAAAACGCCGCGCGCAGGAAAAAAACGAATGCCCCAAAGGAGCGTCCGCAGGCCGGTCGCGCGCCATGCCTTCCCTCTATGGAAAACATGCAACAGAAGTATTTGCGTTCCGCACGGCCCCAGAGCATAAGAAAGAAGAAAAAGAACCGTGCAGAAATGCGCTTTCCGTCCGCAGGAATCTCCCCGCGCCTCCTTGCTGCGGGACTGCGGCTGAAACGCCCCCTGCGGGCGGTTCCTGTGCTTCCGCCGGAGGCCGTCCGGCAAACATTCTTTCGGAGACATGCCTCATGAATACCGCTTTCGCCGCCCTTGCCGTCCTTGCTCTGCTTGCTTTTCCCGCCGCATCCGCCGACGCGGCCGAAGACATTCCCCTGCGTCTTACCGTCAACGGTCAGAATCTCTCCGCCACGCTGGAAGATTCTCCCGCAGCACGGGACTTTTGCGCCATGCTGCCCCTTACGCTGCACGTCAGAGACTTCAACGGCACGGAAAAAATCAGCGACCTTCCGGGCAGGCTCTCCGAACGAAATGCGCCGGAAAGCATAACGCCCCGGACGGGCGACATCGCCTACTATGCGCCATGGGGCAATCTCGCCGTTTTCTACCGGGACTTTCGCCGGTCGCAGGGGCTGATACGCCTCGGACACATCAGTTCCGACATCGCGCCGCTTGCCGACGCCGACGACGGCGACATTCTCATCATTGAAGAGGTCAGATGAGCGCGCACGCTTCCGCCGCGCCGGAACTGAAAAAGACCCGTCGAAACGGACGCCGTCAGAAGACGGCTTTCCGCAAGACGGGTCTTTTAAACGGCGTTCCGCATCTTCCCTCGGATCAGGCCGCCGTTTTCCAGTGCTTCGAGGTTCCGTGGGGGACCGCGTCGGCCCGCTTCCACGGATAAAACGCCTGTCCATCCTTCAACCGGGGTTCAAGGAAGGCGCGAACGACCTTCATGCCTTCCTCCGTTATCAGGCGGTAGCGTCCCGCCGACTGCGGACTCAGGGCCGCGGAGCAAAGTTCTGCCGGATCGCCGACGAACACCGCGCCGTTGACGTACTGCTTTCCCACGCGCCAACGGCCGATGCGCAGGCTTCCGTATCCGCTTTGATACCCGCGCCATGCAGGCTCGATGAACAAACGCTGTTCCCGTTCACGACTGGTGATTTCCGCCAGCTGCACGGCCCCCTTCCGCACGCCTGCGCATACGAAAAGGCGTTCTTCATCGGGAAGTTCCTCAAGACGGCAGAATCTGTCGATCACCTGCACGGATGAAAGTCTTTTTAAAATGCTTCCGGAAAGCGCAACCACGACGCCGACTTCAAAATCTTTCTTTTCCATGTATATTTTCTCCATAACAAAACATTTCTTTCATAATGCCATGCAAAACAACCATAATTTCATGTTACAATCCCGGCATGGCGCAGACAATCTTCTTTACCATCTGTAGCTATAGAATAATTCAAACAATACGAATGTCAACAGTTCTCTTTTTTATTTTCTTCATACAGGTGAAACATTATTTTTTTATAATACGAAATTTGCCTTGACGGAAATTATCCGGAATGAGAAAATGTCGGACGAAAATTTTCAGAAAGGCTTTCGCCCGTGCGCGAGGCTTCGACGGCCCGCACGGCGACAGAAAAATGCATTCCGTTTTCTCCGGCTGCACGAAGCCCCGGGCAGGAAAATCCTGTCCGGGGCTTCGTGCAGCCGGAACGCATTCCCGAACCGCATGGGGGCCTGCCCGCAGTCAAAAGACGGGCCTTTCCCCTACACCATGGCGGAAAAAAGAAAAAGCGCGTGCATGGCGGAAACAAGCGTCACGAAGGCCTTTTCCGCGCCTCCTCCGCCGCCCGTGCCCAGCCAACGCATGGTCAGACCGCCGTGCGGGCAGACGTTCAGACAGTCGCGGCACAGCGTGCAGGAAGGACCGGGCCCGCCTGCCGCAAGACGTTCCATGTCGAGCGCGCCGTAACGGCAGACGCGTGTGCACGCCCCGCATGAGGTGCATGCGCTCGTGCGGCGCACCCGCCAGAAGGAAAGACGGCCCAAAACGCAGGAAAGAAGGCCCAGCGGGCATATCATGGTGCAATAGGCGGCCCAGCCCTTCTTCCGGCTGATGAAGGCAGCCGCGGGAATCATGACGAGGCCGAGCGCCGCAGCGCAGGCCACGGCTGAAGCCAGCGGCGCGCGGCAGATGACGAGAAGAAGCGTTGCAGCGCACATCACGACCAGAGAAAGCACCCGCCAGCGCAGGGGACCGGGATGCTTCGAGGGACGCATCGCCGTGGCCGCCCAGGCATCCCACGAACCGAAATAACATAAATGACTGCACCACGCGGCCCCCGCAAGCAGCACCGAAAAAACAAAGAGAAACGGCATGAAGCCCGCCGTGCCCCGGTAGAGCATTCCGGCAAGAATGATGCCGGGAACGGGCACGTGCATCTCTCCCGTCATGGCAAACAGCGACCAGCCCGCCGCCGACAGGGCGAACTGACCGAAGAACACCAGGGAAAACAGCCGCCACGCCCGCAGTCTTGTCCGCGTCGCCCTTCTTCTGTCGGCAAGGCGTCCGCAGACGAAGGCGGCCCAGAATCCGGCAAAAAGTCCCTGCACCGCTCCGAAGCCGGGCAGAATCCTCTCCAGCAGAAGAAGATGCGGAACATGACGGGCCATGAGAAAAAACGGCACGGCCGCAAGAAAAAATCCTGCCGCCTGCATGAGAGCCGTTTCCCTGCCCCGGGCAAACCACGCCCGCCCCGGAGCGGCCCACGTCAGAAAAGCTCCCGCCGCCGTGAAGGCCGACACAAAAAGCAGAATGATCACCAGACGCATCCACGGCGCGCCCATGGCCGAACGCACGTGAGCCAGCACCTGCGTCGTCAGCGCCCATTCCCCGGCCAGCACGGCAAAAAAAACGGGACGCATCCACGCCCTTCGACCAAAACAGGCCAGCGCCCCCAGAACCAGCGCGGCCGCGTCGCCGGCATTTCCCGCGCGCCACAGGTGCGCAGCCCCGAGCGCCAGGGCGGGCACAAGAAAAACAGGCGCCCAAAAAGCGTGCGTCTTTTGCGTGTTCCTTTCATCGTTCTTTGCCATGGTCTTGCACCTCTCCGTCTTTCCACGCCCGCGCCGCTGTCTTGTTCCGGCGTACCTCTTTCCGGTTTGAAGCGAACTTTCGCATCACGGGCGAAGCTTCCCCCGCCCGACATGCGGCTCCGGCCCCTTCCTGTTCTGCCGCAGCGGCCCTTGCATCGCACAAAACGCGTTTTTGTTCCCCTGCGGCAAAAATCCGTCACCATTCCATTGCATCGAAAATGCCCCCGATGCAGGGCCGTCACTCCTGCCGCGGGGCGACTTTTCGCGCTCTTCACCGCCGCTTCCCGAACATTCTCTTTCGCCGCAATTTTCCGGGCCGCCGGGGAATGCCTCAACCTAGGAAAAATGCTGCGGTCTTGCCGTGATTTTCGTCATGGTTTCAATCTCAAAAAAAAGTATTCTGCAAGATTTTTACAAGTTCTCATCAATTGTGACTTAAATCACAGTCGTATTTTTCCGCAGCGTATAAAAATGAAGGGCCGTGTTTTTTCATAACCCAGGGAGGAGAGCGATGAAAGCATCCAGACACGGTCCATGGAAACTGCTGCTTGCGGGCACGGTGCTGGGAGCGGCACTGGTGCTTCTGGCGGCCGTCGGAATGCAGTATTCCGACTCAAGGCCCTTCTGTTCCACCTGTCACGTCATGCGTGAGGCCGCGCTCACGCACAGCCGGTCGCCCCATGCCGATCTGGCCTGCAACGAATGTCACGCGCCCCACAATCTGCTGGCAAAGCTGCCCTTCAAGGCGCAGGAAGGCCTGCGCGATTTCGTGGCCAACATTCAGGGCAGGGAGGCTCCGCTTCTCGCGCGTCCGGAAACCAGAGACGTGGTCAACGCCAACTGTCGCGCCTGTCACAGGGTTGCCAATGAAAACGTCATGATGGCGAAACCCTACTGCGTGGACTGCCACCGTGCCATGGCGCATCAGAAGAAAACCCCCGTCAGCTTCAGGGAGGCGGCAGATGAATAAGATGAACATGATCATGACAGGTGCGGTACTTGCCTGCGCCCTTGTCAGCGCCGGCTGTCAGGACGACACCTATGAGGTGAAAACCCCCGTCTATCAGAGCGGCCTTCCCGCCAACACGCTGGACGCCTCCAAATTTGAAAAGGCGTTTCCGCTTCAGTACGCCTCGTACCGGAAGAACGACGAAAGCTCCGTGATGACGGAGTACAAAGGGTCGGTGAACTACCGCAAGAACGACAACGTGAATCCTCTGCCCAGAGGATTCAAGGCGGCACAGCCGTATCTCAAGAATCTGTGGCTGGGCTATCCCTTCATGTACGAGTACAACGAGGCGCGCGGTCACACCTACGCGGTGAAGGACATTCTCGACATCGACCGGATCAACCGCTACTCGCCGGACGGCAAGGGCAACATGCCCACCACCTGCTGGAACTGCAAGGTTCCCGCCATATCGCAGTGGGTGGCGGCCGAAGGCGACGGCGTGTGGAGCCGCGACTTCAACGAATACCGCACCAAGGTGGACGTGATGAACGAAAGCATAAGCTGCGCCACCTGTCACGACACCACCACCATGGAACTTCAGCTCTACTCCGTTCCGCTCAAGGACTGGCTTGCCAGAAGCGGCAAGGACTGGGCCACGCTCCCGCGCAACGAAAAGCGCAGCCTCGTGTGCGGCCAGTGCCACGTGGAATACTACTTCACCCACAAGGACAACGGCCCGGCCGGAAAGCCCGTATTCCCGTGGGACAACGGCTTCGACCCCGAACAGATGTACGAATACTACAACACCCACGGTGCGAAGAACGGTCCGTTCACCGACTTCGTGCACGCCGTTTCGGGCGTGAACATCATCAAGGCCCAGCACCCCGAATACGAAACCTGGCAGAACGGCCCGCACGGCGCGGCCGGCGTGTCCTGTGCGGACTGCCACATGCCCTACGTGAAGCAGGACGGCAAGAAGTACTCCAGCCACTGGTGGACCTCGCCTCTCAAGGATCCCGAACTCACCGCCTGCCGCACCTGCCATTCCGACAAGACGCCTGAATTCCTGCGCGCCCGCGTGCACGACATTCAGGAAAAGACCTACCGGCAGCTTCTCAAGGCGCAGGAAAGCAGCGTGAAGGCGCATGAAGCCGTGCGTCTGGCCAACGAATTCACCGGCGAGAAAAACGCCGACTACGAAAAGCTCATGGCCGCGGCGCGCGAAAACGTGCGCAAGGGACAGTTCTTCTGGGATCTCATTTCCGCGGAAAACAGCGTGGGCTTCCACAACCCCGCCAAGGCTCTCGACACGCTCATGAGTTCCATGGAATACAGTCAGAAGGCCATTGATCTGTGCATCGAGGCCACGAATGCGGGCATTGCCGCGAATCTTGCGGGCGACATCAAGGACATCGTGCCGCCCATTCTGGAATTCAACCGCAAGATGCAGCAGGATCCCGAAGTCATGAAGAGTCACAAGTGGCTCACCTACCTCCCCGTGCTGCCTGAAGCGGGCCTCGTGTGGGAAGGCAACGTGAGAGTGAAGTAACATCCGAACGCGGAACGTCCGCAGGGCCGGGGGAGGCATCCTCCGGCCCTTTCTGCATGCGAAGAAGCCGGTGACTTCGGACCGTTCTCGCCGGTCCGGGAAGACGCCGCAGGCCGAAACAACGCCGTGAGCTCCGCACGGCAAGGCGTACCGCGGCAGCAGCGGCAAGGCGTTCGACTCCGCACGGGCCGCGGCCGCAGACACGCTCCGGCCTGAAACCGGAGCCGCCCCCTCCTGTCCGCCGTTTTCCGGGCAAAACGCTCCTTCCGCACAGAAGCGGGAAAAACGTCCGTCTCTCCTTCGTTCCCGGTCTTTCCGAAAAAAAAACGCCGCCGGAACGCTTCCGACGACGTTCTTGTCGCATGATGAAAGCCGCAGCCTTGCAGCGCATTCCGGTCAGCCGGCCGGGCGAGCCTCCGCAAAGTCAAAAACGGCCGTTCGTTCGGCTCAAAGCCCCAGACAGTCACGCCTCCGCGCGTCGCGCAAAGAAACGAACGAAACGCCCTCTCCTGCACTTTCAGGCGCGGCAGCATTCAGACAGAAAACGCTTTGAAAAGCGTGCCCGAACGCAACGTGCCGGGGCTGGTCCGCGGCATGCAGGAAACTTACTTTGCCGCGCCCTCCGCAATGACGATTTCGGCGTGGGAGTCGTTGTCCTGAATGAGCTCATCCACGCCGGGAAGCACGATTCTTCCCGAATGCGGATTCTTGATGCTGTCCACGGGAGCGGTCAGCACGGCGTCCACGTCGGACTTTTCAAAGCAGAGGTCGGAATCCACCACCTCGCAGTCCACAAGCCTGAGATTGCGGCAGTAGCAGAGCGGCTGAGAACTGATGATGCGGCAGCGCTCCAGCGTCAGATGATCGGAATACCAGCCGAGAAACTCCCCTTTCAGCACGCAGTCGCGCACCGTAACGTTGACGGCGTGCCAGAAGGCGTCGCGGCTCGTCATGTCGCAGCGCTCAAAGGTGCAGTCGTGCAGGTACTGCAGGGCGTACCTGCCGGTGAAGCGCACGTTGGAAAAATCCACGTTTGCCGCATGAAGCATGAAATAGTCGCCCTTCACCGTGCAGTCTTCCATGCGGAAGAATCTTGAAAACCATCCGAACTCGTTGGAAATGACGTCGCAGTTTCTTACCGAAACCTCGTGACACTCGCGCAGCGCCTTTATGCCGTGCAGTCTGGAATCCGCAATGTCTATGTGATCCGAGTACCAGAGCGCGGCCCGGCCGTTCTCCGTAATGTCGCAGTCCTTTATTTTCAGGCCGTGCACGTGCCAGAACGGATAGCGCAAATTGCACAGGCAGCGCTCGGCGGTAATGTCCTCACATTCCTTGAGCGCGCTTTCCCCGTCGGCAGGCCCGGTGAACGAACAGTTTCTCACGCAGGCGTGCCGCAGGCCGTACAACGCCCTTTCCTCATCAAATGTCTTGTTTTCTATAATGTTCATACCGGCACTCCCATGATTTTCTCTGCATAGTTATAAGCATGCTTTTTAAAAGAGCAAATACCTATGATTCATGAGGTGTCATGCCCAAGAGGCATATATTGCCCGTTTTCCCGTCAAAAAATGTGAGACTGTTCCCAGAGCCGACGAAGACAGGCATGTTTGCCGGCCCCTCTCCTTGACGCCCCCGTTCCCCCGCTCTACGATGACGAATCTATCCGTTCCGCGACAGCTTCCCGTCCCCGGCCCGTTCTCTGGGCGGACAAACAAAGCGCGTAAGCCCCTTCACAAAACATCACGGAGGGAATTCATGCTGCGAAGCAAAGCAGACCGAAAACAAGACGCCCCCTCCCTCGTGCCTCTGGAAAACTGTCTGGCCAAAAGCCGCACAGAAAACGGCGTTGCGCTTCCGGGCCGCACGGTGGAAGAGCACTGCCGCATCACCGGAGCCGTGGCAAGGGCTCTTCTGGCGGCACTGCCTCCCTGCACGGCACGTCTTTTTCCAGAATGCAGCGACCTGGTGGTTTCGATGCATGACGTCGGAAAGGTCTCTCCCTGCTTTCAGGGCATGATACACGGCGTCGTGCATGATTCCGAGGCCTTCCCCCAGCTTGAGCCTTTCCGCACCATGCAGAAAAAGCTCGGGCACGCCTCCGTAAGTCAGGCGGCTCTCATGCCCCTGTCCCCTTCCGTCGCCGAAGTCGCGGGACGGCATCACGGCACCTCTCCGGAAGTCTGTTCGGCAGGCGATTCCATCTGCGGCGGCAGTCCATGGCAGCAGCTGCGCCTTGAACTCATCTCCCGTCTGCGCGAAGGCCGCGCACTTCCCGTCCGGCTCTCCCGCCGGGAAACGACGCTGCTCACGGGCTTTACCGCCGTATCCGACTGGATAGGCTCGGGGAGCCTTTTCGACGATCCGGCTGAAGACTGGCGGCCGCTCGCGCCGCGCGCCGTGGCGGAAGCCGGTTTTCGGCCTGTATCCTTTGTGCCCGGTCTGAGCTTTGAGGACATATTCGGCTTTGCCCCCAACGCCGTGCAGACGACCATGATGCGGGCCGTCACCGGGCCGGGCGTCTATGCGCTGGAAGCCCCCATGGGATCGGGCAAAACCGAAGCCGCTCTTTTTGCGGCCTACAGACTGCTTTCCGCCGGAAAGGCGGGCGGACTGTACTTTGCGCTGCCCACGAAACTGACATCCAACAAGATTTTCGAGCGTCTGCTGCCCTTTCTCGACACTACGCTCTCACCGGAAAGCCGGGGAGCGGCAACGCTGCTTCTGCACGGGGCATCATGGCTCTACGCCACACACGAGGAAGACAGAGGTGAAGAAAAAGGAGAAGGCGCAAGCAGCTGGTTCGAACAGAGCAAACGCGGTCTTCTGGCACCTTTCGGCGCGGGCACGCTGGATCAGGCGCTCATGTCCGTCATCAACGTACGTCATGCCGCCGTGCGCAGTTTCGGCCTTGCGGGCAAAGTGGTCATACTCGACGAGGTACATTCCTACGATGCCTACACCGGAACGCTGCTCGACGCGCTCATCCGGCATCTCAGGGAAATGAACTGCACCGTCATTCTGCTCAGCGCCACTCTTACGCATTCGCGCCTTGCCCGCCTGCTCGACTGCAAAAGCACGGGCACAAACGCCTATCCTCTCATAACGGCCGTACGATACGAAGAGTCCGTTCCTTCCGTCCGCGAACTGACCGTTTCCGAAAACAAATCGCTCCCCGACTCGGAAGCAAGCCTCAACGGCGGAGCTTCCGAAAAAGAGGCCGCAAACGAGGCGCTGCTTCGTGCGGAGCAGGGGCAGCAGGTGCTGTGGGTGGAAAACAGCGTGGCCGAAGCGCAGGCCGTGTTCCGCCTTCTGGCGGCGCGCGCCTCGGGCATGAATCTGGAAGTCGGGCTTCTGCACTCGCGTTTCACGCCTGCCGACAGGCAAAAAAACGAGAACCGCTGGACGAGGCTCTACGGCAAGAATTCGTCGGAACGCAACCTTTGCGGACGCATTCTTGTGGGCACGCAGGTTCTTGAGCAGTCCCTCGACATAGACGCGGACTTTCTCGTCACCCGACTGTGCCCCACGGACATGCTGTTCCAGCGCATGGGCAGGCTGTGGCGTCATGCAAGCACGAAGCGCCCGGCCCGTGCGCGGCGTGAGGCGTGGCTGCTCTCCCCTCCGCTTGAATTTGCCCTTGCCGCTCCTTCCACGGCCTTCGGCGTTTCCGGCGTCGTATATTCCCCCTATGTGCTTGCCCGCACGCTGGAAGTCTGGAACGGCAGGAAGCACGTCATGCTTCCGGCCGACATCCGTTCCATGCTGGAAGCCACCTACGAGGAACGAAACGTCGAACCCACCCCCGGCATGACAGACGCAAGGCGCGAACTTCAGCGGAAAATACAGTCCATGCGTACGCTGGCGCTTTTCAGCCGGAGCGACGGTCAGCCGCTTTCCGAACAGACCGCCTCCACGCGCATGAACGAAGACGCCACCTGTCCCGTGCTTCTGGTTCGCTCTCTTTCCGAAAATGCATGCGTCCCGGCAGACGGGCACCCCGTACGACTCGACGGCGCTCCTGAAAACCGTCTTGCGGTTTCCGCAGCCCTTTTTGCCAACATCGTGCGCATACGACGAAAAAGCACGGCCTTCACGCAATCCGTCAATGCCGTGGAACGCCTGCGGAAGCTTTTCGGATACTATCTTCCGGTTCGGGAAAACTACGAACCCCTGTATCTGGCCGAAATCCGCCCCGACGGCACTCTGGAAGATCTCTGCTCTCCCGGCGGCGTTCTCGGCCGCTACAGTCCGCGCACAGGCTGGGAAAAGGAAGACTTGCCCGAATAAAAACTTTCATATAAAATAGGAACATACACTTCGCCGCCCCAAGGCTTTCCCTTGTTTTTCAGGAAAAGTCCCTTCTTCACCTTTCGTGAAGGTGTTTCCATGGATTAGGTGTGCGAAGAACCTTTCCCCCTTTCGGGGGAGTTTTCATCGTGGGAGAAAACCTGTTTTTCCCCCACGATTTTAAATTTTCCCCCTTTACTTAAAAACATGGATTAGGTATTTATAAATCTATTCAGCCTGCTTCCGGATAACGACCTTTCCGGCAGAGCGGCACTCCCGCTGCGAAAGCGCTTCGGAATCCGACACGGACTGAACTGTTCGTCACATCCATTGCAAAGGAGCACGCGTGACAGAAAACAGCTTCAACCTCATCGACGAACCGTGGATTCCCATGGCCGACCACGGCCGCATCTCTCTCCGGCAGGCGTTTTCCGAGTCCGTGGGGGCCGTGCCGTGGGGAACGCCTCTTGTCAAAATTCCCTTGTTCAAGTTCCTGCTGGCCGTGTCGCAGGCTGCCTGCACGCCTGCCGACGACGAAAAATGGCTTGAACTCGGCCCTGATGGACTGGCCCGAAGCGTTCTTATCTACCTTCAAAACCACTACGGCGACTTTTTTCTTTATGGAGAGCGTCCTTTTCTGCAACTTCCATCCTGCGTGAAGGCCGAGCTGAAAAGTTACGGCACGGCCATGCCGGAAGTAGCCTCCGGCAACACCACGTGGCTTTTTCACCGTCAGCTTGAGCCGGCGCTTTCCGATGCCGACAAAGCCCTGCTTCTGCTTGAACAGATGTCCCTCTGCCTCGGCGGCAAGAAACCCGACAACGACCTTGTGCTCAGTTCCGGCTATACCAAGAAGGCCAGCGGCAAGGCCGGCCCGGCTCTCTGCCACATGGGACTTCTGCACTCGTTTCTGACGGGCCGCTCTCTCACGGAAACGCTGTGGCTCAACCTGCTCACCATGGAAGACATCAAAGGCCAGCCGCAGTGGGAACACGGCCTCGGCGTGCCACCGTGGGAGGTCATGCCGCAGGGTGAAAGCTGCCCCGTGGCAGAACAGCTCAAAACGAGCCTCATGGGCAGACTCGTGCCGCTGGCCCGCTTCTGCCTGCTCGACAAAAACGGCCTTCACTTTACCGAAGGCATCGTGCACCCCGACTACCTCTCCGGCATGGCCGACCCTTCCGCCGCCATGGACGCTTCCAAAGCCAAGCCGAAAATGCTGTGGGTCGATCCAGAAAAACGCCCGTGGCGACAGCTTCCGGCGCTTCTTTCCTTTCTCGACACGAAGAAAGCAGGTTCGGGCTTCTACTGTCTCGGACTTCAGAAGGGGCTGAACAGAGTAAGAAAATATCGGGACGCGTGCGGCATCGAGAGCGTGGGCGTGTGGAGCGGGGGCATAAAGGTAAGCAGCACCTCGGGCGAACAGTTTCTTAGCGGCAAGGACGATGAGCTTGAATCGGAAATCAAGCTCGACACCTCCCTGCTTGGAGACCCGTGGTTCCACGAATTCGAATCGCTTATGGAAGCCACGGAAAACCAGGCGAAAATGCTTTACAGCGCGGTGAACAAGTATTGCAGGGCCATGAAGATGGACGACAAAAGTTCCGGCGCAACAGCCGCAGAAACAGTCGGTCTATTCTGGCAGATGGTGGAACCGAACCTGCAGGACATGCTCGACGGCTGTGACGATGAGCGCTCCCGCGCCGTTCTGCTCGGCCGTCATTACGCCCTTGTGCTCATGCTTTACGATGAAGCCTGTCCTCACGGGACCGGACGACAGGTGGAAGCATGGATAAAACATCGTCCGAAGTCCCGGGAGGCAGTCGTGAAAAAGCAAGAAAGTCACTATGAGGCACTTCTGGCATGGGTTTCGGAACGCCTCGGCCCGAAGCCGAAAGTCAGGGATACCGGCTCAATCGCCCGTCTCCGGCGGGCCGACAGCAGCGAACGACTGGCCGTTCAGGCCTGGGAAATCCTTATCCGCTTCAACGTGGAAGACAGAGACTTTCTGCCCTGCCTTGCCGTGCTCGCTCCCCTGTGCCGCAGGGACGATCCCGCCGACGGCACGGCCTCTCTCGGGCAGGCCCTTGCCTCCTGCTTCGACGACAAAGAGCAGGGAAGCTCTCGCCTGCGCCGATTGCTGAACTGCGGCGACATGGAAGAATTGTGTCGTCTGCTTCGACCACTGCTCTCCTTCATGGATTCCAAGGCCGGGAAAAAGCTTTCCTATGCCCGTCTTCTGGAAGACGTGCTTGCCTTCCGTCATCCGGACAGGCGGCAAGGCATAAGGCAGCGCTGGGCCGAAGGCTACTGGGGCGAGGAAAACAAAAACAGGCCCGGACAGAATGGAGAAGCCGCATGATGCACGTCAGTCACTACCTTCTCACGCTGCGCGACTGCCGGGCCCTGCGCCTTACGGACAGCTATTCCCTGCATCGGGCCGTGTACGGGCTTTTCCCGGACGTGCGCCGAGGCACGGGAGGCCCGAGCGGCATACTCTTTGCAGACAAGGGCGGCAGAAACGGCGTTCGGCGCATTCTCGTTCTCTCCGACCGCGAAGCCGGAACGCCGGAATACGGTCGCATTGAAAGCCGCCCCCTTCCCGGAAGTTTTCTTGATTTTCAGGATTATCGCTTTGAAATCATCATCAATCCCGTGCAGAAAAAACGCAGTTCCAGGAAGCGCGAACCCCTGCGCGGGCGCGAAGCCGTAGAAAGGTGGTTTATCGACAAGGCACAATCCTGGGGCTTTGCTCCGCGACCGGAAACCGTGCAGGTAGCGGACATTTCGGTGGACAGGTTCAAAAAAGACGGCATGAACGTCACGCTCGGCAAGGCCAGAGTCACGGGGGCGCTCACCGTTACCAGCAAGGAGCTTTTCACCCACAGCTTCACGCACGGCATAGGCCACGGCAAGGCCTTCGGCTGCGGACTGCTCCAAATCTCTCCTCTCGCGCTGCAGTTCGTTTAAGCATCATAAGGGCATGAGCGTTGCATGCCCGGCGGCGGCTTTCTCACGGCAGACGGAACACATCGGAAACAAAACGCAAAAAGGACCTCAGGTTCTTCCAAAAAGGATATTTCATGAACGATCTCAAAGGATACCGCATCGAATTCCACATTCTCCAGTCCTTCCCCGTCACCTGCCTGAACCGCGACGACGTCGGCTCGCCCAAGAGCGCCGTGGTGGGCGGCGTTACCCGAGCGCGCGTGAGTTCCCAGTGCTGGAAGCGACAGGTTCGCATGGAACTTCACGAACTCGGCGTAAAAACGGCACTGCGCACCAAGCAGGTAGCCGACGTGCTTGCCCGGGCATGCGTGAATGCCGGAGCCGAAGAAACAAAGGCCAGAGAGTTTGCCGAGGCATTTGCCAACGTTCTCGTTGATGACACGCTGCTTTTCTTTTCGGAAGGCGAAGCCCGGGCCATAGCCGAGTTTGCGCTGGCAAACGATTTTTCCGTGGAGGCGGCCATAAAAAAGAACTCTCTTACCGCAGCCTTCAAAAAAATTCACAAAAAGTGGTTCCGCCCCGCCGAAGACGGTCTGGACATTGCCTTGTTCGGCCGCATGGTGGCCCAGGCGCCAGAACTCAACGTGCCCGCCGCGGCCAGTTTCGCCCACGCCATTTCCACGCACAGGGCAGACAGCGAAGTGGAATTCTTCACCGCGCTCGACGACGACCCCATGGGAATAGTCACGCAGGGGTCGGCGCACATGGGCAGTCTGGAATTCAATTCCGCCACATATTACCGCTATGTAAGTCTCGATCTCGGTCAGCTTGCGCACACGCTGGAAGGCGTCGGGCTTGCCCATGCCGTTTCAAGTTTCGTAAAGGCGCTCTATCTGGCGGTGCCCTCGGCCCGTCAGACCACGCAGACCGGCCTGCATCTCTGGGATTATGCCCGCATTCTCGTGCGCAGGGGGCAGGGAATGCAGGTAAGCTTCGAATCTCCGGTGCTCCCGCAAGGCGGCTATCTTGCGCCCAGCATCACCGCTCTGGACGCCGCCATTGCCCGTCAGGAAAAGCAGGCCGGCACTCTGTACGGCAAGCAGGCCGAATTCACCTTCGGCAGGGCCGATGCCGAAATGTCCATAGACGATCTTGCCGAGGGTCTCGCCGCCTTCGTAAAACCCTTTGAGGTACAGGCATGAAAACGCTGCTTCTCTGGCTGGAAGCGCCCCTTCAGTCCTGGGGGGCCGATTCCCGCTACGGCAGACGCGACACGCTTCCCTTTCCCACGCGCTCCGGCATACTCGGCCTGCTGTGCTGCGCCATGGGAAGAGGAGGAGAACAGCGGGAATGGCTCACGGCCATGAAAAACCTGCCTCAAACGGTGCTTGCCTTTGCGCCCGTGAACCGCTTCGGTCGAACCGAAAGGCAGCCGCTGCTTCAGGACTTTCACATGGTGGGCAGCGGCTACGACAGCCACGATTCCTGGCAGGACATGCTCATTCCCAAAAAAACGGACGGAAAAAGACCCGTGGGTTCAGGAACAAAGCTCACCTATCGCTATTACGTGCAGGACATGGCCTATGCCTGCGCCCTCGACGTGCCGGAATCCATGGAAAAAGAACTTGCGGAGGGGCTTTCGGCCCCGGTATGGCCCATCTGCCTGGGGCGCAAAAACTGCATTCCCACCGACATGGTGTTCCGCGGCTTTTTCAGCAGCGAAGAGGAAGCCATGACCCATGCCCAAGGCATAGCCAAGGAAAAAAAGCGCAGAGCCGTTTTTCGGGTAATTCCGGGGAATCATGACGAAGGTACGGTCATGACGCTCAACGACGTGCCTGTGAACTTCGGCCTGTACAAACGCTACGAAGACAGAACCGTGACGCTGATAGATCTGCCTCAGGACTGATCGTTACCCCGCAGCCGCGGAAAATGCGATGGCACGAAAAATGCTGCGCCCCACGCTCCGCGGGGCCAAAAAACTTCAATGATTTTCCAGGGTCTTCCCCACACGCGTGGGGGTGTTTCCAATCAGAATTACGAGAACATTTATTGCAGTAAGTCTTCCCCACACGCGTGGGGGTGTTTCTACGGACGATATATTTTGACGGATAAAACCTCCGTCTTCCCCACACGCGTGGGGGTGTTTCTTTCTTCATGCGGAACCTCCTGTTTTTGAAAGAGTCTTCCCCACACGCGTGGGGGTGTTTCCAATAACAGTTCTCATAGTGTGACCCCCAATTAGTCTTCCCCACACGCGTGGGGGTGTTTCTACCAATTATTCTAGCAATTTAAAATCACAAAAGTCTTCCCCACACGCGTGGGGGTGTTTCTATCCTAACAGTAATGCAGCTTTTTTTGCATCCGTCTTCCCCACACGCGTGGGGGTGTTTCCCCATTTTGACGGCGCGTATCTATACTGATAAGGTCTTCCCCACACGCGTGGGGGTGTTTCCTATCTATACTAGCGTTATTAGGGAAGTAGCACGTCTTCCCCACACGCGTGGGGGTGTTTCTCTATATTCTAAAGATGCTTATCGGTTAAAAAAGTCTTCCCCACACGCGTGGGGGTGTTTCTGATACTGCCGCTCTTCTCTGAGCAGAGGTTAGGTCTTCCCCACACGCGTGGGGGTGTTTCTCACTGTTATCCCGTTTCTATTTATCCAGCTTTGTCTTCCCCACACGCGTGGGGGTGTTTCTAGACAAGGGATGTGCGGACGGGCCGTGCTCATGGTCTTCCCCACACGCGTGGGGGTGTTTCTCATCCAAGAAAAAAACAAGCAGCTGCTGTACCGTCTTCCCCACACGCGTGGTGGTGTTTCCCACGGCTCAGTCAGCATACCCATACGCAAGCCGTCTTACACGCGTGGGGAAGACGGCCTCAGCTCATGGCCAGCACGGCCCGCCGCCCAAGTTTTCCTCATCTGTTGCGTAAGGAGAACAGCATGACACAGTCTTCGCACCAGTCTTCGGAAGTCCGAAAACGTCTGTTCATTCCCATAAAACGTGAAACACTGCCCCGCATTTCTGAAAAATATCCATTTATCTATCTGGAACGCGGCAGGCTGGAAATAGACGACAGCAGCCTCAAGTGGATAGATGCCGAGGGCGACCGTATCCGTCTGCCAGCAGCCACCATTGCAGCCATTTTTCTCGGACCGGGCACGAGCGTCACGCACGAGGCCGTAAAAACGGCGGCTGCGGCAAACTGCTCCCTGTGCTGGGTAGGTGAGGATTCTCTGCTTTTTTATGCGGCAGGCTACGGCCCTACGGCAAATACTCGGAATATGCTCCGGCAGGCAAGACTTGCCGCACATCCGAAACATTCCCTTTCCGTCGCCCGTGCGTTCTTTGCCAGGCGATTTCCCGACGCCGATCTGGAAGGCAAAACTCTTCAGGAAATGATGGGCATGGAAGGATTGCGGGTGCGGAGCTTGTATGAGGAAAAGGCACGGCAGTACAACGTAGGCTGGAAAGGCCGTTCCTTTTGTCCCGGAAACTTCGAGCTGAGCGACGTTACCAACCAGATACTCACGGCGACAAATGCCGCCTTGTACGGCATTCTCTGCTCCTGCGTGCACGCACTGGGATATTCTCCGCATCTCGGCTTCATCCATTCCGGCAGTCCGCTTCCCTTCATCTATGACCTTGCGGATCTCTACAAGGGAGAGCTCTGCATAGACCTGGCTTTTTCTCTTACGCTGAACCTCGCCGGAGAATACAATAAGTATGCAGTGTCGGAATCTTTTCGAAAACGCGTGCTGAACTTGAATCTTCTTGAGCGCATCCCGGAAGACATAGAAAGCCTCATAGGAGAAAAAATTGCTCGTCGTTATCGCCAATGATCTGCCGCCGGCCGTTCGCGGCAGAATGAAGCTCTGGTTCATAGAACCAAGGGCCAACGTCTTCGTCTCCGGCATCAAGGATTCCGTGGCCCGGCACGTCATCGACTATCTTCTGAAAAGCTGTCCTCCCAAAAGTGGTCTGCTGATATTTCAGCGTATTACCTCGGCTCCCGGGTACAGAATTTACGGCAAAGGAGACCCTCGACGCCGCCTGACGGAAATTTCCGGTCTTCAGCTCGTTCTGGAAAAGGACAGCTGATGTGTCCGGCACAAAAATCCAATAATCCTCTTGGGTCCTCCCCACACGCGTGGGGGTGTTTCCTCTCCTACCTGCCACGATATATCAGCCCTGCCGTCCTCCCCACACGCGTGGGGGTGTTTCCGTGGGAAAGGGGGAGAGCCTAGAGGCCGGGAAGTCCTCCCCACACGCGTGGGGCTACGCTTATTTGATCGGACAAAAGCGACGGGGCGACATTTCCCCCGCACGGGGAGCGGCTCGGCACTACTTGTGCCCGGCTGATTCTTCCGAAGAACGCATGACGTCTTTCTTAGAAATACAAGGTATTGTCTCAATGACACGTCTCGTGCCATTGTTCCGTTACGAACGCCGGAAAGCCGCCATCGGCCCTGCCGTTACAGAAATCAGCAGCATTTGCGACTCTACCCTATCGGAACTGCCCCCTGAACGGCACAACCGGCTTCTGCTAAGGAAAAATACTTATGGGCGGCATGTCCCGCTTTGACGGATGAGTACGGCTCCATGGCCGGGCCGAAAAAGTCAGGACCACCCGTAAAACGGGTGGCTTGTTCAGCCCTGTAAGGGCTTGTTACTTACTCGCGCCTTAAGGGCGCCGGCTTGAACTTCTCTGGTCGGCGCCCTCTCTTTTTCAACAGTTCAAGC
>CALUPL010000067.1 GCA_944322635.1 uncultured Mailhella sp.
CGAGGTCGATGGTGGTGCGCAGCGACTTGTACACGGCCTTGGGCAGATAGCGCCGCATGGCCTTGTCGTCGAAGACGTTGCACCCGTAGTATTCGGTGGGATCGGTATGGGCTTCGGCCGAGGCGGGATGTCCCCCCGCGATGTATTCCGCGTCATGGCGCCTGGTGGCAACGGAAAGAACGGCATGACTGCGGCTGGCGTTGGCAGAACTCATGCGAACTCCTTGAGGAAAGATAACGGCCCGCCGGGCGGGCCTTGTGTCTGGGGAAAAGGGGCATCTGCCCCGGATCGTCAGTCTATGGAAACGACTTCCAGAGCAAAGGTGAGGTCCTTGCCCGCCATGGGGTGGTTGGCGTCAAGCACGATGTGCTTGTCGGTCACTTCATGGACGGCGACTTCCAGCTCGCCCTGATCGGTGGAGGCGTGAAGCATCATGCCCACCTGAGGCTTGATGGAGGGCGGCACCTGTTCCAGAGGAACGGAAAAGAGAAGCTGCTGCTGTCTTTCACCGTAGGCTTCCGCGGCGGGAATGGTCACGGAGAACTTGTCGCCGACTTCATGACCGGTTACGGCCTTGTCAAAGCCGGGAATGACCTGGCCCGAGCCTACCTTGAAGCGCAGGGGGCTGCCTTCGCGGGAGCGGTCGAACTCGGAACCGTCGTTCAGGGTGCCAACATAATGGACAGAAACAGTGTCGCCGGGTTTAATGGGCATGAGAACCTCTGTGGAAGAGTGTTGAAGTGAAGGGAAGGCTCGAAAGCCGTCTTTGCCGTGAAGGACTGCGCCGGAAGGGCTGCGGCCTTTCCGATTGACGGCATCGGCACAGGACGATACCTAACACAGTCAGCGTCCAACTCCAAGAGCATTTAATGGATGGAGGCCCGCAATGAGTCAGGAGAACAAAGAGAATGAACCCAAAGGGCAGATAGGTCTGCTCGGTACGGCCAGCACCATGGGACTGCACATGGTTTCCGGTCCCATAGTGGGCGGAGGTCTCGGCTGGCTGGTGGACAAGTGGCTTGATTCCTGGCCCGTGGGAGCGGCCGTGGGGCTGCTGCTGGGCCTTGCCGCCGGGTTTCGCAACGTGTGGATAGATGCCCGCTATCTTGCCAAAAGCAACGCCGAGCGGGATGCGGCGGAAAAGGCCAGACGTGAGGCTGAACGGAAGGAGCAGGAAAAGGCCGGTAAAATTGTTGTTCCTTCCCCGGCGAAAGTCTCAATCATGCCCGATACGGCGGAATCCGTCACCGCAGCGGAAGGAAAGGCCAAAAGAAAGGATGATCTGACGGCGTCCATACTTGCCGGTACGGCCGATCCTTCCGAACAGGATCTCGACGAGCTCGGCGAGTCGCTTGAGGCCATACGCCGTGAGCTTCGTGAGTATGAAAAAGAGGAGAAAAAGGACGAGCATGAGCATAATTGAACAAGTGGATCGCCGTCTGTGGAGAAGCGGATTCATTCACGCGCCCCTGCGGCGGGCAGCGAGGAATCTTTTTCTTTTTTCTCTGCTGTTTTTCGTGGCCGGAATGCTGTCTCTCGCCTGGGGGCGCTTTCTGTTCTGGGGCGGAGTTATGGCCATGTTATCCTTTTGGAATTTTTATACTCTTGCCCTTTTTATCCAGCAGGCGCTTCCCGCCTCCATCCCAGAGGACGACAAGAACGGACTCTCCCGTGCCCGCATTGTGAAAAAAGGTTTGCTCATCAGAACGCAATTGAGGCTTTTCATTACCGGAATTTTCGTGTATATAGCATTAGTCTTTTTTCAGGCGAGTCCGGGCGCCCTTGCGGTCGGTCTTTCCACGGCAATGATAATCATTCCGGTCTCTCTGATTTTCCGGGGTTGAAAAGCCTGGGGCACATACAGGAGGTTTTTCCATGGCAGCATCTGGACTGGCGCACCCGCTTCTCTTGTCCACCATTTTCCACATGGATCAGATTACGGTCGCGGGCATGACCATTGAGACCAAGTATGTGTTCTTCACCTGGCTCGGCATGGCCATTCTGCTCGTTACCGGACTTGTGCTGCGCAAGAGGCTCAGTCTCGTGCCCGGCAAGTTTCAGATATTCTTCGAGGCACTCGTGGACGGACTGGAAAAGTTCGTTCTGAACAACCTCGGTGAGGAAAAGGGGCGCCGCTTCGTGCCGCTGCTCGCCTCCATCTTCATTTACGTGCTCACCATGAACCTTCTGGGCCTCGTGCCCGGCTGCGACGCTCCTACCGCCAACCTGAACACCACCATTTCCATCGCTCTGTGCGTGTTCATCTATTACAACTATGTGGGCATCCGCACTTGGGGATTCGGTTACATCCACCACTTCACCGGCTCCAGCAAGCCGCTGATTCCCCTGATGTTCCCCATTGAAATCATTTCGCATCTGGCCCGTCCGCTGTCCATGTCGCTCCGTCTTTTCGGCAACATCTTCGCAGAAGAAATGACTCTCATCATCTTCTTCGGATTCGGTGCCAGCATTTATGTCGGCGTACTGCTCGGTACGGTTCCCATGTATTTCCTGTTCCTCTTGGGCAAGGTGCTGCAGGCCTTCATTCTGTTCATCCTGTCCATGATCTACATTCAGGGCTCCGTGGAACACGCCCACTAAGCCGACCTTACTTCGGGGGAATGGCCTTACGGCCTCAACACTCATAATTGTAATGGAGTATTACCATGCGCAAGATCGTTCTTACGACCCTGACCACCCTCATGCTCGTTTCCATGGCTGCCGTGGCCTTTGCTGCTGACGGCGGCGTTACCAGCGGCTTCGGTCTCGCCGCTGCCGGCATTGCTCTCGGCATCGGCCTCGCCGCCACCGGCGGTGCCTGCGGCCAGGGTGCGGCCATCAAGGCCGCCTGCGAAGGCATTGCCCGCAATCCCGATGCTTCCGGCAAGATTTCCCAGTCCCTCATTCTGGGCCTCGCCTTCATCGAATCCCTCGTCATCTATGCCCTTCTCGTGGCGCTCATCCTGCTCTTCGTGAAGATGTAGTTGCATTTATCGGGCGGGGAGGATATATTCCTTTCCGCCCCTATTCTTTTAACCGGCCAGCCAAGACAATGAACCAGACTCCAAAATACGAACATATTCCTCGCGCTACCATTCAGCGGCTCGCCACCTATCTCCAAGTTCTTGAAGCTATGGACAAGGACGGCGTCCAGGTCATTTCCTCCGAACCCCTGTCCCGCGCTTGCGACGTCAACGCCTCACAGGTTCGTAAGGATCTCGCTTACTTCGGCGAATTCGGCGTTCGCGGCGTAGGCTATTACGTGTCGTATCTTCTGGAAGTCATCAAGGCATGCCTCAACGCCAACCGTGAATGGCGTGCTGCCCTCGTGGGCGTAGGCAACATGGGCCGCGCTCTGCTCAACTATCAGGAATTTCGCCGTCACGGATTCACCATTGTGGGCGCATTCGACTGCGATCCCTTCAAAATCGGTGAAAAGCTTTACGGCCTGGAAGTTTACTGCACCAAGACCCTCATGGAAAAGGTGCCTGAACTCGGCATTGAAATCGGCATCATCACCGTGCCGCCGGAACGTGCGCAGCGTGCGGCCACTCAGCTCGTAGATGCCGGCATCAAGGGTATTCTGAACTACTCCGCCGCCCGTATTACCGTGCCGGATCATGTGTTCGTGGAATACGTCAATTTCTTCCATCAGATTTATTCTCTTACGTTCAACATTTCCACGAAGCAGCGCTGAGTTTATTTGCTTTGCCTGTTCGGCCCGTCGGAACGCTTTCCGGCGGGCTTTTTGTTTTTAAGTCCGGATCAGGAAAATGTATTTTTTTAAATTAATTCAATGTGTTGTATGTGTATCAGAATACCGATGACGCAGGATGACCGCCCGGACATATTGCATCATTCCGTCGGACTTTAGAAGGCTGATATTTTCCGGCTGAAGCGGGTGACGGAACATCTGTCCATCTCCAAATCATGCAGCATTTTGTCTGTCCCGGAGAGATACCGGGTGTCGTTTCGGCACCGTGTTCTTCCGTAAAGGCTTTTTCATTCCGTCGTATGTTTACCTCTGAAACGGAATTTCGGGATTCGAAACATGGCGCGGGACCTTGGAGGGAAGAGGGAAAGGCGCAGCCGTATGGAATTTTCCGGCAGACAGAAAAAAGTTGAAGATTGGCTGTGTCAGCTTCGTCTGTCATCAGAATTTTTCAGAGTTTTGTGATGGATTGTGACAAATTTATTTTTGCAAGAAGCAACCGGATTTTGCCGGCGGCAGTTTTTTCCATGAGTTGAAGATGAACCGGAACGGACTGAGCGTAATCAGATTGTTGCCATCCGTTTTTCTCGTGTGTCGGGAATTTCCCTCCTCCGGTCTTATCGAATTCAGCGCAGCGGACAAGGGAGGAAATAAAAACGCAGTCCGCAGAGCAGATTCTGTTTTTCGTGAAAATCACGGATTCTCAACATGGGCTTTGCTGAGAAAGATCGCCTGGGGCCGTGATTGCCGCGGACGGGCGTATCTGAGAGGCGGAAGAGGTGTTCCGGCTGGTCGGGGAGCGCATATTTTCGGATAAAACTTTTCGACTGGCTCGTCGGAAACCGTCTTTTTTGTTTTTTCTGCGAAGTTTGCCAATAATGGGCGTTCTATGTACTTGCTCATCCGGCTTCCATAGCTTATCAATAAGGAAAGAGCGCAAGAAGAAACATTGCCGTCATAATCATGTTCTTCGTGCTCTGTGATAATGGCCGGAAAAGCCCGGCATGTACAAAAATGCTCGGAGCCGGCGCTGACCGCGTCCCGCCGGTTCTCAAGGAGATAGACGAGTTATGGAAAAGTTGGAACTGCTGGCTCAGCGTATTGATAGTCTCATTCAGGAACTGGACCGCCTTCGGGAGGAGAACCACCAGCTCCGCGAGGAAGGAAAGCGTCTTCGTGAGGATCTGGAGCTCGGCCAGATGGCTTCCGAGGAGCTTCAGGAACAGCTCAATCGTGAACGCAGCGTCCGCGATGAGGCCTGCAACAGGGTTGACGCGCTGATCAGCCGTATCCAGGATACTTTGCCTGCCGCAGAACCGCAGCAGAACGGTTAATGGCAGGCGGCCGCCATGCACAGCTATCATCTTGACCTTTGCGATCTTCAGGTCGCGTTCCGTACCGAGGCTGCCCCCGAACGCGTGGAGAAGGCCAGACAGTACGTCGAGGAAAGATATGGCAGGGTAAAGGCGCAGGGCGGTCAGTTCGGCAGAGACAGGTTGCTGGTCATGCTTCTCATAAGCATGGCGGACGACCTTTTGGAGCTGCAGGAGCAGAAAAGCCGGGTAAATTCACGGTTGGATGAGCTTTTGCAGAATTTGAAGGAGAACTCGCCGGAGAATAGCGACAAGGAGTAGCAACGCAGACTCCCTAAGCTCTGCCCGGTACCCATATTCCCTGGGGTGTGCGTGGAAAGCTGGCTTGCGCCGGCCTCACTAGCGTTAGCAGGGAGCCAGTCTCCGAAATGGTGTGCATACCCGCGTCATGCGGGCAGCCTGAAGTTTCGGACAGGCGCCCACTTGGAGACCACAAGGTCTCGTGCCAGCAGCTTTTCACGGCATCCCGGGTTCTTTTTCCTTCCTCTGCTCTTCTTGTCCGTCCTAGGGACGGAATTTCCAGACTTTCCCTTTCGGGACGCGGCCTGTCCGCGATGATTCGGCGTGCCTTCGGGCCGTTCCGGACTATCGGGCTTTGCCCGTCAACATATCACAGGAACTACCATGGATGACATCATCATTTACGCCTTTGCGCTGGTCAGCCTCGTGGCCGGAGCACTTATCGGCGTGTTCATACAGCGTCACGTGACCACCAAGCGCATCGGCGAAGCAAACGACCTTGCCAACCGCATCGTGGAAGAAGCCAGAAAGGAAGCACAGGCTCAGAAAAAGGAAATTCTGCTTCAGGGGCAGAACGAAATTTTCAGTCAGAAGCACACGTTCGAGATGGAATGCAAGGAGCAGGAACGCGCCCTCAAGAATCGTGAGAAGAAGCTCCAGGACATCAGCGACCGTATGGAAGAAAAAATGGAGCGCATCACGCAGAAGGAGCACGATATCCTTGCTCAGGAAAAGGATCAGACGCAGCGTGAGCGAGTGCTTGCCGAAAAGGAAACTCAGGTCGAGGCCAAGCTCGATGAGCAGGAACGCCGCTTGCAGGAAGTTTCCGGTCTGACGGCCGAAGAGGCCAAGACTCGTCTGTTTGAAGAGATTGAGGCGCGTACCCGTCACGAAGCGGCAAAGATGATGCGTGTCATTGAAACCGAGGCCCGTGAAACGGCCGATCGCAAGGCCAAGGAAATTCTGGCCTGCGCCATTCAGCGCTACGCCGGCGACTACGTCGGCGAGCAGACGGTTACGGCAGTCACCCTGCCCAGCGAGGACATGAAAGGCCGCATCATCGGCCGTGAAGGCCGTAATATTCGTGCTCTCGAAGCGGCTACGGGGGTGGATCTCATCATCGACGACACCCCGGAAACCGTCATTCTTTCCGCCTACAGCCCCATCCGTCGTCAGGTGGCCCGCATGGCTCTTGAGCGCCTTATCCAGGATGGCCGTATTCATCCCGCCCGCATTGAGGACGTGGTGCACAAGTGCGAGCAGGAGCTGGAAGTGCAGATCCGCGAAGTGGGCGAACAGGCCACGTTCGATGCCGGCGTACACGGCATAAGTCCTGACATCATCCGCCTGCTTGGCCAGCTCAAGTACCGTACGAGCTTCACTCAGAACGTGCTGCAGCATTCCCTTGAAGTTTCCGCCCTCTGCGGCATGATGGCCGCCGAGCTCGGCATGGACATAAAGCGTGCCAAGCGCGCCGGCCTGCTGCACGACATCGGCAAGGCCGTGGATCACGAAGTGGAAGGCTCTCATGCGCTCATCGGCGCGGACATCGCCAAGAAGTACGGGGAAGGCAAGGACATCGTCCACGCCATTGCCGCCCATCATGAGGACGTGCATCCCGAAACTGCCCTTGCCGTGCTCGTACAGGCTGCGGATTCCTTGTCCGGTGCCCGTCCCGGCGCCCGCAAGGAGCTGCTTGAAAACTACGTCAAGCGACTTGAAGATCTGGAAAACATCGCCGATTCCTTCGAGGGCGTGGCCAAGTCCTACGCCATTCAGGCAGGCCGTGAGCTTCGCGTCATCGTCAATTCCGACAATGTGGATGACGACAGCACGTACCTTCTGTGCAAGGACATTTCCGCCAAAATCGAGGAAAATCTCACCTACCCCGGACAGATTCGCGTCACCGTCATTCGCGAACGCCGTGCCGTAGGTTTCGCAAAGTAGTCATACTGCCGTCATCTTTGCGGATTACAACGACTTTCATTGTGCAACCCTCATAAGGATACCGCCTCATGTTTCAAGCTCCGTCCGACTTTACTCCCGATTTTTCCAAGTCCGGAGGTCTCATTGCCGCCGTGGCGCAGGATGCCGCCACCGGTGAGGTGCTCATGCTTGCGTGGATGAATCAGCAGGCCTGGGAAGCTACGCTTGCCACCGGCGAGGCTCATTACTGGAGCCGCAGCCGTCAGAAGCTGTGGCACAAGGGAGAAAGCTCCGGCAACGTGCAGGTCGTCAAGGCCATCCGTCTTGACTGCGATTCCGACGCCGTGGTGCTGGAAATAGAACAGATAGGTGGTGCCGCCTGCCATACCGGCAGAAGCAGCTGTTTTTACCGGCGGCTCATTCCCGGCAGCTCGGAAGTGTCCATTTGCTGCCCTCAGGTCTTTGATCCCGCCGAAGTGTATAAGAAATAGAGGCTCTCAGCATGAAATCTCAGCTCAAGCTCGGCATTCCCAAAGGCTCTCTGGAAGAAGCAACCATCGCCCTTTTCGACAAGGCAGGATGGAAGATTCATAAGCACGTACGCAACTATTTTCCCGACATCAACGATCCCGAACTTACTGCCCGTCTCTGCCGGGTGCAGGAGATTCCCGAGTACATCCAGAACGGCATTCTGGACGTGGCCCTTACCGGCAAGGACTGGCTGGAAGAGCGCGGCGTGTCCTACGGCGGCAAGGAGAACAGCGATGCCCCCGTGGTGGTGATTTCCGACCTCGTCTATTCCAAGGTGTCCAACCGCAAGGCCCGCTGGGTGCTCGCCGTGGCCGGCGACTCTCCCTATCAGTGTGCGGCCGACCTTGAAGGCAAGCGTATTTCCACGGAACTTGTGGGTGTGAGCACCCGTTATTTCGAGAAAAAGGGCGTTCCGGTGAAGATCAATTATTCCTGGGGCGCCACGGAAGCCAAGGTCGTGGAAGGTCTGGCCGACGCCATTGTGGAAGTGACGGAAACCGAAACCACCATTCGTGCTCACGGCCTGCGCGTCATCGATGAAGTCATGGCCAGCAACACCGTGCTCATTGCCAATCGCAATGTGTGGAACGATCCCGACAGCCGTCGCAAGATCGAACAGATCGATCTGCTGCTTCAGGGTGCTCTGAGAGCGGAAAGCTTTGTCTGTCTCAAGATGAATGCGCCTACCGCCCGTCTTGATGCCATTCTCGGCCTTCTGCCCGCCCTCAATTCTCCCACCGTGGCTTCTTTGCGCGATCCGGCATGGGTTTCGCTGGAAACCGTGGTTGACACCAATGTGGTGCGTGATCTCATTCCGCAGCTGCATGCCCTGGGGGCCGAGGGTATTCTGGAATACAGCCTGAACAAGGTCATCTAGTTTTCGTTCTCTGAAATGTTCCTGCGGCCGGAGCGCGACGTTATGTCGTCTCCGGCCGATTGCGTCTCAGGAATTTTTCTCGGCTTCTTTCGTCTGTTTTCCTCTCTTCCTTTCAGTGTAGAAATTCTTTCGCGAGAAACGTTAAAGTCAGGACCACCCGTAAAACGGGTGGCTTGTTCAGCCCTGTAAGGGCTTGTTACTTACTCGCGCCTTAAGGGCGCCGGCTTGAACTTCTCTGGTCGGCGCCCTCTCTTTTTCAACAGTTCAAGC